>CAZYJE010000048.1:0-1153 GCA_964647685.1 uncultured Pseudomonadota bacterium | reverse complement strand
GTTTAAATGATAAAATGACAGAGAGGTGTGAAGGACAGAGAACTGATACACTATTTGACTTAATGGAGAGCAAAAGCATGTCGAAAGCTGATAGGAGAAGGATAACTCCACAAAACAGTTTCGAACCTCCCACCATAGATTTGAAAGAGAAATCACACTATAACTCCCCTGATAGTATGAGGCTTGATTCAAGACCATTGGGATTTAGACCCTCAGATAGCGGGAACAGTAACAGCTTTAAAATCAGTATGCTTATGTCAAACTCAACACAGCATACTAATGAACGTGCTATGACGGATAGAGTGAAATGGAGTAACGTAGACTTCAGAAACACAGTACAAGAAGGTGTGTTTAGGAAACAAAAGGTGTTGGATAGTGGGTTTGAGTCTAATAGGATAAGCTATCAGCCTATTCCTGTGTCAAATGATCTATTCCGCAAAGACTATAGAAGATTGAACACAACACAAGCCAATCTGAATCATTCCTATAATCAAAGCGAAATAATAAGAAGACCACTCACAAAGGACTATTCAAACCAATTCAATAAAGGTTCTCAGCAGCGGCTGATTCAGAGTGAGTTACGCACAAATAACAGTGTTATGACTGGAGGGAGAGATTCCAGGTATGTTGGGGATAGGTTTAATGGGAAGACAGCTTATTTAGATTTTCAGAAACGACAAGCTAATAAATCAATAAAATACGATAATAACACTGGGCAACCTCGAAAATCCATTCTAAAAAGAAACAAAAGCAGCGTAGTTAAGAACGTATGTATTGCAGAGCAGAAGAATGAGCTTAACCTTGTCTCTAAGTACCTTTCAAGGCTAAAAACATACACAGACAGTAGTATCTCACATTCCCCAGAAAAATCCTTTGCAAAACAAGTGTCTATTAACACATGCCAGAAAGCCTTGATTTTAGCTCCTATTCAACAGAAAACCTCTCCAAAACGAATAGGAACGACATTATCCGAATCTAACTATTCTGACCACAAAGACAGACTCAAAAAGTTCAACAGTCTACACAGTACCCAGTCTTATAGAAGAATAAGACTTGATGATATAACCTCTTATAATTAAGTTTAAATAACGAGCCTAATCATGTAAACCACTTACGGGGTTTGGGGTTTGGGGTTTGGGGTTTGGGGTTTGGG
>CAZYJE010000047.1:0-1485 GCA_964647685.1 uncultured Pseudomonadota bacterium | reverse complement strand
ACCCCAAACCCCAAACCCCAAACCCCAAACCCCTAGTCTTTAATCACTATCTGATTTATTTTTAATTACTACTCCATAACATAAGCATTCCATTCACCAAGTAATTCTATATCCTTAAGTAACTGTTCATAACTCTCATTGCTGATAACACCATAACCAGCAGATCCAATTCTCATCTTCATCTCAGCAAACTCTTCTCCGTTCTTACATATCCAATCCATCTTCATTTCACTCTTTAAATCCTTTGGTAAAGCGTTTTTACATACTATCTTACCAGGTCTTAAAGAAAAGTCAAAGAAACAGAAATATTTCTTAAAAGGTTCTTCATGATCCATTTTTGGTAGTTTTATTGGCTGTCCCCATTGTAGATCAATAGAAAGACTCTCTCCATTATAACCTTCAGTATAAAGATAACCAGCCATATGATTAGCTCCACATCTTCTATAGTTTAATTCACAAAATACAATACCATCTTTAGTTTCAAAGCCTTCTATATTGCCGAAATTACAATAGATAGGAGAGAGAGCCTTAATAGCTTTTTGTACAACCTCAAGACCTTGAGCATAAAGAGGATCTGTTTTTGGAATCAAATAGCCAGTACTAGGCTTATATTCATGGACATTACATAAAGGGAAAGCTTGTCTTAAACATCTATACCAAACAAGTTCATTATTAATAACAAAGAAATCAAGACTGATGGTTCCTGCATCAATAAACTCTTCTATTTCATATTCTGCATCAGTTTCTGCAATCATCTTTAAAGAGTTATCTAAATCCTCATCAGAAAAGATTTTACAATAACCATAACCAGATGAGCTAAAGGTTCTCTTTCCAAACATTGGCATCCCTAATTCTTGTTTAAGATACTCAGCATAAGCCTTAGAATCCTTTTTATAAGCTTCTTTATCAACAATAAGATGCTTGGGTGTTTTAATGCCATTCTTTGCAAAGAGCTTCTTTCCAAGGTCTTTACTAATGATGGTTTCAATATCTTTAAATCTTGGTCCTGGTATATCAAAGTGTTCTCTGATATCAGTTACTAATGGATTATCTAAACAATTGAGTAAAGCAACACGAGTTAGCTTAGGGTTTGTGATATGTGGTTTAAGCATTTCTTTAACGCCCTCATGATCTGTATTATCTTTCATAATATGAATAACATCAAAGAAATTCAAATGTCTGTCATTTACAGGAAGATCTGCACTTGTAATAAATATTTTCTTATGAGCATGTGCTGTGGGAGTTAGAACCTCCATATCAATAGGGGTAAAGATAGCTACAAGGATCACAGTATCAAGATGTTCTTTTACATAGTCTTTAGGATAGTGTTTCATTTTTAATCCAGCTTTATAACTATTCCCTTTATCAATTGATTAAAGGTTTCGGAAAACCACAGCCTCTTTTAAATTAATTTATTTATTCCTGTTATTTAAATGTCTTTATGGAGTTGGGGTTTGGGGTTTGGGGTTTGGGGTTTGGGGTTTG
>CAZYJE010000046.1:0-1301 GCA_964647685.1 uncultured Pseudomonadota bacterium | reverse complement strand
GCCGTACACCCGGTCCCCGGGGGAGAAGTCGCTCACCCGCTCGCCCACGGCCACGACCACACCCGCCACGCCGAAGCCGGGGATGGGCTGTCGGGGCCAAACCCCAAACCCCTGAACCTTATTGCTCGTAATAAAGATAATAAGATTTAAGCTTTTTATTGACGATTCTAAATTCCTTTTGTTCTGAGGCTTTTCTCTTCTTATTTTACCTACGTGCTTCCAATAGCAGTATTTCGCGTCAATGATCTCGTTTTTCGTCCAAGGGATTTTCGTTCCACGGTTGTTAATATGATTAACAATCATATCATCGTTGACCTTATCTTTCACTAGCATCTCCTTTATCCTTCCCAAAATGACCTCGAATTTCTGCTTCATTCTCGATTCCACATACTCCTTCAACAGCTCATTGAAGATGTATAAAAAGCTGTGATTCTTGTAAGACGTATTCCCATAGAACAGCTTTAGATAAGCAGAGGTGATAGTATTAAAACTCGCATTGCAAAGTAGCCTATTGTTCAGTGGATCATAGATTTTTTCAAGCGGAATGCTATGCTCCTTACAGTACTTTTCGAAATTGAATTTATAAAAGGCAATCAGCTTATCCTTCTTCTTCTCTGTGTTTGTGCCAGGAAGTGTGAAATGTTCTAACTGCTTATTTAATACCATCTTATAAATCATCTTATATTTCTCTTCCTGTTTCTTGCAGAGCAGCTGCAACTTTGACTGTATGATTCTGCCAAGATCATCGAATTTCCTTGCTTCCCAGCATCTGTTCATTTCTAGCTCCAATTTGTGGAAAGCAGTGGTTAGTCTTCGCTCCTTACTGCACATGTCACTTAGACTGGTTTTTTCATTTTTAACACGCTTCAACAAAATATTTTTAAGTACAATGAATTCTCTTTCAGTTAGTTCTGCGTTTAACAAATCTACGTTGTCTCCTTTGAAGATGTCCATTAGTAGGTTTTTCATTTTGAGTTCATCGAATTGAACATCGATAGAGACCTTGTTCTGGGTAATCATTCTTAGTTTATTAGAACACTGATTGTACTTGATATTGTTGTCAAGTGAGAATGAGGACCTGGTTGCCTGAGAATCATCATTGGGCTCTTTTTCTGGTTGGTTTGCAGCTTCTTTTTCAAGATATTTGTTTATCTCTATGTCGCCTAATGCTACAGGTCTCTTCGGCATGATTTATAAGATAATATTTGGCTTATCTAGTAAATATTTGGACTTTAAAGCTTCTGTTTATGAGTGGTGTGGTGTGGGGTTTGGGGTTTGGGGTTTGGGGTTTGGGGTTTGGG
>CAZYJE010000045.1:0-12542 GCA_964647685.1 uncultured Pseudomonadota bacterium | reverse complement strand
CGTCGTCATCTTTTTCGTTCATCATATTTGTCCAAATATAATGACTATCATCACCATATGCGTAACAAATACCAGTACTATCAAATAACATAACGTTCAAATCACCACTTACAAAGTTTCCATCTCTTTTGATAAGTAAATTTTGAGCTCTTGCCATATCATTATCACGAACCATTTCTATTGCTCTTTTTACAAGTAGTTGCGCTGTTTCTGGTTTTGAAATTGGATAAAATCCTGAGCCAACAAAATAATCTTGTGTTCCAAGTCTAACTCTTTCTAAGTAAATAAAATGAAATGCATTTTTAAGTTTAATATCAACCCAACCACCACCTTTTTTTGCTTTTTGAATCATATTTTGAACAAAAAGCTGTCCCGAATCATCTTTGAGGTTATATTGATTAACACCAACAAAATCTTTATTTTCGCCGTAAGCAATTACTTTGCCCTTCATTGTGTAAATAAATAAACTTAAGTCACCATTAAAGAATTTTGCGTTTAAAGGATTGTTAAAAGCATTTGTTGACTGCGTAATACCATGCAGCTGCATATATTTAAAACCTTTTGCAACAAGGTCTTGTACAGCTTTTCTACCGGCATCTGGATAATAACCACAACCAACAAAATAATGTTTACCTGTTTTATCTGTTATTTTTTTTACATAAGCAAGTTTTCGAGCACCTTTAGAAATATACTCTATCCAAGCACTTGGTAAACTAGAAAGCTTTGCCATAATATTTTTGTTTAAAAAATCACCTTCAACTGTTTTATACTCAAGAGCATTTTGACCTATTAACCCTGGACGCTCACCATGGGCCATAACAATTCCATCAAAATCAAGTGCATAAAGATATAAATCCCCTAAAACAAATTTTCCAAGAGGATAACTAAATGTACTAAATGCATCTTTTACTGTTCCACCTTGATCTAAAATATCATAAAAATGATCAATAGCTCCATTGACTAAATTAACAACAGAATCACGTTTTGAGTGAGGATAGTACCCTGAGCCGACAATATAAACAACGCCATCTTTCTTAACTTTAGATACATATGCTATTTTTGTCGCATTGCGCCATGCATAGGTAACCCATCCAGAACCCTTTTTTCCGGCATTAATAATTTCTTGAACAATATGAACACCATAAACATCTTGTAAATTGTAAAGATTTTGTAATAATAAGTAATCTTTTTGACCGTGTGCAAAACAGATACCTTCTGTATTATATACAAAAAGATACAGATCACCTCTTAAAAATTCTTTGTTATGTGTAAAATCATTAAAAGCCTTGTGTATCTCATTTTTTTGAATATGTCTTATTCCATCTTCTACTAACTTTTTTGCATTTTTTTTACGTTTTTTTTCAAAATCTTTTTCATCAAAGTCAATAGCAACAGAAGTTATGTCAACTTCTTCTTCTCTTTTGAGAATATTTTGTGCTTCTTTAAGTTTACTTTCTGTTGTTATACCTTGCAGTCCCATTTTTTTATTTTCTGTTCTTTTTTTATTGAGTTGATTATCAGAAGTGACCTCTTGCAATGGAGCAACAGTTTTTTTTTGACTTAGATTGGAATTGGAAAAAATTTTAAAAAATAAACTTAACGATATAGTAAAAAAAAACGCAAAAACTATTCCTATTTTTTTTTGCTTCATTACTCTCTTCCTTAATTTTTTCGGCGTTGACCCATAAATCGTAATAAATATAAAAATAAATTTATAAAGTCTAGATACAGTGCAAGTGCACCAATAATAGCAATTTTCATTTGTGTTTGACGATCTACCATCAATTGCCCACCAAGCTGCTTAATTTTTTGAGTATCATATGCTGTAAGTAAAGTAAAAACAATAACACCAAGAGCTGACAGGAAAAAATGTACAAGTGGATTTTGGAAAAACATATTGACAAGGCCGCCAATAATCAAACCAAAAAGCATCATAATACCCATACTACCAAAAGATGTTAGATCTGATCTTGTTGTATAACCATATAAAGACATTACACCAAACATGCCTGCTGTTGTTAAAAATGTTGTATATACTGAACCTTGTGTATAAATAAAAAAAACTGATGAAACTGAAATACCAACAGAAACTGCATATGCCATAAATGAAATTCCTGCAACCATTAATGTCATTTTTTGTAGAAAAAATGATAAAGCAATGACAAGGCCAAACTGCAAAACCATCAACATCATTAACAATGATGGATTTGTTTGCAAAGCATTGAAAATAGCTGGAGTTTTGAACACATAGTAAGCAACAGATGCAGTTATTGTCAGTGCAACAGACATCCAACCATATACTTTATACATAAAGTCTTGTGCTGTTGTTTTTTCTGGATAAGATCCATGAGAATAGAACATAAACTTTCCTCTAAAAATAATGTTAATAAATATTACTGTATCGATGAGCTGGCAATTCTTCAATAATTTAGATAATTAAAAACAGGTCTTGCCAAATTTTATTCAATTATAGTACACCTTTAATAATCTTACTTAAATACTTTTTAAAATCTCTAATAAAAATATAAAGGATATCAATGAGAAAAATAATATTTCTTTTTCTTAATGTAGCAATTTTGCTCGTTTTAGTAAATTGGGGTGCACCTGAAACAACAGTTGCTGGAGGCAATAAACATGTAATTAATTTTCACGGTACGCTATATACATGGGCACAACCAGAACAACCAATAAAAATTGATAACATTTCTCTTGATAACTTATTTAGACAAATTCCACTTTATACAAAACCTTCTATAAAAAATAAAAAAATTATAAAAAAAGAAGGTAATAATTATATTATTTTAAAAAATCCACGAAAAAATTTTACTGAAATTCAAATCGATCTTTCTGAAACAAATGAAATTATTGTTCCACAACCAGAAAAAAAATGGACCTATAAACCTGAAGAGAATAAAACAAGTGAATATGGCAACATTGTATTTGTAGAAATAATTCTTGTTTCTAATGATAAAAAAACACAGTCTCACTATCTTATAGAAAACAACAAAAAACTATATTGCGATAAAATAAATAAAGCGGGCCCAATAGAAATGGAAGTACCAATTATTGCTCTAAAAAAACTTGTTATCGAAGGTTTTACTGACCGAAATCTTGAAAAGAAAAAACAACTCAGCCAAGAAAACCGCAAAGAAGTAGATAAATTTATGAAAACTAAAAAACAAGATTTGAAACCTGGTAACGAAAAAAAAATGCTCCGCAAAGAATTGCAAGAACTACGCAAAGAAAATGCAAAACTACGAGCACAAATTTCTGGTTGATGATAAAAAAGAACATTTATGTTTTTTCTATTTATTGCTAACCTTTATTATACAAAATATAATAATTTTCACTCAAACAAAGGAACTTAATGGCTATTGTAACTATTACTGAATCAAATATAAAAAAAGAAATAGAAGAATCTACAAAACCAGTAGTTCTTGATGTTTATGCAACATGGTGCGGACCTTGCCAACAAATGAATCCAATTATTGAAGAGCTTGAAAAAGAAATTGGAGCAACATACAAATTTGCAAAATTAAATGTAGATGATGCACGTGAACTTTCTATTAAATATGGTGTAACATCTGTTCCAACTTTTGTATTCATTAAAAATAACGAAGTAAAAGGTAAAAAAACTGGCTATATGAGTAAAGATGACCTTAAAGCTTCTGTTACTGAATTTTTAGGATAATAAAAACTATAAAAAAGAAGAGCTTAATAAAATTATTAAGCTCTTCTTTTTTTATATAGATTTGTGTACCTATATTTGGAATAAAAGTAAATTTATTTTTTTGCTTTTTCTGCTTCTTTTTTTGCTTTTTCTGCTAAACCTAAATTTTTAAACTGATCATACTTATAACAACCAGCACCAAAAGTACCAACACCTAAAAATAGTGTTAATTTTTTTCCAGCAGGTGTTCTTAACACGAATTGTATTAATTTTTTTGCCAAACTAATAGATCTTGATGCTACTGGTAACGTAGTTGAACTCATTCCAAACAATATAATTAATGTAAAAATTTTTCTCTTACTTGTCATAAAAAACCTTTCTATTATAAATAATTATAACTTCTTATCTTCTATAACTACACCCATTTTTTGTAACGTATCACGAATTTCATCTGCTACTTTCCAGTTTTTTTCTTTTCGAGCTTTTATACGGGTATCAATTAAGGATTGAATTTCTGGTGTTATTTCAATTTTTTGAACATCAAGTTTTTCAAGTGGTAAACCAAGAACTTCATTTACAAAAAATTTAACTGCGGCAGCTTCTTTTTTATTATTTTTAATAAGATCACTATGCTCAAAAAGAACACCAAGCATTCCTGGTGTATTTAAATCATCAGTTATAAATTGCAACATTTTTTGAACAACCGTTGACTGTTTACTTTCTTGAGTAGTTATAGGTACTAGATCATTTTTTACATGATCAAACATTAAACATAAACGTTTATAACTTTTTTGCAGTGATTCAAGATCATCAAAAGAAAAATCAAGCGGCGCTCTGTAATAATGATTTAACAAATAAAAACGAACAATAATTGGATCAAATTTTTTAAAAACATCTTTTAATGTAAAAAAGTTACCCAAAGATTTTGACATCTTTTCTTTGTCAATGCGAACAAATGCATTATGCATCCAATAATTAACAAATGTTTTTTTATGCAGTGACTCAGATTGAGCAATCTCATTATCATGATGTGGAAAAATTAAATCCATACCGCCACCATGAATATCTATTTGTGTTCCTAAAAACTTTTTTGCAAGAACAGAACATTCAATATGCCAACCTGGTCTTCCATAACCCCATGGACTTTTCCAAAATCTTTCTTCTTCATTACCTTTCCATAAAACAAAATCTAATGGATCTTTTTTTTGAGTATTTACTTGCACTCGAGAGCCGGAGCGTAAATTTTTTAAATCATGCTTAGAAAGTCGTGCATATGCAGGAAAAGATGCAATACTAAAATATACATCATTTTTGACAACATACGCTTTTTCATTATCTATAAGATGACTAATAAATGAAATAATATCTTGAATATTTTCAGTTACACGAGGCTCATAATCAGGATCCAAACACTGTAACTTTTTAACATCGTCAGTATAGCTTTCTATATATTTGGTAGCTACCGATAAATATTTATTTTGATCTCCAAGTTCTTTTTCTGCTTTCAATAATAATTTATCATCTATATCAGTAAAGTTACGACAATAGGTTATTGAGCAATCTAAATATTTAAATAATCTATAAACAAGATCAAAAACTACCGCAACTCGTCCATGACCAATATGTGCAAAATCATAAGGAGTAATGCCACAAACATACATCTTTACAGAGTTTTTATCTAAAGGAGTAAAGACTTCTTTTTTTCCTGTAAGAGTATTAGTAACTTTTAACATTTGCTCTTTCCTATATTAAATATTATGAACCAAGATTTATTATTTTATATTTTTAGTATACATTTTTTTGCAGGCCTTGATATTAATTGGGAAATTTTAAAAAATCATAGTAAACTGCAAACCAAAATCAAGTCCATGCAGTAATGAAATAAAAAAAAATGAGCAATGCTTCATCTCAAGTAACAGGAGCCTTATAGATGGTATCATTCAAAAAAAATCAATATAAAATTAATGCATTAATTCTTTTAGTAGGACTGTCTACATTTTCTCACACTTTATGCGAAAAAAAAGACAAAAAAATAAAAAAGGAAACAGTTAAAAAAAGTAGTAATAAAAAAATTATTAACGACATCATAGTATCTGGAAATACTATGGTACCAAAATCTGCAATTTTAAATCGAATACCCTATAAAATTGGACAAGAATTTGATCCACGAAAAACAAAACAACTTATTAATAATTTATATTATGATCTAAAGCGTTTTAAAAATATTCAAGTAGAAGGTAAAAACGTTGGTAAGAATAAAATAAATATTTACATTATTGTTGAAGAAAAAATACCTCTTATTGCTGTAAAGTTTGTTGGCAATAAACATATGAATGAAAAAGAGATTAGAAAAAAACTTGATTTCGATTCTATACCAGCTCTTAATAAAGAAGAACTTGCTACCTATGCTTATAAAATTAAAAAACTTTATCAAGGAAAAAACTATCATCATGCAGAAGTTGCTTATCAACTCGATTTAAACAAAGATAAAAAAGGAACTGCAACATTTACAATCAAAGAAAATCGTAAATCTCTTGTAAAAAAAATACTATTTATAGGTAATAAAAATATAAAAAGTAAACATCTTAGAAAAATAATATTTACAAGAGAAGATTGGATTTTAGGGCTACTTGATGGATCTGGAAACTTTCACCCTGAACGGCTTGAAGGTGACAAACATATTATAGAGCAACATTACCAAAATAATGGTTACCTAACAGCAAAAGTTGTTGATGTTGATGTTGAAAAAGATCCTAAAACAAAACAATTTACTATAACCTTTGAAATAAAAGAAGGCGATAAATATACCGTAAAATCTGTTTCATCATCGGGTAAAAATATTTTACGTGATGAGTACATCAAAGCAATGCTTCCACTACAAGCTGGTCAAAACTACTCGCGTGAAAAAATTATGGATAGCATTAAAGCTCTTGAGTTTTTATGGGGAGAACTTGGTTATATTTTTGCACATATTAATCCATCAATACAACCGGATGAAAAAGATAAAACAGTAACTGTTTCTTTTGAGACAGAACTTGGTAACAAAATATTTTTAAATAAAATTAATATAATAGGAAACAAAAAAACTCGTGATAAAGTTATTCGAAGACGGCTACTGCTCTCTGAAGGTTCTTTAATAACTAATCAGCGAATGGATCTATCTAAAACACGAGTTGAAAGTCTTGGATATTTTGATCAACGTGACGGTGTAACATGGAAAACAGTGCGTCTTGATGATGAGCATGCAAATCTTGATCTAATTTTGAAAGAAGTTAAAACAGGAAAAGCAAACTTAAAAGTTGGATTTGGTGGCTCAGCTGTAAGTCAATCTGGCGGTTCTGGTTTTTCTTTTGGTGGAGAAATTGCAGATACCAACTTAATGGGTACTGGAATTCAATTAATGCTCAGTGGATCACTTGCAAAAGAAGAGAAGAATTTAATCTTTAATATCACTAATCCATGGATGTTTGATATGCCACTTAGTGGAGCTTTTGATGTTTATCACAAAAGACTTGGCTATGATGAGTTTAAAAATACACAACCAGTCAATGAAAAACTAACTGGTGCTGGAGGAAGTCTTGGTTTTGTAACTCCTTTATTATATGAAACACAAGTTATGCTTCGAGCTGGTATTGATAGTGTTAAATATGAGATACCACCTATTTCAAAAGTTAGAAGATCTTTTTTAAAAAATATTACAGAAGAAATCAATGCAAATACAGAGTATCAATCTGTTTTAGACCGTCTATTTAACCCTGGAACCTATGGCTGGATAGCAACACATTTGGCAATGGACCGCAAAAATCACCCTATGCATCCTAGCCGTGGCTACAAATGGCAAGCTATTTACCATGTTGGTCTTCCAAGTTTTAGTAGCAATATTGGTTATCACAAATTTGATCTTGATGTTAACTGGTTTACGCCTCTTATTGGAGAACGTGATTTGGTACTTAAGCTGCACGGTTATTTTGGTATGGTTGCACCATTTAAAAATAGAAATATTCCATACCGTGAGCTGTTTCATATCGGTGGACCTGCAAGCGTTCGTGGATTTTTATTTGGAAAAATAGGACCACAATTTTTAGGTGATTCAATTGGCGGAAAAAAAGGTTTTTTTGTTAATGCTGAACTAATATTTCCAATTACTCCAGATTTTACGATGAAAGGCGTCGTTTTTTATGATGGAGGATCTGGTTGGGACAATCCTTATGCAAGCAGTATTTCTAAAACATTTTTACAACATAATTCATTTAAATATCGACATGCAGTTGGAGTAGGCCTTCGACTTTTACAGCCGATGCCTGTTAAAATTGATTGGGGATTCAAGCTCGATTACAATAATAAAATAAAAGAATCTTCTAACGAGGTTCACTTTAGTATGTCATATGATTTTTAAAATAAAAAAAGGGGCGATTTTAATTCGTCCCTTTTTTATAAACTCTTGCCTTTAAATAAAATCTTTTTTTATGCTTATTGATAATTATCATACTATTTAAAAAAAGATGAAACAGTCATGAAAAGAAAAACATTTATAAAAATATTTATAGCTGTCCATATTTTTTTTATTGTTTTTCAAATCTATAAACATAGTAATTTTGTTAATCTTTCATATCAGAAACAACAAAATGAAGCCAAAAAATTACAACTCGTTCAACAAATACAAAATCTAAAACAAAGGCGATCTTCTTTTTATCAACATAATAAAATCAAAAAATTTGCCCAAAAAAAATTAAAGCTCCATAAAACGAAACTATCTCAACTCAAAAAAATAAAATTATTATAATAAAATATTGCTCTTTTTTAGGATAATTACGCATACTTAACTGCATGAATACTAAATACAAAAAAAAATCATTAATTATTTTTTTTATTTTTATACTTATTTATTGCATTATCATCATTAATTTAAGTTTTATTCAAATTTGGCAAAATAAATTTTATACAAATCTTGGCAGAGAGCAATATCATGTTACAAAAAAAAGCCATCCAATTCGTGCAGAAATATTTGATCGAACCGGTGAAAAACAACTTGCTTTAAACAAAAATTTTTTATCAGCGTTCATTCTACCCAAACAGCTTACCAATAAAAAACAACTGACCTGCTTTCTTTCTCAAAATTTCCCCTACGCACTGAAACGACTTAAAAATAATTTCGGTACCAATTTTATGTTTATCAAAAGAAAAGTTACACAAGATGAATATGATTATATTAAAAAATCTGAAATAGAAGATATAAAATTTATCCAAGAACGAGGCCGGTTTTACACTGTCCCATCATTAAGCACAGTCATTGGAGCAACAGATATTGATAATAATGGAATTTTTGGATTAGAACTACAATACAACAAACAACTTGCCGGAATTCCTACCATAGCAAATCTGCAACAAGATGCCCGCTTTGGAGATTTTTATTTTACAAAAAAAACAAAAGAACAAGGACTTGCTGGAAAATCAATTAATCTCACTATCAATAGTGATTTACAATTTCTTGCCCATGAAGAGCTAAGTCAAACATTACTAGACTGGGAGTCAAAACAAGGCTCTGCTTTAATCATGGATCCAAAGAATGGTGAAATTTTAACAATGGTAAATGTTCCATTTTTCGATCCAAATAATAAATATAATTTTAATCTAGAAGATACAAAAAATAAAATCTTAACTGACACTTATGAACTTGGCTCTGTGATAAAAATTTTTATTGCACTTGCAGCACTTGAAGAAGAAGTTGTTACACCTGAAGAAATTATTGACTGTAAAAATAAAAAAACTGCCTACTTAGATGGCAGAAAAATTAACACCGTTATACCCTGTGGAAAAGTAACATTTTCTGAAGTTATTCAAAAATCTAACAATATTGGCAGCTCAATTGTAGCAAAACGACTCAATGAAAAACTATACCAACATTACAAAAAACTTGGCTTTGGAACAAAAACTATCTTACAATTTCCTGGTCAACAATCTGGATTTGTCAACCCACCACAAAACTGGTCAAAGCAATCTATAATATCTCTTTCTTACGGATACGAAATAACCGCAACACTCCTGCAACTTGCACGAGCTTTTTGTATTATTGCAAGAAATGGTTACGATATTCAGCCGAAATTGATACTAGATAACAAACCTTTACAACATTTTTCTAAACTATATTCAAACAAAGCAATTCAAGAAGTAAAAGATATTTTACAAGCAACGACAAAAGTTGGAACATCTAAAAAAGCAAATATACAAGGCTATACGATTATGAGCAAAACTGGTACAGCAAACTTACTCGTTGATGGAAAATATGTTGATAATAAAAATATTTTTACCTGCGCAGGAATTGTAGAACATGATGATTACCAACGAGTCATTGTAGTTTTTGTCAAAGAAACAAATAAAAAACGAGCTTACGCTTCTACCGTTGCTGCACCTTTATTTGAAAAAATTGCAAAAAAAATGCTCATCCATGATAAAATCATATAAAAAACAATCTGAAATTAAAGGAATAAAAAATGCCAGCAAATATTATTATCCCTGCAGATGTGCCAGAAAATAAAAAAAATGAGTTTATCCAAAATTGTAAAACAATTACCAAAAATACAAACAACCTCTTTTTATTTGCCGGAGATCAAAAAGTAGAACATCTTAATAAAGATTTTTACGGAGCAAACATTCATTCTGATGCACAAAAACCTACTCATCTTTTTGAAATTGCAAACAAAGGACATGTTGGAGTTTTTGCAACACAGCTTGGTCTTATTAATAGATACGCTCAAAATTATAAAAATATAAACTACTGCGTAAAACTCAATAGCAAAACAGACCTTCTTGCAAAAGAAAATCATGATCCAATAAGCAAACAACTGTGGACAGTAGAACAAGTCGTAAAAATAAAAAATTTTGGTATTCCAATTAAGGCAGTTGGCTATACTGTTTATCTTGGCAGTGAATTTGAAAATATAATGCTACAAGAAGCTGCAAAAATTATTTTTCAAGCTCATCAAGAAGGCTTGATTGCAATTTTATGGATGTACCCACGAGGCAAAAATATTAAAGATGAAAAAAATGCCAATCTTATTGCAGGTGCTGCAGGTATTGCAAACTGCCTTGGTGCAGATTTTGCAAAAATTAACCCACCAGAAAATGCTTCTGATTTACAACAAGCGGTGATGGCAGCTGGTAACACAAAACTTATATGTTCTGGCGGCAAAGCAAAAGAAGAATCTATCTTTTTACAAGAACTCAAAGATCAAATAACTATTGGTGGCACTGCCGGCTGTGCCGTCGGTAGGAATATTCATAATTTAGAACTTTCAAAAGCAATAAAAATGACACAAAAAATAGAAATTATTATTTATAAATAAAAAATAATAATTTACACTAGTCAAAATTAAACAATTAAAAATTACTACAAAGTTTCACTATGAATTATGCAAAAAAAATATTTTCTAACATCGTATATTTTATTTTAACAACACAAAATACGGTTTTAGGAATGAATCCTTTTTCTATTCCCCAAGATGTGCCCATAATTATTGATGAATATAAAATAGAAAAACTTAAAAAATATACTGATAATAAATCTTCTAAAGAATCACGACAATTTATCAAAACAATATTTCCTGAAGACACAAAACTTCCTATTATTTGCACAAGTAACAATATTCATTTTACAAAAATAATAAAAAAAGAAATATTTCCTAATCACAATGATCTAGAAAATACTTTTTCTAAAAAAGAATCCCCAAATAATACAGCAATTGTTATTGCTAAAAGAGTAGATGAAACAATAAAAACATATAATTGCATATTCTTTTTAAGAAACCCAATGATTTTACTAAATCCAATATTAGAAAATAAATTATTTAAACCTCATAAAGAAGATACAATTATACACGAACTTATTCACTATAAGCTAAGTAGAAATAAATCATTTTTATATGCAAGAGAAAAAGATAATAAAATAAACTCTCAAGAAGAAGAAGAGTTTTTAGTTTGCTACTTAACTACCTACTCTTTATTATATTACAAAAATAAATATCTTCAGTCTGCTATAGCATATTCATATGTAAAAAATTCTCCCTATCAAACTGGTACTGTTGCTGCGTTAAAAGATATTGTTGAAGACAAAATTAAAAGTTGTGCAAATCATTTAATAATGAAAAAAATTTTTTATTATAATCAACTAGAATTAGTAAAAAGCAAAGATAAGAATCGAAGGCTATACTTCCCTCAGCAAGCTTTTTTATTTTGCAAACTAAATGAAATGCTAGAAACAAAACTAATTGATATCGAAGTTGATAATGAGAAAATAAAAGCATACAAAAAAACAATCAATAACTTCTATTTTTCTAAAAAAATAAGATTTGGCAAAACTACACAAACATTACGAGAAGTTTTTGCTGATACTATAGTGATATAGCTTGACATTTACCGTCCCGTCATTGCGAATTTGCGTAAGCAAATGTGGCAATCTCTATTACTAAAAACAAGTAAAGCTCAACCTATATGACTGTAGATATAAAAACTTATAAAAAGAAGGGCTACAAAATTGTAGCCCTTCTTTAATTCTTACAGCTTATTTTTTAAAAGTAATAATACGCAGCAAATTGCACTCTACAATTATCTACTGCTTTTGTATTTTTAACTTTACCTTTATTATTCATTGTTCCATATTTTGCACGAGTATAGTCCATCTCTATACCAAAAACTGCAGGGTCAAACTTCCAACGAATTCTTGGAGAAATTGTTACCATATTGTCAATTCCTTTTGTTGTGTTGTCTGTTGCACCACGCTCTGGGACCAGCCCATCATGGTCACCCCCCGCCTGCGTGGGGCTGCTGAGGTCTTCCTGGATGGCCGACGCATCGCCTCGTATGGCACGGTAGGTAC
>CAZYJE010000044.1:0-1727 GCA_964647685.1 uncultured Pseudomonadota bacterium | reverse complement strand
CCCCAAACCCCAAACCCCAAACCCCAAACCCCAAACCCCAAAAGAGATAAGGTAAATCTTGTTATTAATTTAAATCTATTGATAATAATGCATTAGAATTTAATTGGGTTGGCACCATGCTTCTTGTAGAAATTTATATCTTGCTTAATAGCATCACCTTTCCATTCACCATTTAGCATAGTTCCATCCTTATCCCAGAACATTCCTTCTCCATGCTTCTGATCATTCTTCCAACCTCCTTTATATTTAGAGCCGTTTTTGTACTCTATCACACCTTCTCCTTCTCGTTTTCCTTTTACATAAAAACCAGTATAGACATCACCATTTTTAAACGAATAAACACCTTCTCCATGCTTAAGGTCATTAACCCAATCTCCTTCATAAATATCCCCATTATAATAGGTTATTTTTCCTTTACCATAACTCATACCATTCTTGAATTTACCTTCATAAACACTTCCATTTGCTAACTTAAGCACACCATTGCCATTAGGATAGTCGTTCTTCCACTGACCATTATATTCATCACCGTTATTGTAGTAATATATTCCTTTACCGTGCTTAAGTCCTTCTGCATAATTTCCTTCATATCTTCCACTCTTGAACTGTTCTATTGCAAAACCATGAGGCTTACCATTTAAAAAGTTTCCTTCTATTGTCTTCCCATCTCCATAATCCATTATACCTTCACCTTCTATTCTACCTTGCTTAAACTCTCCTTTATATACCTTCTTCTTTTTCCCTGCTTCTTTCATCTCAAGGTTTCCCCAATAATTCCTCGCACCTTGGGCGAATAAACCCCAAAAATTACCTTTCTCAGCTTCAGTCCATTTATAAGACCCTTTACTGAGATTATCCATTGTTTTCCAGCCATTATATGAAAGATAGAAGTTTGTGTATTTCTTTGTATAAAGGACACTACCACTGAAACTTGGTTCTTGGTCATCAAATGTGTGTAAGCTTGTTCCATCCATATAGTATAGCTTAAACAAATTATGAGAGAAGAATCCACCACATTTGCTTCTTTTAGCTTTTTGTCCACCTGTTGTGGCTGCTTGTATGGCTATTGTCCTATCCCCTTTGAACCTTGTATTTAGTTTAGTTACCCACTTTCCACTACTATTATGATCTAATATAATCAAAAGGAACTTCTGTTTGGATTTTCTGTTTTGCCAAGCATCTAATATTTCATCAGGCTTTATTTTTTCAAATGATTTGCCAACAGGAACCATCCAAGCACCTTCATTATTAGCTGCACCAAAGTAAATAAGTATACTAGCGTCTCTTGACTTGTGATTAAAGAGATCACTGAGCTTCTTTATCACATATTTCTGGCCTTTGCTTTCTCCTCCCAACTTTGATACACCATTGCCAGTTGCACTGTAGTATTGGTTTAACATCTTTTTCCATCTACCTGCTTCATAGTTACCAACTGTCATATCTGAACATCTCTCACTTACATAGTATTTGATCTCTATTGGATTGATCTTCTCTTGAGGCCTACAGTGTGCCTTTTTAGTCATTGCCTCTTCATCTGTATACATAATCAGATAACCAGCAGAATGCTCATAATCATTTGCTTCACTTTTAAGGTATCCTCCTCCTAATGCTTTTCCTGTTATAAGCCCAAACTGGATATTCCCAAACAAAATTGCCTAGCTAAGGTTGATACCATTTTAAGAGGGTTGAAAAATGCACTATTTTTGGATTTGCTCCAGGGCCTGAAT
>CAZYJE010000043.1:0-111417 GCA_964647685.1 uncultured Pseudomonadota bacterium | reverse complement strand
TCTTTTATTATATCTACATTAGAGTCAATCGTTGCAACATCGGTTGTAAGCGTATCTACCTTTGTCTCAACTGTAGAAATATTTGTATTTATTCCTGAAACTGCAGTATTAAAATCTGTTGTTGTCACTGCAGTATTAACTGTTGCTTGAATTGCATCTACTTTTGTTTCAACCGCAGAAACAGCTGCTGATATTGCAGGAACAGCTTCATCTTCAATTTTTTCTATTACTTCATTGTTATCAACAACACTTTTTTGTAAAAAAGTTGAAAGAAATGCAAATAACTCTGGTTCAAGCTCAAGGCCTAATCTATTATTAAGTAAATTAACAAGAGAAATAACTTCATTAGAAGTTGTTAGTATAGGTGTTACGGCGAAACTTATGTTAAAAAAAAAAATAGCTACTACAAAAAAATACTTTGCTCCTTTTATCACACTCTCTCCTTTTTTATATATTTATAGTCCTATGAAAGTCGAACTCCACTTGGAACATTTTCAACAGGAGCAACAACACACTGCTTACCATCTGCATTTTGTGCAAAAATCATCATTCCTTGTGACTCATAACCCATCATTTTTCTTGGTTTCAAGTTAACAGCAAAAATACCTTGCTTACCTACTAAATCTTCTGGCTTGTACCATTTTTTTACGCCCGAAAGAATTTGTCGCTTACCATCTTGGCCACAATCTACTTGAAATTTCAATAATTTATCTGATTTTGGAACTTCTTCAACAGATTCAATAGTTCCAACAACAATTTTAACTTTTATAAAATCTTCAAAAGAAATATAGTCATTTTTTTTAACTTCTTGAGAAATTTTATCTACCTTAACTTCTTCTTTTTGTTCTGGTTTTTCAAAAAGTGTATCTATTTTTTTTAACATAAATTTTTTATCCCACTTATCTAATGTATTAATATTTATTTGATCTAAAGAAAAAGTAACTCCTAAACTAAGCAAAAGAGTTTCCATTTTTTTTGGCATAACTGGCCACAATAAAATTGCTATCGCATATAAACTATGACAAGTTACGGAGATAGTTTTTTCAAAAAGTTGTTTATCTTTTTTAACCTCCTTCCATGGTTGCTGTTCGTGAAAGAAAGAATTTACTCTATTAATAAATTTCCACAAACTAGAAAGAGCCATATGAAACGAACAAGACTCCATATATTTTTTATACTCTTGTATAGTAACTTGTAAAAATTTTTGCAACTGTAAGCCTTCAGGACCTAACTCTTGCAAATCTAGTGTTTGCATAAAATTATTTTTTTCTGCCAAACTAATTGTTCTATTGAGCAAATTACCCAAGTCATTTGCCAGTTCAGAGCTAATACGTTGCTCTAAATCTTTTATACTAAATTCACCATCTTGGTTAACGGCCATTTGCCTTAATAAATAATAACGCACTTCATCGACACCATAATCATTTTTTAATTGTATTGGGTCTACAGCATTTCCAAATGACTTTGACATTTTTTGTTTATTTATATTTATCCAACCATGAACCAATAATTTTTTAGGTAGCTCTAAATTTGAAGCCATCAAAAATGCCGGCCAATAAACAGCATGAAAACGAACAATATCTTTTCCCAAAACATGGACATCTGCTGGCCACCATTTATTAAAATCTTTTTCTTTCTCTGGTTGCCCATACCCAACACCAGTAATATAGTTATTTAATGCATCAGCCCAAACATAGGTAACATGTTTTTCATCATCAGGAAAAGGTATTCCCCAAGAAATAGTTGTTCTTGAAATACTCAAATCTTTTAAACCTGATTTTACAAAACTAAGCACTTCATTTATACGTTCTTTTGGCATAATAAAATCAGCGTTATCCTTATAAAACTGCAACAATTTATCTTGATACTTAGAAAGTTTAAAAAAGTAGCACTCTTCAGAAATTTGATTTAACTCTCTTTTGCAATCTGGACAAAAATTTTGATCTTTATCTGTATCTTTTTGAGTTATAAATGTTTCACACGGGGTACAATACAAACCTGTATAATAGTCTTTGTAAATATCACCAGAATCAATAAGTCTTTGTAACCATTTTTGAACAGCTTTTATATGATAACGATCTGTTGTTCGAATAAAATTATTATAATGTATGTTATAACTTTGCCATGTAGATTTATAAACATCTATAAAGCTATCAACAAATTCTTTTGGTTTTTTATTTACTTTTTCTGCAGCTTGAGCAATTTTTTGTCCATGTTCATCTGTACCCGTTAAAAAAAATGTTTCTTTTTTTTGTAACTGATGCCAACGAATAATAACATCAGCAAGTAATGTTGAATAAAGAGACCCTAAATGAGGAGCTGCTGTTCCATAATAAATTGGTGTGGTTACATAATATTTTTTTTGTTCCATTGATCACTTACTGTAAAATATAAAAACTATTTAAACTACAAATTCAGAATAAACCAAATAAGCTTATTAAACAAAAATAAAGCTTCATAATAAAATATGAAGCTTTAAAAAAAATTATAAAAAATATTTATAGTAAATCGGTCTTTGCTTTTATAGCTAAAATTAACTGCTCTATAGCTAAAACCTTTTGCTCTAATGTATCCAAATCTGTAATTACTGTATCCATTTTTGTTTTTAATTCATCTGCAACACCTGTCGCTGCTGGTAAAAACTGATCTACAACTGCTTGCATTGCATCTGTTTTCAATCTCAACTCATCTGCAATGCCTGCAGCTGCTGGTAAAAACTGATCTACAACAACTTGCATTGCATCTGTTTTTATTCTTAACTCATCTGCAATGCCTGCAGCTGCGGGTAAAAATTGATCTACAACAACTTGCATTGCATCTGTTTTTGCTCTCAGTTCATCTGCAACACCTGTTGCTGCCGGTAAAAATTGGTCTACAATTATTTTCATATTAGCTACAGTAGAAGTAATAATAGCAGGATCATCGACTTCTTCTTCTGTAGCATTAATAACAAAATTGCTCAATAAAAAAATTGACAATAAAATTTTTATTTTCAAAACTAAACTCCTTTAATAACCAGGAAATTTTCTTAACTCACGATAAATAATCTTTAACCATTTTTCAATGCTATAATTTGCATTATCAATATCGGTATTTGAAGAAAAATCAGATGATGAACTTGCAACATCATTATGCTTTAAACTTTGCTTTATTTGTGAATCTATTGAATCTATTTTTATTTGCATAGAATTTATAAAAGAGTTAATTATCGATAAAGAAACAGTTATCTGCTCAATAATAGTTTGTACTGTATTAATTTTTTTATCTAAAGAAGATATTGAACCAGTAATTTCTGGAATATCTTTTGACCTCATTCCATCTATGATTTTTTTAATAATAGGCAAATCTGTATCTTTTAATTTTATTAGATCAGAATTTATTGTTCCTACAGCATTGTCAATTACTTCAATGCTTGTAGTAACTCCTGTAATAACTGTATCTAACTTTGAATCTGTTGCTGTAGTACGAACTACTTTTTCAACGGTATCAACTTTTGTGTCTACTAGTTTTACAGCTTTTTTTACGTTAATAAGATCAGTATCTTTTATTTCTTGCAAATTTTTACTAAGTGTGGCAATTTTTTCTGTTATACTATCAACTTTATCATTAACTCCAGAAATTTTACCTTCAATAGAAGGAAAATCTCCTGTTCTAATTGTATCGACCAGTTGATCAACTGCCAGAATATTTTTATTAATTTCTAATGTTGCTGCATTAAAGTTTTCTATTTTTACTCGATCATCATTACCAGCTTCAATATTGCCAACCTTTTGTTGTACAAGATCAATACTGTCTTTAAGATGATCTATTTTTGTTTTTAAAACCCCTAAAACAATTGCAGCAGTTTCTGTATTTATAAAAACACCTAATTGATTTTTTATAAATGAAACATTTTGGCGAATTTGGTCTAAATCTTGAGACTCTGAAGAAATAACAACAGAAGTATTTTGAAACAATGGTGCATTTTCCCTTGATGCACGGGTTACCAACTTATCATCAACATTTCGAACAGAAGCAACAACAACTGTACTACTTAAAACTGCCATTAATATTATTTTTTTTGCAACTTGAACAAAAAAATCTTTCATTTACTAACTCCTTAACAAAAAACAAGGAGCACAACATTGTTGCGCTCCTTGTAATTGTTTACTTTATTTTTTAGTGATTACCAATGAATTCCAAAACCAATATGTAGTTCTGATTCTCTCATAATATTTCTACCAGCAATAACTTTTGATGCTCCTGCAAAAATTTCACCATAATTAGATCTATGAAAAACTTCGCCACGAACCTTATGAGAAACTCTACGAGTATCTTTTTCTAAAATTGTTGCATCTAAATCTGCCAACACTGTTCCTTGACCAGTATCAATACCAGCTGCTGAACCTAAAGTTCTTGCTTGAAGATCTTTAAACTTAACTTGATCTTTATTTTTCGCATACACTTCATATCCTAATGTGCAACCAAGACCTTGATTATATGGGTGAAACATAGAAAGATCAACATGAGCAGTAAAATAGCTCCATTTAACTTTTGCATCAACTTGAGGTCCAAGATTTTTAATTGTTGCACCTGTAAATGCTGCTGCACGTTTTTCTGTTGCTTCAATTACGTAGTGGAAACCTGCATCTGCTTTCATTGCCATCCAGCGCATTGGTTTTACGCCCATTTCACACATTGTTTTAACTTCAAAGTGACCATTATTTCCAGTTGGCATGAACAATACTCTACCAGTATCTTTTCTTTTTCTTCCAGTTGGAAGACGAGCACCAAATGTCGACTTAACCCATATTTTTTTTGTTAAATCACGTGCAACATAAAAATCTAAATCTAAGTCACCTTGCCCAGCAATATACTCATTACTACAATAAACAATTCCATTTCTTCTAAAATAATCTTCTGCTGTATTTGCACCTGACTTTTCTAAACGAGAAATAGCAAGTTGAATGTCATTATCAATAGTGTTCCATGCTGTTGTTAATCTAACAGTATCATCAGTACCGACAGTTAAAGGTGGTACTTCTCTAAGATACGCTCCTGATATAAATATTTTACCTTGAGCATCTCTATCATTACTTAGATTTGTATAATCTATAAGATCTTGAAAAACAGAAAAATCTGTAGCGTTTTGAAACGTACCATCTCCAAGTACAAAATCTAAAGCTGCTTCTTCTGCATCAACATCTGTTGCTCTTTGAATTAAAGTTGCAGTATTATTTATACTGCCAGTTTCAAAAAAAGTAGCAACCGCAGCTGTAGCATCTGTAACACCTTGAGGCTCTAATGTATTTCCACCAATTCTAATACCTGGATTAGTATAGTCAACTAAAGGAGTTCCATCAGCATCTACCAAACTACTTAAAAAGTCTAGACGATAATCTCTTGATGTTATATTAGCGCCTACTGTAGCAGCACCATCACCAGGAATAAAATTCGTTGTTTCTCTTACAACATTTGCTAAAGTTTCTTCTGTGAAATTTGAATCATTCACATCTGAAGTACATACTGAAGCCTGTTCAACTTCTATAACTTTAAATGGAATTCCTATACTACCACCAATTCTCCATTTACTATCATCGAAGCGACGTTCAAATTCTACACCAAAAAATATACCTTTTTCATTATAATCAAATCGTGGGCGAATTCTTGCAAAAGAAACTGCTGGACCTTGTCCAAAAGTTATTCCATTAGGAAAAGATTCTTCACCTCTAAATGTATCTTTACCAAAAACTAATGTTGAAAGATCTGCTTTTGTTCTTCCATGATTAGTTCCCCAAGCACTATTTGCAGATCTATGGTATGCACCTTTATACGTGTTAAAAGTCCACAATCCTTCTGCGTTATCTACAGGTGCAAGTGGATATCTAAATGGTTTAGTTTGTAATGGAGATCTTAACTCTCCCAAAGCTTTTACAAAGACAGGACTTACAATAGATGTAAGTAGCATTAACCTTAACGTGATTTTTTTCATATCTCTCCTTTAGATTATAAATCAAAACTCTAAAATACTTCTTTCATAACTATTTCTTATAAAACTTCTGAGACATTACCAAGTCCTCTTTGAGATGTTTTGCCAAACAATTTGACTCTTACTACCCCTTTTTTTAATATTTGCCTAAAGTCTTTTGATTTTTTTGCATTACTAAAAACTTCACCTACAATAACTCTTTTTAAAGTATCATTATCAACATAACTTATCATAAGTTTGTTTCTATCATATAATGAAGCATTTGCAAATAAATAATTTTTAGTTTTAGAATCTACAACGCTAATATAATCAAAAAATACCGAATCTAAAGCTGGAGCACTCATAACTTCTTTTTTATTTAAAAGATATTTTCCTGCAAACATTTTTACATCTAAGCAAGAAGAAACGGATCCATTTTTTGTTGTAACTATCGGCGCAACTGAATCAGTGTCACTTTCTATCATTGCTATATTTCCGCCACCATAAATCATTGCTTTTTTATCAAACATCATAAGAAATTTAGTTGTATTAGACTTTCCTATCGCTAATAATGATGCTAAATCACTATCTCCTTTTGCAACAGAATTATGTAAAAATTTACCAGCTTGCACATCGAGCTTAATAGTATCTACATTAAACAATGTATTTACCAACCAATTATTTGGTTTTGAATCAACATTGTTAACAATACCAGCACCTAAACCAAAAAAACCGTGTTTCCCTATTTGAAACTTACTATTTGAACCTACTATCTTTAAACAAAAACTCACTGTTGAATTAGTATGATTAGTTGTGTTTCCAATTTGAAGTGCTCCACCAGAAATATCATATTCATCACCTAATAAAAAAGAAGATCTACGATTAAGCTCAAATACAATATCTGTTTTATCTGTTATTCCACTCTGTGTTTCGATTCCTAAATAAGCACCATCACCAATCAAGCATGTTGAAGAATCTGTAAATTCAACAACGCCAGACCCAACTATTTTAGCTCTAACTTCATCTGTATCAATTACCATTTTTGCAGTATTAAATATTTTTTTACTAATTACTGGCTCAACTATAAAAGAAGCATTTTCTGCTATTTTTAATCTTCCACCACCAAAAATAATTGTTGCCCCTGGATCTAATAATAACTTTATATTTCCAGTTAGTGAGATAACTTCTTCATCAGAAAATTGACTTAAATCTAAAATACCTTTTTTTGCTATCCGAAGTTTTGCACCTGAATCAGAATGTAATTGTAAAACATTTTTTGAATTAAAATTTGGACCTTTTAAAATAGTACAAATATCATTAACAAGAACATCATTATTAAAACAAATAACCCCACTACCATCTGCTAACAATGTAATTCCATTTGCTCCCAGTACAGAAGAAGAATATAAAGAATCAAAATTACTATTTAAATTACCAATACCAATATGAGCATCATTTCTTACAGCAAGCAAGGCCATTGGCAGCTCTGATGAACCTGAAGAACAAATTAATTGATTAATTTTACCAGCATCTACCATTACATGAGCAATATTTGCCAGTCGAGAACCTTTTATATGCATTTGATCAACAGTTCCAGAAATAACTGGCAAAGAATTAATATGCTTACCTTCAACAACTGGAGCTTGAAAAGGCTTATGACTACAAGTCGGATACGGAGTAAAGTTGTTATAATTTTTTTTTACTTCAGCCCAATTAAGTATATAATCTGAAATATTTTGAGTATCCAATATAATATTTCTCTGAGATTTATCTGATAAATTTAATCTCCAATCAGCTATTCCTAAAGATTTTTTAAAAATTGCTCTACTAGAAGGTAAATCTACAATCGCATCTCCATTTTTCACAACCATCGTTCCAAAATGTGCATACAATGAAGGATCTATTTTCAACACTCCTTTATGATCTACAAAAATAGCACCCGAACCTGTTGTTGTTGCATGAAGTGGATTATCAGAAGAGCCTCCTCTTGTTTCAAAAGCAAAAAAATTCCCTGCAATATTTAACTCAGGATTTGTTGTCAAAAAAGAAGGACCTAATTGAGGATCATTAACTACATCAAATGGAGTTCCTATAGAAATATTACTATTATGACCTAAATATAATGTGTGTAAGGAGTTTTGATCGTGAATATTATTAGAAATATTTTCGTTTATTGTTTGATCATTGACTCCAATCAATAAATCTAATCTATGATCTGAACTATTTTCTTGATAAACTTCTTGAAAAATATCTAAATGTGCATCATAACAAACAACTGTAGACTCATCACTAGCAAAAGAACCAATTTGAGTTCCTAAGATCATTGAGCAAGCAGAAATATCATCTATTTTATAACCATTATTAAATACTTTTATACTACTTGTATTACCAATTTTTAAATTTGGAATAAATAAATCTAAACCAGTAAAAGCAACACTAGAATGAACCATTAACTGTGAATTATATAATGCAACTTTAGGCCTTAAGCTTTGATTTTTAATTTTAAATGTATCACCACCAATATAAGTTGGCTCTGAAAGTAAATCATTATTTTCTACAATACGGTGTAAAACATCAGTATGAACTAAATAACTATTTCTTAAATTAACTCTATTATTTATTAAAAATGATCCTTTATTATAATGTAATAACTTATTTACATTATTTCTTTCAAAATTTCTGAGTGGGAAGTTAGCCTCGGTACCACCCACTAAAACTGGTCCCGCTGATGCTAAAACTTTATTTGATAATAGCTCAATTTTATTATTGCCAGCTCCCTGAACTTCCAATAAACCCTCAACATCAAAAACAATTTCTCCTGACCCTATTGTTTTTGTCATATCATCAATAGTAAATGAATAATCAGCGCCTTCAACTACCAAACCATCTCTATCGATACCAGATCTGAAAAATAATGCTGATTTATGTTCTAAATTAATTTTTGCAGGAACAGAATTAATATCTTTATTTCCATCAACAATAAATGCCGAAGCATTTCTTTTTTTTACAATTGAACTTGTTTTCCTTCCATTTAAAATATTTTCAACAATAGAAGGATGTGGAGCAAAATTATTTGCAAGACCAACATAATCTAAATAACAATTTTCTTTTATATTTATTGTTGCATTAGCACCTAAAACAAAACCTGCTCTTTTGCCAGAAAAATCTTTTTTGCACCAAGGATTAATTAACAAATCTGTAAATTTTTTATTTTCATTGATTATTAAAAGACCAGAATGCGCATCACTACCAGCTGAATTTTGTACTTCAAATTTTGCATTAAAACCAGCTGGCTGAGTCATATCGATATCAGAAAAACTCATTTTTAATTGATCATTTATTAAAGCATAGCTTCCTGCTATATAAACAGCACCAGTATTTTTAATACGAAGAGCCATACGACCAGTACTTGTATTACTAGGATCAAACTTTATAACCCCTGATTCATTTGCTAATCCAGAAGAAACAGTTTTTTTTGCAGAATAACCCATCATTGATTCTGGACCAATAATAACTTCTGTGTGCCCTTTTGTATCTATTGTTTTTCTTTTAAATAATACAGTTGGCGGAAAATCAGCATCCATATGAACAAAAAAATTTGTTCCAAAGTCATCAGGCTGATCAGCAGTAAATGCAACTTTTTTACCATCTTGTAAAACAAACTCTATAGTTCCGGCACCACTGACAAGAATAAATAGTGCAGCTTCATCACCACCTGTAAAAGTTAAATTATTATCAACATTGAAAGTAATTTTTTTATTTTCTGCAGCATGCAATAATAAACGTGGCAACTTTCCATTGTTTACATGCCCTTTAATTATTGAGTCTTTAGACACAGAAATAGCAATATCTTTTGATTCAGCCTTTATCTGAACAGCTTCATGCAATGTATTTGAACCACTTATATCGATATTTTCATCAACTACACTACTTTGTATTATTTGACCGTTCCAACTTATAGAATAAAGAGAAATCGAAGAGAAAATGAAAAAAAAAGAAATGACATACTTACTAAAACTATTATGCAACATATATACCCTCAAAAAATTAAAAATGAAATAGTTTTTTATCAACTAAAAAGACTGTTTCGACTGTAAAAAGTTAGAGTAAAATATGTCAATAATTTTATTGACCTTTAAGCTGAATCCATAAATAATGTAACTGTTCATCTGTAAGAACATTTTTAAAGAAATAATATTTATTCATATTATTCAACATATAGTTCATCATATTCTTAGCTGCTGAACCTAAATTAAGAGTATTGATTGTTGGAAAAAAGAAAAAATTTTCTATATGATACTCAAGTGATTCTTCTTGAAATAGAAAATTAATAAACTGATAAGCTAAATCTTGTTTTTTACTACCTTTTGGCAAACAAATAGAGTCAACAATAAAAAAACTTCCTTCTTCTGGAATAAAAAAGTCAATATCTTGATTAAATCTTTGTTCTTGCCAAATATCACTACCAAGACCAGCTGTTGCTTGACATGTTCCTGAGGTTAATAAATCGTCAACTCTTAAATCTGTATAAACATCAACCCATTTTTTTTGCTTAATTAATAATTTCTTCATTTGATCAACTTCATCTTTAGAAAAATTATCTATCTTTCTAAATAAATAAAATGCAGAAAGTAAAAGAGCCTCTCTAGGATTATTAATCATACCAACTCTTGGTGGTGCGACTTTTTCATCAAAAAGTAAGTCCCACGTTTTTTTTATAGGCCTTGTCCCATCATAGTATTTTTTATCAATGCCTATTCCATACACATCCCATAAATACGGAATCGAATATAAATTATTAGGGTCATAATACAAGTTAGTTAACTTTTGATTCATTTTATGCCAAAAATCAATTTTACTTTTATCTATTTTTCTTAGTAAATTTTTCTTTGCAAGTATTTCTACAGTATAGTCAGTTGGAAAAATAATATCGTAATCAGAAGTATTTGAATCTTTTAACTTCACGAGTAACTCATCACTTGATTCAAAATAGTTAATATAAACTTTTATACCAGTCTGCTTTTCAAATCGAGTAATATATTCTGCGTCAATAAGCAAAGGATAGGTAAAAACAGTAATACTTTTTTGCCTTTTAAATAAAGAAAAAATATGAGATGAAAATAAAAAAAGGCCTAAAATTAAAATCCAAAAACATATAATTAAAGAATAGACAAAAGTTTTTTTTATAAATATTTTTTTCATTTTAAAGCTCGTGTATTTTTATAAAAATAAGACAAGATAATAACTAACAAAATACTAATAATTAGCAACAAAGTTGAAAGTGCATTAACAGATGGGGTTGCCCCTGAACGAATTACCGAAAAAATATAAACAGGCAAGGTTGCTATAGAAGCTCCGGCACAAAAAAATGAAATAATAAAGTCATCTAATGAGACAATAAAAACTAAAAGAGCTGAAACAAGCAAAGAAGGAAATAATAAAGGTAAAATTATTTTCCTAAATATTTGAGTTTGTGTTGCCCCCAAATCCAAGGCCGCTTCTGTCAATTTAATATCAAGACTATCAAAACTACCCTTAATAATTGGAATTACATAGCCAAAACCCAATAAAGTATGTCCCGCTATTAATGTCGGAAGCCCAAGAGGAATAGAAAAAAAAGAATAAAAGCTTAACAATCCTACAGCAAGAACAATTTCTGGCGCAGCAAGACTACCATAAAATAAAATAATTGTTTTTCTTAAAAAAGTATGAACTCCATAAAAAACATAAAATAAAGCCATAAAAACACTTAAGAAAACTGCTGAAAAAGCAACAATAAGAGAATTTTTCAATGCTTCTACTACTTCAACAGACTCAAATAACTCTTGATACCACCTAAAAGAAAAACCATCCCATTGATGACTAGAGCTACTACTATTAAAAGAAAAAATAATTAAAACAATAATTGGTGCGTACAAAAATAAATAAAATAAAAAAACTGTAGCAGGAAGCAAATAAGGAGAAATTATATTTTTAGACTTCATTTTTTACCTTATCAGAACCAAAAAGCATCATTAATATTTTTTCAAAAATAAACATAAAAATTATTAATAAAACAATGGATAAACAAGTAAATGCACCACCTAAAGACATATTTTTTGTTATCAAAAAAACATAAGAAATTAAGTTACCAACAAACATTTTTTTGCTTCCACCAAGAAGTGCTGGAACAACAAATTCACCATAAGAAAGAATAAAAACTAAAAAAAATCCTGTTTTAATACCCGAAAATGAAAGAGGAAAAATAATATAGTTAACAGTTTGCCACATAGTTGCACCCAAGTCAGAAGAAGCTTCTAACAAATTATGTTTAACTTTTTCCATACCGTTATATAACGGCAAAACCATATAAGGTAAATAACAGAAAACCATAACAATAAAAATTGCAATATTTGTATTAAGAATATGAAGAGGCTCTGAAATTAAACCTATTTTTATCAAAATAGTATTAACAAGCCCATTATGCTCTAAAATAAAAAACCAAGCATAAACTTGAACCAAAAAATTAGTAAAAAACGGTAAAACTAATGCAAAAATTAAAAAGTTTTTAAACCTCTTAACACAAAAGCTTAAGTAACATGCTATTGGATAAGATAATAGTAAACAAAATGATGTTGTTAAAAAAGCCAAAACAACTGACCTCATAATAATTTTTAAATAAATTATATCAAAAAGAAGTTTATAATTTTCAAAGGTAAAAAAAGCTATATTAAGAGATTCTTTATTTTTTAAAAAACTTATAAAAATGATTACAAGTAAAGGGACATAAAAAAAAAGCAGTTGCCACAATAAAGCTGGTACCGCCATAAAAAATGAATAAAACTCTGATACTTTTATTTTATTTTTCATATTTATATTATTTTTCTAATAATACAACATTATCTTTTTGCCAATATATATGAACAATGTCGCCATAATCTATTTCATCTTGAGGAAAATGAACTTCATTTTGTTCAAAAACATTAATAAATATTCCACTTTCCAATTTCACTTTATACTGAGTTGACCTACCATAGTAAACAATTGATGAAACTGTTCCAACTAAATGATTTGCAAACCCAGAAATTTCTTTTTTGCTAATTTCTATTTTTTCTGGTCGTAGGCTCATCAATAACTGTGTATTATTTTTTATCCATTTTTTTTCTTTTGGAATAGCAACCAAAAACTCTCCTAAGGCATCAATGCAAATCTTAGACATATCACCATCAAGCTTAATAGTTCCTGGAACTATATTTGTAGAGCCAACAAAACTTGCAACAAAAGAAGTTTCTGGAAATTCATAAATTTCTTCTGGTGTTCCAACCTGCTCTATTTCACCATTTTTATTCATGATAGCCATATGGTCAGAAACAGTAAGAGCTTCAAATTGATCGTGAGTTATATAAACAAATGTTGTATCAAGTTCATTTTGCAAATCTATTAACTCAACAAGCATTTTTTCACGGAGTTTAAAATCGAGCGCTGCAAGAGGCTCATCTAATAACAAAACATCCGGCTCATTTATAATTGCTCTTGCAAGGGCAACTCGCTGCTGCTGACCACCAGAAAGTTGATCTATAGATTTATAAATATGAGATTCTAAATGAACAGCTTTTAAAATTTTTTTAACTTTTTTTTCGATAATGTAGCTTTCAACTTTTTTTATCATCAAACTGAAAGCTACATTATCAAAAACATTTAAATGAGGGAATAAAGCATAATTTTGAAAAACAGTATTAACACTACGCTCATTAATTGGAACATGTGTTATATCTTGTGATCCTAGATAAATTCTACCTGAATCAACAGTTTCAAATCCTGCAATAAGACGTAACAATGTTGTCTTTCCACTTCCACTTGGTCCAAGAAGAGCAAAAAAATCTCCTTTTGGAATCGTTAAATTTAAATTATCTAAAATTAACTGCCCATTGAAGCTTTTTGAAACATTTTCAAACCTTATTTCTCTCATTATTTTTAACCTTTTTTATCACCCAATCTTGCACATGCCATTGGAATAATTACATCTGAGAACGTACATGGTACAACAACTGCAATTACTAAGAAAAGAAAAACTATACCTATTTGCGATTGCCAATCACTCATTCCATGACTGACTAAATAAAATGTAGAAGCAAAAGAACTAATAAAGATATGAATAAAATGAGAAAAAAGTGAATAAAAACCACTGCTTGCTGTGTGATATTTACCCATTATTAATCCATTAATAATTCCAACAACTAAAAATGGTAAAATATTTTGCAATTCAGATAAAAAACATAAATGAAAGTGCATATGTACTCCAAGAAGTTTTCCCGCTAAAAATGGAATAATAGCATCTGACAATGTACAAAAAACAGAAGCACAAAAAATACCAACCAAAAGACCTTTAAAAACATTTTTTGAAAATCTAAAAAACGTAATTAAAGCACCTGTTCCTGCAAACACAATATGCAAAAAGTGAAAACTATGAAACAATGTTTTTGCACCTTTTTTTAGTAACTTAGGATCTGTAACACCTAAAGATACATAACCTAAAAAACTTAATATTGTTAAACAAAATGCTACAGAAAAAATAGCATACGGCAAGTGACACATTAACTCACTATACAAAGAATGACCATGACTATGATCATGCCCATGATCGTGATGTAAGTGACTGTCATTATTATCTTGTTTTATAGCAGACATTTCAAACCCTTTCTCCACTTTAAAATATTTGATTTCTATACTTAATTTAAACTTTTTTTCAAATAAATAAACATTTTAGAAAATATGCCCTAACGTTAAACACCATGCATAAGGTTTTATATCTTCTTTGCCGTTATAATGATTCCATCCTATATCAAATCTTACAGGCCCAATTGGAGTAGAATATCTCAAACCAAAACCTGTTGAAAGTAGTATATTCTTAGCATTTATTTTTGACATTTTTTTACCAAATAAAAATCCTAAATCTTGAAAAAAAACCATTTGTAAAGGCCTGTAAAAAGGGAACCTTAACTCCATAGTTGCATTAATCATTGTTTTACCTCCGCGAGGAACAAGCCTAGTAACACCTTTTTCATCTAAAAATACACCCAAAGGTGGAGCTAAATCTGATTCATAGCCTCTTAAGGAGTTAGCACCGCCTAAATAAAATCTTTCAAAAGGCATAATTGATTCAAAAGCTCTATAAAAAATGTGGCCGAGTCTAAAACGAAAGGCTAATACTAATTCTTTAATGGGAATATATAATGACTGCTCTGCAAGAATTTTACAAAGATAAGCATGATCATAAGATGATGACAAAGGAACCATAAGCTTTAAACTAAGCAACGTAAAAAATCCTTTTTTAGGATTTAACCTACTATCTAACAAATCAAGAAACAAAGTATTTTCTGAAAAAAAATATGGGATTTGTTTTGCAAGCAACTGAGAGCTTATATTAATTGCTTTAGCAATATTTAACAGAATTGTTTTAGTATTTTCTTTTATGGTAGTTTTATTATATTCAAAACCAAAAGTACATTCTGAATTAAAGGATTTATGCATTTTGCTAAAACCAATTAAAAAGCCTGCTTGACCAACTGTATATAAACTATTTTTACTACCTACATAACCAGGTTGATCATACCTATTTATATATCCTTTAACTTTTAAATTAAGTAGCTTTTTAAAAATCCATGGACGTTTATAGTAAACAGAAAACTCTCTATTAAATCGAGCAAAATTAAAGACTGTTCCCACTTGATCGGCAATAGAAGAAATATTCTTAGCTAAAAATACTCCTCCAACACTATAAATAAAACCTCGACAAAAAATAAAATTTTTATCAACTTGCTGTAGCCCGAATCCAGACCTTAACCTCAATTCAAAAGGTACATCTTCATGTAATTGTAAAATAATATTTCTTTTTTTTTCTAAAAATGAATCATTCAAACAGTGCATATGTATATAACTAAACGAATCTAAAGACCGAAGTTTTACTACTGTTTTTTTTAACTTATTTTGATCCCAAAGATCGCCCTCTTTATAGTTTAAAACAGTCTCTAAAAGATCATAAGACATAAAAGTATTACCATTTATTATTGTTTTACCAAAAACAAATGGTCCTACACCTTTGTCAATATTCCATAGAATTTCAACATTTTGAGAGCAAGATAAAGGTAGAATTTCATATTGAGCTTGAGTATATAAAAACCCTTTTTTTTTAAAGTAATTTTTTATAAATTTTTCTTGTTTTTTTAACTCAGATAAATAAAGAATCTTTTTCTTTTTATTTTTGTTAATTCTTTCAAAAAAGCCTAATTCTTCAAGCTCTTTACAACTATTGAATCTAACTCCAGAAAGATGCCTTTTTACACCTTCATCTATAAAAATTTTGAGTTGATAATTATTATCATTTTTTTCAATACTATAATTGATAACCTTTACATCTAAAAAGCCCTTTTTTTGGTAGAAATCAACTAAAGAATGTAATGTTTTTTGGAGTAAATCTTCATCAAAGTATTTTTTTTTAAGTAAAGGTAAACAACAATTATTAATGATCTTTTTTTTTGAAAAATAATTAATTCCAGGAAGCAAAATATTAGTTATTTTTATACGGTCTGCCTCTTTAATAGAAAAAGTAGTTTCATTATCACTATTTCTCTTCACCGAAACAGTAGCAAACCAAAACCCTTTTTTTTTGTACATATTAGTAACTTCTTCTATCAAGATCGAATCTGGAATAACCCAATTTTTATTTTTAAATTGAGCCATTTTATCAAATAGCTTTTTATCTGAAAAATAATTATTACCCTTAAAAAATATTTTTATTTGATTGTTACATTTTACATCAAAAACTATTGCGATTTTTTTTTCATTAAAATCTACAAAAGTTTTTATAAAAACTTTACAATAAAGATAACCAATTTTTTTTAATATATTTTTTATATTTTTTGCTTGTTTTTTTATCGTTTTCTTATCATAAAAACTATTAATTAGCTTCTTTTTTACATATTCACTTTGACTATTTATTACCTCTTTCAATAAAGAGTTTTCAACACCATAAGGCCTCAAATTAACATCTGTAATGACAAAACAAGGACCTTTGTTAATTACAATGACAATAGAAACAAGCTTGTTAGCAAAATCTTTTGCAATAGCAGCAGTAACTGCCGCCTCTAAATAACCTTTTATGTGCAGTTGTTTTTTTATATCTTTCAGCGATTGTTCATGCTTGCTTTCATTAAACTCATCTGCAACATCTAGCAAGTAACTATCTATATACTTGTCTCTATCAAAAAATACTCCTTGAACAGCAACTGTATTAACTGTCCAAACAGACTTAAAAACAAAGTGTATTTTTTTTCCAGATGAACTACTTTCAATAAAAAGCTGAATTGATTTAAACTTTTTTTTCTCAAAAAGAAAGGATAACGCTTTTTTAATTTCTCTTGCAGAAACAACTGTTTTTTCTTTAAAACCAATTATATAAAAAAAATCTTCTGCTATAAAATTAATATCAGACTCGTATGTTATAGAATCTACAAAAAAAAGTTTTCCTATTTTTTTTTTAAAAAATTGATCCTCTAAAGAGGAATAAGTATCACAAAAAAAAGTAATAGAATTTGAAAAATCTTTACCATGAAGAGAAGAAAAAAATAAAGAAGCATATAATATAAATAATAAACATATTATATAACTTTTAACTGTATATAAAAAATCTCGCATGAAAAAACTATATCACATAGTTAAATATCAGACGAGATAAATATTGTATTTAAAAAATGAACTTATTCAATAACCCTAAAGACACCTCTATAATCTTTCGTCTTAATAAAAGGCTCTAGTTCTATATTTTCGATATCATATTTTTTTGAAAATGTATGTAGTGCATCGATAAACTTATCCATTAAGTCTTTTTTACCACAAGCAACTATTTTAACTTCATTTTCACTTACAACTTGTGCTGTACCCTCAAGATCAAATTTAACAGCATTTTCTTGAACAACATCTTTCATAAAGTTTTTTGTTAATTTTACAAAAAAACTTATTTGTAAACATTGCTTGCTCATTATAAACCTCCTAAAATGACCCCCTACCTAAACTCTTTTTTTTATTAAAACTAGATTACACTTTCACAATAATAAGAATCTAGTAAAACTACTATTTAAAATTAAAAAACCTCTATAAACCTTTTAACTCTGGACTTGTAAACGATTAATAGTAAACTATGAAATAAAATGTAGCCTATAAAGTTTTAAAGGAATATCAATGAGTAATTCAAAAATTCGCGTACGTTTTGCACCTTCTCCTACAGGAATGATGCACTTAGGAAATGTTCGCACAGCTTTAATGAATTATTTGTTTGCCCAAAAAAATAATGGCGACTTTATTCTAAGAATAGAAGACACCGACCCTGAAAGAAATTTTGACCCAAAAGCAGAAAAAATAATAGAAGATTTGCAATGGCTCAAAATTTTTCATAATGAAGGTCCAAATTCTGGGGGAAGCTACGCTCCCTATTTTCAGTCTCAACGATTTGAAACATATAACAATCACTTACAAAAATTAATTGATAAAGGACTTGTATACCAATGCTTTTGCTCCAATAAAGAGCTTGAGGACAAAAGAAACCTTCAAATAGCACTGAAACAACCTCCTCGATACGACAAAACATGCTTAAAACTATCAGCTGAATTAAAAAAAGAAAAAATCGACAATAATGCTCCGTTTATTTGGCGAATCAAAATTGACCCTACAGTGTCGATAACAATTAATGACATTGTTCATAAAAATATTACATTCCAATTAAAACACTTTTCTGATTTTCCTCTTACAAGAAGAAATAGCTCATTTACATTTATGTTTGCAAATTTTGTAGATGATATGACAATGAAAATTTCTCATGTTATTCGAGGAGAAGACCATCTTTCCAATACCGCAGGTCAAGCTTTTTTATATCAATGTTTTGACGCTCTTCTTCCAACTTTTTGGCATTTACCAATTTTATGCAACATTACAGGTAAAAAATTATCAAAAAGAGATTTTGGTTTTTCATTGAATGATCTTTGCAATGCTGGCTACCTACCAGAAGCAATTATTAATTATTTAGCAATTATCGGGTCATCTTTTAAACAAGAAATTATGACCATGAACGAGCTTACAAATGCGATTAATTTTGATCAATCTCAGGCAAAAGGACAAATTAAGTATGACGTAGAAAAATTACGATGGATTAATCGTAAATGGATTTCTACGTATGATATAAACAAACTTACTGAAATCTGTCTTCCACATTTAAAAAACAATTATCCTCAAGTAAAAAATGTTAAAAAAGAGAAACTATCTCATCTAATTGAGTCAATTCAAAGTGATCTTGTTACAATTAACGATATTACTCAACATTTAAAATTTTATTTTGAAACACCAACTCTAACAAAAAATGATCTTCTTTCAGTATTTAAACAAGACGAGCTAGAAACAATTACTGCAATTGTTACAAAAAACATGAAAAGCATTAATGAAATTGAAATATTTTTAAATGCTATAAAAAAAGAAATAAAAGAAAAGAAAATACATATTAAAATACTATTTTCTTTTATAAGAATGGTACTGATGGGACAACCAAAAGGTCCAAGTATTAATGTTTTATTTTCAATGCTTGCAAATGAAGAAATAAAAAATAGATTAGAATCTGCTTTAAAAATCATATAAGTAGTTATACGATTTCATTTTCATCAAGCAGCCTATTTGGAAGTTTTTCTAGGTTTAACACAACACCTTGTTCTTGAAATTGACTCATTATTTCTTCAAAATACTTTTCTAAATGTTCTGGAACAAAAAATTCAAAAATACTTTTTTCAACATTGAAAGTTCTTAAAAAGACTAAATGCTCAAAAAGCTTTAAACCACCGACTAAAAACCAACACTCACTTTTATTAATGTGGCCTTGATAATAACTGCAATATTTCATATCTTTGCTTTTAAATCTTACTTGTTAAATAGTTTATCTTATGTACAATAAAAAAAATTACTACCAATAGTGTAAAATATTTTTTTAATAATCAAAAGGATTTCATATGGCAACTAGCCAAAATAAAATTGGTATTGCAACTGCAACTATTATCGGTATGAATGCAATGATTGGCGCAGGCATTTTTTCTGCACCAGCAACACTTGCATCCAATGTCGGGCCTGCTGGCATACTTGCTTATATATTTGTTGTAGTATCAGTCTGGTTTATGGCTCAATCAATTGCTAGAGTTGCTTATTTATTTCCAGAAGAAGGTTCCTTTTACACCTATGCTAAACAATGGGGCGGCCACAACTTTGGTGTTTTAGTAAATACATCTTATCTGTGTGGTTTGCTCATTGCAATGGGACTACTTGCACAACTTGCGGGAGTCTATCTTCATCATTTTTTCCCAACAACCTCTCCTAACATATTAGGAATAGGTGCTCTTTCGGGCCTAATTATCCTTAATATGTTTGGAGTAGTTCTTTCTCAACTTGGACAACATATTTTAATATGCTGTACAGTCTTTCCACTTCTTGCAACAACAATAATGTGTTTATCTAAAACAGACTTTAGCCTTTTAACACCTTTTGCTCCTTTTGGGTTTGCAAATGTTTTAAAAGCAACTCGTGTTGTAATTTTTGGATTTTTTGGTTTTGAATGTGCTGCATCTTTGTTTAACATTGTTGAAAATCCTAAAAAAAATGTTCCTAAAGCACTTACTTATTCCATTATACTTATAGGTTTTTTATATACCTTTTTTATTGGATCAATAATTCTTTCTACACCTTTAAAATATTTTTCATCTGCAGCAACACCTCTTTCAGAAGTTTTAAATATAATATTTCCAAACAATTCTTGGATTATTACCATTATTCATGCTTCAATTTTATCTGCTATTCTTGGAACTATTCACTCCATGATTTGGGCATCTAGTAGTTTATTTATTTCATTTATAAAGCTTTTAAAGAACACATATGCTAAAAATGTTATTAAAAAAAATATTTTAAACCAAAGAACCTCTGTTCTATTTATTGGTGCAGCAATAACATTGAGTTATATAAATTTTAAAAATCTGAATTTATTTTTTAACCTTACCGCTCTTTTTATAGTTTTTGCTTATGTATCTTCAATGGTGACATTGCTTACAATAAAAAAAGAATGGAAATCAGGACAAAATATTAAAACATTATTTGGTATTGCAACAGCTCTTGCTATATTTATTTTTGCATTACAAGATTTGATTGCAGAGCTTATAAAAATAGCATAAATAATTGACTCAAAATAATATGCAATGCTATACATAAACAAAATAAAAGCATTGGAAAAAAGGAAAAAAATGCCTAATACTTTAAAAAAAATTACATTGATCGTATTTGCCCTTAGCTCAGCTTGTATTAATACAATACCTTCTAACGCAAAAAATGACGGCTTTCCTCTTTTTTCTACTCTAGAACCCCATTCGTTTACTTATACTCAAACAAAACAACAACTTCATGGATTTCATACTGATGAAAAGCCTCTTGATAGATTTCAATTTTCTATTTCTCCTTTTGGCCAAAATGCAGACAAAGGCCAAGACATTAACAACAATGAAGCAAATCTTGGAAATTTATCCAGCCCTGATGGTAGAAAATGGGCAATGCTTGGACTTTTAAATGGAAACTTACCTAATAACATCGTTTTTGCAGTAGAATCTGAAAAACTTGAAGCTGCAAGAGTTGCTCTTGGAATTAATCCATTACCTATAAATGAGCAAACAGTTATTGACCCTGCTGAGAATTTTGGCTTTTTTGATATTCCTGCAACATATAAAAAACGTGGAATTCGATTTGATATGACAATGCGAATTCTGAAAGGTTTTGGACTTTCTTTACAAACAGGATTTTCTGATATTTGTCATACAACAACTGCATTTACAAACTCAACTGGCACAACAGAACTTTCTCCTCCTGGATTTGCAAATGTAACTGTTGCAAATATAAATCGCTATTTAATGAATGAATTTAAAACAATTATGAAAGAGCTAGGACTCAATATTGAAAATTTTCATAAAACATCACTCGAAGATGTGCATCTTGGCCTTTTTTTGCGCCATGCTTTTAAAATAAACTATGAAAAAGACAAGCATGAATGGCCACACTTTCTATTAATTCCTTTTGGAAAACTAACTTATATAGCAGCTGCAAGTAGAGAGCGTAAAGGAAATGAGGCATTTAGTATTCCTTTTGGAAATAATGGACACAATGCCATCAACTTCACTTCTGGAATAAATTTAGATTTTAAAAAAACTATAGAAATGGGCTTTGAGTGGGGAATAACACATTTTCTACCTAAAAAATTTAATAAATACAGAGTTCCTACCAGCGAACTTCAAAGTGGTATTTTTCCTTTTGCAACAAGTGTAAGAGTCTCTCCAGGATTCAGTTGGCATTGGGGACTTAAAATGAATGCTCGCCACTTTGTAGACAAACTATCTATATACTTTCAATGGGTCGTTTTAGAACATAAAGATGATAATATAGAGATTTTAGATAAAGATCCTGCCTTTTTACCTGATGTTTTGAAAAAGCGTTCCACTTGGAAATCTCAAGTAGCAAATATAGGCCTGAACTATGATATATCTGAAAATATAAGTCTTGGATTCTTCTGGCAAGCACCTCTTTCTCAAAGAAATAGCTATCGTAGCACAACTGTAATGGTAGGAATTAACGTTATTGGCTAGATAGACAAATAAATGAAATTTGTATATTATTAAATCTAATTAGTATAGAATTATAAGTATTGACAATATATATGCATCATATAGTAAAGAAAGTAAGAAAAAACTATGTCTAAAAAAATAACAAACATAGCTGTCAATGTTACTGGAAACGTTGAGCGATCATTAAGACAATTGAAGAAAAAAATAGAACGTGAAGGCGTTGTGCGTGACATGAAGCGTGGCGTTTATTTTGAACCACCTACTCAAAAGCGTAGAAAGCGTTTAATGCGTGCTATCAAAACTAATCTTATGCGTATGGCAGAACAAGGATTACTAAAATTAGTATAATATCACCAGAACAAATCGCTATAAAAAAAGCCAAAAAAGAAAACTTTTTATATAGAGAAATTTCTCAACTATTTTTAAAAATTTTAAGAGACGACACACATCTAGATGGTTTATTTGTAAATTCTGTAAAACTATCTCCAGATAAAAGTGTTTGTTATGTTTATTTTTTTATTGATGGTGGAGTTGATGTTTTTAAAGAAAAATTACCACATTTGATTCTTTATAAGCCGTCAATGCGAAAAGCTATATCAAGTATAAGAAATTCTCGTTATACTCCAAATATTGTATTTAAGTATGATCTTAACTTTGAAAAACAATGTAGATTAGATGCATTATTTGCAAAATTAAAACTGGAAAACAAATTATAATTTTTTTAATGATCCCTTTATTTTTATTATGGGGATCTTTTTTAAATGTTTTATCTTTTCGAATAATTAACGGATACTCACTACTCAAAGCTCGATCTTTTTGCCCTAACTGTAAGAATACAGTTCCTTTTTACGACAATATTCCAATTCTATCTTGGTTTCTGCTTAAAGGTGCTTGTCGTTATTGTAAAAAACCAATATCTTTTCTTTATCCTTTCATAGAAGCAACAACTTGCCTTTTGCTTACTTTATTGTTTTACAAGGTCGATATTAAGTTCTTTTTTTCTTATTTTATATTTTTTTCTGCACTTATTGTTAGCATTAGGTCAGATTTACAATACATGCTTATTTCTCGATTTGTAACTTTATACATATTGTTTATTGGTCCACTTCTTGCTTGGTATAAGCTACTACCAATAAGCCTATATGAAAGCATTTCAGGAATAATATTTGGTTATTTTATTTTATATGGTTTAGCAAATTTATTTTTTTATATCACAAAAAAAAATGGAATGGGGCAAGGAGACTTTGAGCTCCTTGCTTTTATTGGTTCTTTTATTGGAATTATTGGTTGCTGGTCATCACTTTTAATTGGGTCAACTATTGGATCACTACTAGGAGTCTCTTATATAACTATTTTTAAAAAAAACAGATCTACAAAGATTCCATTTGGACCATTTTTAGCTTTTGGAGCAACTACTTTTGTTCTTTTTCAAAAAACTATTTTACAAGTTATAATGCCATACTAAGACAGTGCATCTTCTTCGATAGTTATAGCGCTATTATGGTCTATTGATATAACATCCATTTTACCATTACCCTTGATATCACCAACTGCTGCAACTTTAAATGTATTTTTATCAGCTTTAGCCATAAATAAATGAGAATGAGAAGATCCGAGCTTTCCTGTAAAATAATGTTTACCTTCTTCACCTTGTGAAAAACCGTATGTATAGTTAAAATTCTCTTTTTGCCCACCACCAGAATAACCTTCTGGCTTCCACCCAATTCCATCAGGACCGCTAAGAACAGAAGAATAAGAACCATTTTCTATCCAATAAGCCTTTTGAGCCATATAAATAGAATTTAAATTCATATAAGCTTCTGCTCTTTTTGCTTTTGCTAAAAAATTAAAAAAATTGGGAACTGCAATAATAGAAAGAAATGCAACTATTGCAACAACAATCATCAACTCTATAAGTGTAAAACCTTTTTTAATTCGCACTTTCACATTCCTTTTTGTAAAATAAAATCTATATTCACGCCTTAACTATAAAAAATAGTCAATATTGGCGGTCAAGAGTTATTAAAAATAACCTTATTTGACTATAAAAAGGCTTTTTTGAGCTCTTTTTTAAGCAAAACTGGCTACCCGACAACAAGATTCTATTTTAACTTTAATTAGCAATATATGAATCGACAAAGTTTCTATTTGAATTTTAAAATGATCGCTATTAAAATTTATCTACGATTTTTAAGGTTTTTAAGAGGTTTTTCAAAAAATTAAAAACCGCAAATAACTATCTATGAGAGGGTATCCACTATTTTACCTTCTCATAGGCTATTTTTTTATCTTATTGTAAATAAATCTTGAAAACTTTCGGAAAAATACCCTGATTGACATTTTTGTCTATTCAGTTATGCTTAAATATAAGGCATAAAAGGCTTAATAGCGATTTATGCACTGTAAAGTCAAAAAATAAGTTAATTAGTATAGTATTCATGGAGATATCATGAAAAGCATGAAGCAGACCAACCAATACAAAAAAGATATAGCGCCTGGAAAACAACGCAGCTATCATGAAATTATAGAGTATTTTGATGCAAACTGGTCTACAAATACAAATGATACAAACCTTTCATGTATTAAAAAATTAGATAAAGCTCTTGGAAGCCCTTCTACAAAAATTGATACTATATTAGTAACAGGGACAAATGGTAAAAGTTTGACAATGAACTTTACTTCAAAATTATTAAAGGAAGAAGGTTTATCTGTTGGATCATTATATGCGCCACATATTTTAACCTATAATGAACGTTTTTCTGTTAACAATGAATCAATATCAAATAAACAACTTACAGAAATTGCAAATGAGGTAATTACAGTTGCAGAAACTGAAAAACTTACTCCAAGTACTTTAGAACTTATTACTCTTATTGGCCTTATTTACTTTCAAAGAAAAAATATTGATGTTGCCCTTCTAGAAATGACAGAAGGAACTTTATCAAATCCTGCTACAATTTGTTCTCAAAAAATTACTGCTATTACTCGAATAACTCCGGACAATACAGAAAAAGTAAATGGACTTATTCAAGAAACGCTTAAAATTATTAAACCTAAAACATGGGTTGTTTCTGCTGATCAAAGTAAATTAAATTTACAAACTATGCTAGATATAGTTAAAGAAAAAGAAGCTCTCTGGGCAATGCCTATTCGCAAACTTGCTCCACTTTCTTATCCATTTGAGCAACTTCATGGACGTTGTGCTTCTTTAGCAGAACGTATTGCACATATTTACATTAATCAAATTATAAATAACGATACAACGGTTGTTACACAAAGCTTGCTCACTAAACCAAAAGCACAACGTGGACGTCCAACAATAGAAGCAAAAAAACAAGCAAAACTAAACCCTCAAAAAACAATTGCACAATTTTGGAAAGAAACAACAAATACTTTACCAGGCAGGTTCCAATTACTCGATAAAGAAAAACCAACAATTTTACTTGATAATGCAAGCAATCTTGATGCTTTTAATAATTTATTACTAGGAATTAGACTTCTACATTATCAACGTTCTTTAAAAGGGCTTACTTTTGTTTTAGGCCTTAATAAGAATGATATTAATACAGAAAGTCTTTTAAAAGCTCTGCGTTACTTCTTCAAAAAAACATCTGGCCAAGTAATTGTTTGCCCAACACAATCACAGCTGGGTCAAGCTTCAACTGAACAAGTTGACTTAGAAAAAATCACTAACGATTTAAAAAGCATGAAAATAAAAGCTCGATTGGCTAAAAACTTTAAAGAAGCTTTTGAAGTTGCAAGCAAAACTGTTGATGATCATCATGGCCTTGTTGTTGTTACAGGTTCATCTGAAATTATTTCTAATTACTGGAACTATAAAGGTATGAAAAAAATATAAACATTACATATGACACTATTTGATTTTTTCGTATCACTTATTTCTGGATTTATTATTGGATTTTTATACGGACTTTCCTTCGTTAAAAAAAAGCAAAGGAAAGTCCATTTAGTTTTTTCTACCATACTAAGAATGAGTTTTTTTGGTGGATTTCTTTTTTATATGCTACACTCACAATTAATTAATTGTATAATATTTTTACCAGCATTTTTATTTACATTTTGGTCAGTTATTTTTATAAAAAAGGTCTACAAGAATGGAAAACTTTGATCTTTTAGGCGAATCAGTTATACAGCCACTAGCTCAATTTAATATTACGCATCCTTTTTTTAATATAAATATACATACCATTGTCCAAACATGGATTATTTTAGGTCTTATATTTTTATTACTGCTACCTGTTTCATGGCTTTTAAAAAAAAAATCTAGCGTCGCTTATTATCTTATAACTTCTTTTATCGATTACTTTTATACATTATGTAATCAATCACTCAGTTCATTTTCTTTTAACCATTTTTCATTTGTTACAACACTTTTTATATTTATTTTTTCATCAAATCTTTTTGCCGCAGTTCCTGGCATAGAAGAGCCAACAAAAGATATCAATACAACCCTTGCCCTTGGGCTTCTTTCTTTTTTGTATACACAAATATATGCAGTTAAAAACCATGGTATTGTTGAATATTTAAAAGAGTATTTTAGTCCATTTTTTTTGATGTTTCCGCTCAATGTTGTTGGTAAAGTTGCAAGTGTTGTTTCACTTTCTTTTAGACTTTTTGGAAATATTTTTGGTGGATTTATTATATCTCAAATTTACCTTAATTTGATCAAAGGATCTCTCATTGGAGAGTCTCTTAACTTACTCGGCTGTATAGAAATTACTATTACATTCTTTTTTGGAATTTTTGAAGGCTTTTTACAAGCATTTGTTTTTGCAATGTTAACGCTGACATATCTGTCTATTGCAATACAACAAGAAAACCCTGAACCAGAAGCTGGAGAAACCGTATGATTGCACTCGTAGAGTTAGTTCATTATATAACCATTGCTCTTGTAGTAAGCATTAGCTCTATTGCTGTTGGCATTAGCGAAGGTCTTGCAAGTGCAGCAGCAATTGATGCAATTGACATGCAACCAAAAGCTCGATCTGAAATTGCAAATACAGCAATTTTAGGAATGGCCCTGATAGAAACTGCTGCAATTATGGGCATTACTATTGCAATGATTTTACTTTTTGGTTTTCAAGAACAGATAAAAACTTTTTATTTTAGTATTGCAGAAATAGGAATTATTTTTGCCATTTGCATCTCTGGTTTTACGATAGGGCTTGTTTCTTGTTGGCCAGTAAAAAAAGCCTGTGCTGCAATTGCACGCCAACCATTTCACGCAAAAAAAATATTACGTTTTATGCTTATAACCCAAACAATTATTCAAACTCCAATTATTTTTTGCTTTATTATTGCAATGTTTATAAAAGCTCAAGCACCACTTGTAACTACTCTTGCAGATGGAATGCGCCTTGCTGCAAGCGGACTTTGTATCGGCCTTGGTTCAGTTGGCCCCGCAATTGGCCTTGCTCATTTTGCACAATCTGCATGCCAAGCAATTGGAGTTAATCCAAAAAGTTACAATAAAATTCTTTCTTTTACTTTTTTAAGCGAAGCAATTATAGAAACTCCGATTATATTTTCTTTAGTTGTTTCTCTTTTATTGATGATTATATCTGTAAAAAATACAAATCCATCAGAAGGCGTAGCCCTTCTTGCAGCAGGTCTTTGTATGGGTATCGGCACATTTGCCCCTGGAATAAGTTCTGGAAGAACCGCTGCACAAGCTTGTAAACAAATTGCTCTGAGTCCAGAAAACTCTTCTACTTTAACCAAAGTGAGTATTTTTTGCCAAGGGATGATAGACACCTGTGCAATTTATACATTAATTATCTCTTTAGCCCTTATTTTTATCCGTTAATATAAAAAATGTATAAAAAAATTAACTTTCTACTTTTTCTTTTATTGCATTCATCAGTTTATGGAATGCAAAATTTTACAATAAATTCCTACACAGATTATCAAAGTATTGCTAACTACATTATCAATGATCTTTGGAACCGTGGCTTTACAGAACCTTATAAAAAACATCAAACATCGTGGAGACTTACAACATGTAGTAAAGAAAAATATGAAAACATTAAAAATACAGTTCTTTCTAAAGAAAATAGTTATACAAACACAATTTATAAACATCCTGAAAAAACTGGAATAGAAATAGCAAAATTAAAAGCAAATTTCAGGAAAGATCCAAACAACAAAAATCATTGCTATAAAGCACGATCTTTATTAAGTAGTTATTTTCCAGAGCTAGCTTATCATGAAAAACATCAAAAACTCCTCGAGAATATTGATAAACTCCATAAAGAAACGATCAGCAATTATGTCAAAAAGACTCTTAAGTCTTTCTATAATGAAACAAAAAATATAATTAGAACAAAAGAAAAATTAGAAGAACAAATAAAAGAGTTTAATCGAACATCAAATCCAAAATGTATCACACCGCCTTACAAATAGTCAAACAATTGACAAAAAACCCTTAACTATTAACATTTAATTAAACTTTAATTAATACTAATCCTCACCCATTATAATAAAAGCTTCGTTATGTTTATATACTTTTTATCATTTTTTTTAATAACCTTTCATCCTTCTTATGCAATGCTTAATACTTTGCCAACAGATTCTCAAAATTTACATCTAGAAGTTGCCAATCACTATAAAGAGAACATAAAATTAGAAAACACCCTCGCTTTTAAGGAAAAAACAAATTTAGATGCAGTATCAGACGATGAAATTTTATCTACACTGAATTTAAAGGGAAAAAGTTTATTCGAAATATATAAAGAGTGTTCAGAAGATATTCCAGAAAATTTAGCAATCAAACTTATTAAAAAAAGTTCAGAATTAAACTTAAAAGATAATAATATTTGTGAGAGAGATAAAACTATTTTACAAAAAATAAATAAACTTAATGTTGATGCAGATACTAATGAGTCAGAAGTAGAAGACAAAATAGCTTCGCTTTATCAATCAACACAGTTTTATCAAAACAAACTAAAAGAAAATAAACATGCTTTAACTATTCAAAAAGCAATAAAAAAAAAATTATCGACTATAAAAAGTGAAGCACCAATCAATATCAATAATAACCTTGAATTAGATGAATTAGATGAAGAAACTCTAAAGTCTTTATTTACAAAAACTAAAGAGAATAAAACAATTAAAAAAAAATTTACAATTAATGTTCAAACTAAAGCAAAAATTAAATACTTTATTGATAACTTAAAAAAAATAATAAACTCTTTTGAACAAGAATACACAAACAACCTATGCAATGGAGTAATTAGTTTTTCTGAAAATTCAAATGAAGCATTTAAATATATTAATCAAAACACTCAAAATCTTGAGAATAAAGAAAATGAACTAAAAAAATTATTCGATACTATTGAAAAACAATTTAAAGAAAAAAAATACGAATATTGTAAAAGACTTCTTATAAAAGCAAAAAAAAGAGTTGTAGCTCTTAAAAATACAGAAGGTTATCTTAAAACTAATGGCACAATTAATGAGAAAAGCATTTTTGATAGATTACAAAATTCAATTGTAATAATTGATAATTATTTTAAAGACCCTGTAAAAGAACAAGAAAAAATCAATAAAAGGAAAAAAGAAAAACAAAAGTTATTGCATGATAAATATGATACATTATTTAACTTATACAGAAAATTTAATATAGACTCTATAGAAATTATACATAAAATAGAAAATAATTTTTTACATATTAACATAATGACCGATTATAAAGAGCTTGAAAAAAATCTTAAAAAATTAGAACAAGAGATAAACACAAAAATTCAATTTCAAATAATTGGAATATCAAACAATATTCGTAAAAAGAATAAAAATATATCTAAGGAAAATTCTTTAATAAAGGCAATAGAAGAATTTAATAAAAACAATAGTAATTATATAAAAGAAAATTTTAAAGAAAAAATTTTAACAAATTTTACTCAACAATAAACCAAAAGGGACCTGATAAAAGCGGTCTCTTTTTTATTTAAATTAAAGTAAAACTTGACATAGTAAAAAATAAAAAATAGTATATGTCAAAAAAATCGAGCATAAAAAAGAGGAAAACATTATGATCAAAAAGAAAATGCTTGTTCTTGGCGTTAGCAGCTTACTTTTCAATTCTTTAAATTATTCAATGAATAAGTTGAAAAAAACCTCATTTAAATTTTCAGAAACAGAAATTAATAAATTAATAGAAGTTTCTAATAATTTTTTTCCATTTTTAAACACAACTCCTTTAGAGACAGCACACGATATGAGAAGACTTTTAAATCATTACCTTAATAGAAACAACATTACTTCAAGATGGGGTAATCAATTTGATACAGCACCAATGGAAAATGGAAAAAAAATTGAAGAACTTGCTGACCTTGCCGATAAAGAAGTTAAAAAAAGTGCAAGAGACCCTAAGTTTCCACTTGTAGAAATAAAAAATGAAAAAATATCTACAATAGAAGAGCAAAAAGAAAATTTAAAACAATTAAAACAATTATTTTCAAGTAAAGATTCTTATTATAAATCTTTATCTCAAAATGGGCCTATTACAGCTCAACAAATCCTTGATGACTGTTATTCAAAACTAAAAATACCGCGATTACAATTATTCATAACTTTACTCAAAGAGCTACAACCACAATTATTAAATGATGATAGAAATAAACTAAATGATTACAAATCTCAACTAACACAATTATCTTTACAAACAGATAATCCAATTAATGAAAAACAAAAAACAGTTGCAAATAACTTGATTAGTAACATTAATACATTAGTCGAAGAAGAAAGAACAGATATAACTCAATCATTACTTAAAAGACTTAATCAAGCTTTAGATTCTAAAAAAAATAAAAATAAAAAATAATATTTATATAATTTTTAAGCGCTAAAAGTTTTTAGCGCTTTTTTGTTGCACTATACTTTTCGTTTTTATTAAAAGATATATAACTTAAAAAACTTTTAAAAAATAAGGTTTATGGTTATATGTTATTTAAAAAAATATATTTTTTAATATTCTTAGCAAATTTTCAAACTCTTTACCCCACAAAAAATAATCTTCTTGAAACTATAGAAATAGAACTACAAGAAACAGTCATTGAAGAAAGATTTATAAAAGACTTATATCAACTCTTTTCAAAAAATATCCGTACCAAAACTGCTATATATAGACAATTTAAATTTCATGAAGAAAACTATCTTTTTGATCAAGACTTTCAAAAATTTTTACAGAGTCAAATGAGACAACATTGCTTACAAAAAATACAAAAGAAAATAAACATAGAAGAATCTATTATAGAAAATGAATTTAAAAAAATGATAAAAAAATATCCTGAATCTTTAATACCAAAATCAGAACTTAAAGCTTTTACAAAAAATACAAACAAAAATAAAAATTTAATTAAAAACTTAAAAGAATTGAAAAAATCTAAATGTTTACCTTTTTTAGTTAAACGAGCAGTAAATGACTTTATCGCTAAAAAAGTAAAAAAAGATGAAAAAATAACTTTAACACCAGTAAACATAGATTTATTAAAATATTATACAATTACAAGTTTTACTGCTGGCAACGAAAAACCAATATATAAAAAATAAAGTTAAATTCTTTGATTCTCTCTATCTATTTACTTATAATAGGTACATAAAATAATAATAGTTTTATGATTATGCAGGAACACAATGTTATATTCTTCAACACTCAATGCAATCGGCAATACACCTTTAATTAAAGTCAACATTTCTCCTTTTAATTTATATGCAAAATTAGAATACTTAAATCCTAGTGGCAGCGTTAAAGATCGTTCTGCTTCTTATATGATCGACTATGCAGAAAAAAATGGTCTACTTAAAAAAGGTGGAACCATTATTGACGCATCATCTGGCAACCACGGTGTTTCTGTTGCAATGATTGGCGCAATTAAAGGATACAAAACAATTATTACTGTATCTGAAAAAATTAGTACAGAAAAATTAAAAGCCATTCAAGCATATGGTGCAAAAACTATTATGTGCCCTGCAACACAGTTTATCTCTGACCCAAAAAGTTATCACAGTCAAGCTGTTGCTTTGCACAAAAAAACTCCAAACTCTTTTATGCCAAATCAATATTTTAATACCGTCAATGCCGATGGGCACTACAATTCTTTAGGGCCAGAAATTTGGAAACAAACAAATGGCAAAATAACTCATTTTTTTGCTGGCGCAGGAACAGGAGGCACAATTAGTGGTGCTGGAAAATATTTAAAAGAAAAAAACCCAAAGATTAAAGTCATAGCAATAGACTCAAACAACTCTTTGCGTGCAACTTGTGGTAACCCAAAGCCATATAAAATAGAGGGTATTGGAATTGATTTTAAAAGTGATGTACTTCTAGAGAACATAATAGATGAAATTGTCCCTGTTTCAGATACAGATGGACTTGCAATACTCAAACCACTTGCACAAAACCAAGGACTTCTTGCAGGACCAAGCAGCGGCGCTGTTGCATTTGCAGCACAAGAGTATCTAAAAAAAGAAAACAATACCGATAACCTTGGTGTTATGATTTTTGGAGATTCTGGACGAGCATATTTAAGCAAAAACTATTATTAACTTGGTAATGAATAAAAATATAAATATCAAAAAAACTTTTATATCTTTTTTGTTTTTTTTTACACAATTAAACTATTCAATGCAAAATCAAAAAATAAAATTAATTGAAAATTTAATTTCGCTAGAAAGCATAAGATTAACGGAAAAAAATATATGGAAATATGAAATACCAAAAGAAGATTTTTATATAAAATCATTATTTGAATTTAAATTAAATATAAATGCAGAAGTTTTTAAACTACCAACAAATCATGTTAAAAAAAATAAAAAATCATCAAAAGATTCTACAAAAAAGAAAAGTTATGCTCAAGCTTTCAATTCTAAAAAATATAAAGCTAAAAAAATAAAAAAAATAATCTACCAGACAGAAGATCTCAGAAAGTTAAAATATTGTCATAATAGTAAAAACACTTTAAAAATAATAAAAATGTTAAAAAAGAAAAAATGTACTAAAAATAATTTTATACTTCGTACATTAATTAAAAATTTGATAAAAACTTACAAAAAAGACTCTATTTGTAGCAAATCTAAAGCGTTGGGCTTCAAGCAATAAGAACCATCTATAATGGTTCCTCCAATACATTTTGTAAGATTTTTTTCTTCTATAAAGTTTGCCTGACTTTCAAAAACTTCTTCATAGCCCAATTTTTTTAAAAAAGAGCTAACACTTTTAATATGGGCGCCACCTGCAAGTGTGACTATATTGTAATGATTTGATGAAGAATTTTCTATTTCATGCAGCATTTTAAGATCGAGCAAAATACTATCAAATGTTAAAATTTTCTTAATAAAAGCAAGTCGACTTTGGCTTGTTGTCTCTTTTTGTAAAAAATCTGCTACCGACAAATCTGCATAATTATATAAATTAAATTCTTTCATCCCTGCATGTATAATTTTACTATATTTTTTATATAAATTAGATAATATTTTTCCGTCATTATAACTTGCAAGCTCAGTAAGGACTGACTCAATCTCATCAATAAGCGCTTGAACCTTAATACCAGCAACTGAAGTGAATTTATGTAAATCCGACTTTAAATTATTCAAAACAGGCCCCATAGAAGTAACACGACAATAACGATACTCTAAATTGCTAAGAGCAGCTAAATTATCATCTCGACACTTTTGAGTTACATCGCTCAAGACACCACCTTTAGAATTTACAAAAAAAAGCCCGCAACCAGTGCGTCCACCAAATCCAGAAGAACTTATATCTTCTATAATAACGTGAGCACTATTTTTGGGGCATTTTTTTAATAATTTTGCTATTGCATTTATTTGAAAATTATTTGCAGGATGAGACTTATTGTGAAAATCACTAAAACCAAAAAAATATTTATATCTTTTTTTTGCTGCATCAAAAGTTCTGAGTACATTTACTTTATAGATAAAACTATATGAAGAAGATCCAAAAAATAATAAAACAGCCAGAAAATACCTTACAGTAGCCTTCATAACTATTTTCCTTTACTACTTTTTTTCATAATCCTTTTTATAACTATACTCTTATATAATAATACATATAGAATCAGTATATCAATAAAGGCTTGCTACAAAGTAGTTTTATTTTCTTTTTATATTTCCAAAGACACCTTCAGGAATTAATATAGACTTTTCTTGTAGTACAACCGGTGAGCCTATTTTTTCCAAATAAAGCTCTTTTGCAAAGAGTTTATCTTGATTATTTGACCACCAGTACTTAATACCGTTAATAGGTGTTTCAAATCGATCTGTCCCAAAAGGAAAAGTTCCCCAATGCATAGGGAAAAAGCTACGAGCTCCTAAATCAAGAAAAGCCTGACCAGCTTCATGAGCATCTACATGCGCATGACCAACCCAATGACGCGGATTGCATGGCCCAATAGGAAGGAGTGCACAATCAATAAACGGAAACTCTGACCCTATTTCTGCAAAATGCTCTGCATAACAAGTATCACCACCAAAATAAATAGAATAACCGTCATATTCTATCATCCAGCTACCCCATAAAGACTTATTTTTATCAAATAGCCCTCTTTGAGACCAGTGAGCAGCAGGCAAAAAAGTAAAGACTATTTTTTTGCCTAAACTATTTTTTGGATAAACATCATGCTGCTTCCACCACATAAACTCATATGTTCTTTCAAAAGCTCGATTATCAAACCATTGCTTATCACCTTGCGGCACTAAAACTGTCATATTTTGATGATTTCTAACTGCCAAAAGACTTTTTCTATCCATGTGATCACGATGATTATGAGAAATCAGTACAAAATCAATTGGGGGAAGCTCATGAGCCTCAATTCCTGCAGGTAAAAATCTTGGATAAAAAGATGAAGCATTTCCAAAAATTGGATCGGTTAAAATATTAACTCCTCCAATTTGTATTAAAAAAGAAGCATGACCAATCCATGTTATAACAGGCTTAATAGATGTTTTTTTTGGTGTAATTTTTTCAAACCATGCCAAAGATTGTTCTTTTGTTATTTTTTTACGCCTCAACCAAGCATTAACAAACATATAAAAAGATTTAAAGAAAGAACCACTTAAAACAGTGTCGTGCTCATGATTATAAAATCTTTTATCTTTAATATGAGGATTTTTAAATTTTTTCATTTTTTACTTAAGCAATTGTTACCCCCATCCAGACAGAACGTCACGGATAGGGGAAATGGAGGTTATCTAATTTTATATAATTTTATACAAAATAAAATTTAAATTAATAATAGTTTAAATTGTTCAAAAAATCAATTGAAAAAACACACTAAAAAAAGCTATTAATCGGTTTATCTGTAAAAAACTACTATTATTCGTAAATAAATCAGAATTTGTAGTAAAAGTTAATAATTGTAAAAAATTACAAAACTACTATAATAAAGTATTATAGAAACTATATTTTCTCTTTGTACTGCAACATTTTCTATATTTTTTTTCAATTAAATTTAACAATATCAATGTAAAAGCAAATTTTTTCCATTACTTACCATAAGGATCGTATAAAGATTATGAATACAATCAAACGTTTTTTTGGATTTTTAACATTTAATCTACTTCTTAGCAATGCTATTTTGGCAAATGCAGTAGCTTTATCTCGTTCAATAAGCTATCAAAAAATATGTGACCCTATCGTACAATCTTATGGAATTATTGAGCCTAACAAAGACAATGAAGAACCTATTGATCTTAAAAAAGAAAAATCTTTTTCTCCTGTTGAAAAAATTACCTTAATTTCACCTTATTTAAAAATAGACAACAAGCAAGTAGATATCCCTGAAGAAGCAACTAATAGTATGATTTCTACAGGTAAAGAACTAGAACTGTTTTATGGTCAAGGGAAAGATTCAAAAAAAAGTTTTTTAAACATTACAAAAAGAACAACTACTATATTTGGAGACATTTCTTATGCCAACATACTTTTTCAACCAATTAATAATGTAGAAAAGATTAAAAATCGTCAGAACTTTGTAAAAGCTCTACTTGAAAATGAAGAACTTTTTGAAATAGTAAACAATCTTCTTAAGAAAGTAGCTGAAAAAGAATCTCAAATAATTTCTTTCTTTGAAGAAGAAGATGAATTTATTGAAAATGAATTAAAAAAATCATTCTTTAACTGGTATGGATTTAAAAAATTTAATAATAGCGAGCTAGCACTTGAAAGTAGCTACCATGCATCTAACCTATTAAATAGTGCTCTTTTTATTTATTTTTTAAAAAACTTTGGTAGTCACGCATTAAATGCATATACTTTCAATAAATGTAGAAATGGACACTCTATAGAATTATCAAAAAATACAAAAATTTCCTACCTTGAATCTATTCTTCAAACAGAAATAGAAAGTTTTAAATCTCAAATAGAAATTTTTAAATTTTTATCTAACATTGGTGTTAATAAAGAAAAGTTTAAAAATAGAGTAGAATTTTTTAACGAAATGGTATCAGAACTTGTAAAAGAAAAAAAGAAACTCCCTTCGCTAGAAGAAAGTGAAATTAATAAGCGATATCATGATGATTCTGAATTTTGTATAGGGTCAACTTCATCTTTGAATGATAATGGAGAATGGACTAGTGAAAAAAACTGGACAAATGATTCTTCTAAAGTAAAAGTTTTTTTAGCTGGAAGCTCAATAGGAGCAGGAATGAATGGAATTGCTGCTAGTTACTATGGGTATAAAGGCTATAAAGATTTTCAAAGTCAACAAGTTCCCTTAAAATATATGCAAACAAAATTAACAGCTGTAGCAACACTTTTAGAAAGCATTAAAGAAATAGAAAATCTTGCAATAGAAAATTCAGAAATAAAAGAAGCACTATCTTCATTTGAAAATATTGCCAATATTTTTACATCTACTGACCAAGACTTTCAAAAACTTATATCAAGACTTCAAACAATTACTTTTAAAAGTAATTATTCTTATTTTTCTCGCCTAGGAAGAATTAGTGTAAACTATAAACGTATGAAAAAGAATAAAGAAAAATTTATTGATGTAATGCAAGTTATTGGTGAACTTGATGCACTTATGTCTATTGCAAAACTATACAAAGAGTTTAAAGAGCATAAAAATGTTAACTACTGCTTTGTAGAGTTTGTTGAGCAAGATACTCCTTATATTTATTTGCAAGATTTTTTCAACCCATTTGTAGATCCAAATATTGTTGTTAAAAATACTATTGAATTTGGTAAAGATAGCACCTCTCGCAACATGATTTTAACAGGGTCAAACACTGGTGGTAAATCAACAATACTCAAAGGTATTATGTTGAACCTGCTTATGTCACGTTTTGGTATTGCACCAGCTGCAAAAGCTGTAATGACACCATTTACCTACCTTGCTTCGTCTATGAATATTAGCGATGATACAGATTCTGGCATTTCACTCTTTAAAGCAGAAACGCTACGTGCTAAGAAAATAATTCAAGATCTGCAATCACTTTCTAAAAATCAACATGCATTTGTTATTATAGATGAACTGTTTGTAGGAACTGGACCAGAAAAAGGTTCTCAAGCTGCTTTAAAATTTGTTGATTATTTAAGTAAATTCAACAATACAATTTGTGCATTTGCTACACATTTTCCTGTTGTTACAACTTTAGAAAAAAAAGAAAACAGCACGTTTAAAAACTATAAAGTTGATGTCTATAAAGACACACATGGCAACATTGTTCGTCCATTTAAAATAGTTCCTGGAGTTAGCAAGGTAAACATTGCAAACGAACTACTTCAAGAAGAAATTGATACAATTGACTTTATGTAAATAACTTTATGTAAATTTGGTAATAAAAAAGCCGCTTCAATAATTGAAGCGGCTTTTTTATTAAACCATTTTTTAGGTTCTGTTGACACTTCATTTTGTTACTATGATCAAAATCGATTGTTTTTAGTCCAGGGAGTGCACAAGTATAAACAGTTTCTCATCCTACGTCTTTGCGAGCGAAGCGCGGCAATCCAGGTCTGTCACGGTGTAATCTAATAGATGAAGACGGATAATTTTGTTATATTTTATATATGAGTGATAGAGATTGCCACATTTGCTTACGCAAATTCGCAATGACGGGATAGTAAATGTAAAATATATATCACTATATATAACTATGCGCGTTAATTTTTTATTTTAAAAGGCAGTTTTTACCCTTAATAATCTAGATTGCCGCGCTTCGCTCGCAAAGACGAATAGGAAGAATTATTATAACCAAATGTCAATAGAACCTATTTAAACCAATTTTTTCTTAGTTCTTTTTTATCAACTTTTTTAGTTGCTGTAAGCGGCATTTCATCTACAATAATAAACTGTTTTGGTACTTTATACGGCGCCAACTTTTGCAAACATAAATCACGAAGTTCTTGAACAATATTTTTAGATTCAGCTTGAGGTCTTAATTGAATAAATGCTATTGTAACTTCTGAAAACTGTTCATCTTTTTTGCCAATCACTCCAACAAACATAACATCTTTATACCCTAGAATAATATTTTCTATTTCTTGAGGATAAATGTTAAATCCTTTATGAATAATCAGATCTTTATCTCTACCACAAATTACTAATTTACCATTAGAGTCATACTTAACTAAATCACCAGTATTGAACCACCCATTTTTTAAAACCTTCTTTGTCTCTTGTGGTGCATTATAATAACCAAGCATGACATTATCACCTTTGACCCACAATGTTCCAATTTCATCATTGGTTACTTCATTTTCTTGTTCATTACGAATTTGACAATCAATGCCAATTACCGGTCTTCCTATTGTACTAGTTGCAGATGTATAATCATCTAGATCAACAGCTATCAGTGGTGACGTTTCTGTAAGGCCATATCCATTGCAAATTTTTCTACGATAAACAAGCTCAAAACCAGCTCTAATTTTATTTGAAAGTGCATCTCCACCACAAATAAAATATTTTACACTATCAAGTGGAGCAGTTTTTAACAAGCACAATAAACCATAAAGAGCAGGAACGCCCAAAAATATAGAGGGCTTGTAAATAAGGTTATGCATAATTGCACGACGATCTATTTTTGGAACAACAATGACCGTACATCCAGAAAAAATTGCTGTCCAGATACATGTATTTTGAGCAAAACTATGAAATAATGGAAGCACACAAAAAATACGCTGACTTTTTTCAAATGGCATACGAGCAAGAGCTTGCACAACATTAGTCATAATATTTTTAGAACTCAACATAACCCCTTTTGGATTTCCAGTTGTTCCAGAGGTGTACAGCAGTACAGCAAGTTCGTCTGGCAAAAACTCAGGGATATCCAAGTGTGGAATAATAGCAGATATATCAATATCTAAATCTATATCTTCTTCTGTCAAAATTCTGGAAATAACACTGGTTGCAAAAAGTTGATCACTGCTAGATGTTGTAATAATCAAAGAAGGTTGAGCATCTTGTATTATATAGAAAAGTTCTTGTTCTGTTAAAAAAGTATTAATAGGAATAACAACAGCACCAACTTGCCAAGCAGCAAAGTATGCAATATAAAATTCAATAGAATTTTTTATAAATAAAAGAACTTTATCGCCTTTTTTTATACCACGAGCGCTCAGTTTTTTACTCAATCGATAAGCATGATAATATAAGTCTTTATAAGAATATTTGCGGTCTTTATAAATAATTGCACAGACATTTGGAAATTTTCGTACCGCTCTTTGTAACAATGTTCCTGGAAAAATAATTTTATTATTATCCATTGCCATTTTTAAAAATGCATCAAAACGAACTTTTTCTTTTACTATTTGCTTATTCATCACATTCTTTTTTATTTTCTTTATAAGAAATAACACTTACAGGACATGAAGCAGCAGCCTGCTTAACAGCATCAGCATGTTTTTGTATAGTAGCATCTTTTTTAACATAAGCAATATCAGTTACTTGAAAAACTTCTGGACAAATAAATTCACATGATCCGCAAGAAATGCATCCAGGATTTATAACTACTTTTTTCATACAATTAAAACCTTAACTTAAAACAATATTTCTATTATCAAACTATCACATTTGTTTTATACTGAAAATCAGCTCTTTTAATAATTGTATACAAAGGTCTTTTTATGAAAAAACTAAAACGTGGAATTCTCATTTCTATCGAAGGAATAGATGGATCTGGCAAATCTACACTTGCAAAAAATCTACTGCAAAAATTAGTTCATAATAATTATCCAACAATTATAACAAGAGAACCTGGAGGCACAACTTTAGGAAAGCAGTTACGCCAAATTGTACAAAAAAAAATAGTTGCTATATCTGATAAAGCAGAGTTTTTACTCTTTGCTGCTGATCGTGCTCAACATTTTCAAGACCTTGTTTTACCCCACTTAGAAAAAAATTATATTGTTATTTCTGATCGCATGGCAGACTCATCACTTGCCTATCAAGGTTATGGCAGAGGTCTTTGTATAAAAACATTACAACAAATTAATACGTGGGTAATGAATGAAACAAATCCTGACATTACATTTTATCTAAAAATATCTCTTGAAACTTCTATAAATCGTCTTAAACAAAGAAATGAAAATCTCACTTCTTTTGAAAGAGAAAATACCATATTTACTCAAAAATTAATTAATGGATTTGAAAGTATTTTTGAAAAAAAAAATCACGTATACACATTTGACGGGACATTAGATCAAGAAGAATTAACTGAAAAAACATATCAAAAAATTATAAACTATTATAAATCTCTATGAGTATTTTAAAAGAATCATTATTGAATAATCCTGCCCATTTATGGATAGGAAGACAAAAAGACCTTTTTAATAAAACAGTTGAATTTTTACAGAAAATTTTTTGTAAAAATAATTGCTGCTTTACCTGTACTACTTGTCGCCAAATAGCTGAGCAACAATATCATAATATTGTTTGGATAAATCCTGAAAAAAAGTATACGCTCAAGCATCTTGAAGTTATTACAAAAACTATTAATTTTTCTTTAGAAAAAGATCAACATCTTTTTTTTGTTTTACAAGATGCAGAATTTTTAACGCCTGCATGCTCAAATAGTTTACTCAAATCTGTTGAAGAACCACCACCCGGTTACCATTTCATTTTTCTTGCAGAACGCCAAAACTATATTATGCCAACAATTCAATCACGATGTGCAATAAAAGTATTTTATAATCAAGAAAATGAAGACCATAATTCTTTTGTACAGTTTTTTACAGCATCAAACCTACTGTGCGCATCAGATTTTTTAAACTTTTTAAACAAAAAACCGCCAACAGAACAAGAAACCGTTGAATATATTGATACTATTTTAAGTCACTGGAACAATAAGACTAAAAATTACTTTTTAAATAACGACCAACAAAAATACAAAGAATCTTTAACTATCTGCAAAAAAATAACTGCTATCTTAGAAAAAACTCCAATGCCAGGAAGTAGCAAACTATTTTGGCGCAACTTTTACCTACAAATGCAAAACATATCTTTATAAAGAATCATCAAACTCTATTATTATTTTTTTATTTTGTTTTATAGTAAGCCCAAGTTTGTATAAATGTATATAAAATGGATTTTTTTAATGATGCTAAACAAAATAATAATAGCTCTTTTATGCACTCAAGTTTCTCTTTACTCTTGCAGCAAACAACTACTAAAACAAATTACAAAATTTCATACAACAAAAAAACCTATTATTTCTACTAAAAAACTTTCTTTTGTTACTAAAACATTATTTTCAAATGAAGAATGCAAAAAAGAAATCAATCTTTTAAAAAAACTTCCTGGCATCAATACACTTATAAATCGCCTTTATCTTGAAAAGGAACCGTACCTAAAAGGATTTATCTATGAACTTGAAACAGCAATAAAGCTCAATAAGGAGCAAAAAATAGTAGCTTTAAGCACAAAAATACCACACCCAGAAGAAAAAATCATACGAGAATTTGATATTATTACTGACATTGTATGTATCGAATGTAAAAATGTTTATTGGCCATTTTTCTTAGACAGTGAAAATAAAAACAAAATTAAAAAAATAAAAAAGCAACTTCTTGAACAAAAAAAAATTGCTTATTCTTACGACCATGAATATTGCCTTTACTCTAAGCAACCAATTCCTGAAAATTTAAAATCGTGGCTTACAGATAATAATATTTTATTTATTGAAAGTTAATTTCCCTTAATAACTGCCAGTGGTTTTAAACGAGCAACTCTACTTGCAATACCAGCATTATGAATAATTGAAACAACATTATCAACATTTTTATAAGCAATTGGTGCTTCTTCTTTTAAACCAACATCAGAGTCACAACGAATAATAATACCAGCTTCTTCTAACTGCTGACGAAGCGGTTTTTTGTATTCAACCTTTTTTGCTTTTGTTCGAGACATTTTTCTACCTGCTCCATGACAACAACTTCCAAAAGTTTGCTCCATAGCCTTATGTGTACCAGCCAAAACATACGAGGACGTCCCCATTGTTCCAGGAATTAAAACTGGTTGTCCGACAGATCTGTAAGCAGCTGATGTTTCTTTTCTGTTAGGCCCAAATGAGCGTGTTGCTCCTTTTCTGTGAACTACTAACTCTTTTTCTATACCACCAATACTATGTGTTTCTACATTGCCTAAATTATGTGAAACATCGTACATCAACTTTAATGTTGCACTATTTCCCAAAATTTTTTGCCAAGCTTCTCGTGTCCAATGTGTAATGACATGTCTATTTGCCCAAGCAAAATTTGCAGCTGCTGCCATTGCTTTATAATAATCTTGACCTTCTTGCGATTTAAATGGCACATAAATCAACTCTCGATCTGGCAAATCATATTTCCACTGTTTATTTTTTGCATTAAAAATCCGTAAATAGTCTGTACATGTTTGATGTCCAAGTCCACGAGAGCCACAATGAATCATAACAACAACAACATCTTTTTTTAGCCCGAACGCTTGAGCCACTTTTTCATCATAAATTTTATCAACATACTGGACCTCTAAAAAATGATTTCCCGAGCCCAATGTTCCAAGCTGATCAAGGCCCCTTTTTTTTGCTCGCTCAGAAACTAAATGATAATCTGCATCACTCATTTTTCCTTGCTCTTGGCAAAACTCTATATCAAAAGACTCTCCATAGCCCATTTGCAACATATGCTGCGCTCCACCTTGCAAAACTTTCTCCATTTCTTGCATAGAAAGCTTTAACTTTCCACCTTTTCCAACACCAGAAGAAATAGCATTAAATAACTGTGTTGCAAGCTTTGGCAAAAATGATTTAATTTCTTGCACATTACTATTTGCAACCAATAAACGTACGCCACAATTAATGTCATAACCGATGCCACCAGGAGAAATTACACCACCTTCGTCTATGATTGTTCCAACTACTCCACCAATTGGAAACCCATATCCTTGATGAATGTCCGGCATGGCAAGAGAGTATTTTGAAATACCAGGCAGCGTTGTCATATTTACAAGTTGCCAAAGAGATAAGTCTTGCAAAACATCCTGCATCATCAACTCATTCATATAAACACGAGCTGGCACACGCATATCAGGCCGGTAGGTTGTTGAAATTTCATATAAATAATCTTCTAATTTTAATAAATCACTTTCTAAAATAGTTTTACTTTTCATAATCGTTCCTTTTTAAATATCAAAAACAATATCAGCATGCCACCCATCACTTGTCTCTTTTATAGAAAGTTCGTGATAGGTAACCGCCTTAATTTCAACAACCTCAAAACCTTGAACGTCTACTCCAAGCAATTTTGCTTTGACATGATTAAAACTACATTCTTCAATGACAGCATCTAAATAAGCTTGATTATACAAATCTGACAAATATAAAGCCTCAGATAAAAAATCAACCAACAATGACTGTTTATCAACAGAATCTATTTCAACAAGTTGCTCATGTGGTAGCTTTTTACAAATTACCCTACCATCAACAATCGTTGCCCCTTTAATTTTTGGTTGAATTACTTGAAACATAGCAACAACAGCGTTGCGCAATATCTCTTTAAAGCTTTTACCATAAACTCTTATCTTAATATCTGCAGTATGAGGAATTTCTTCAAAATCTTTCATTATTTTTGCCAATCATAAATTATAAAATAAACAATATTTTATAATTTTTTCTATAATAAATAGAAAAGTAAGTAAAAAAAAAGTACATTAAAAACCATGACTCAACCTATAAAAAACCTTTTACAAAACATTTTTTCAGAAAAATCTAGTTGGAAAATTAATTTACTTAAAAATTGGCCAACAATTATAGGTTCTCTTAATACAAAAGTTAATTTAGAAAAAGTTTATGAAAACACCCTTGTACTCGGCGTTGAAAATGCTTGTTGGCTTCAAGAACTTTATCTTCTTTCTCCACTTTTAATAAAAACAATCAATGAAAAGCTAGACCAGCCTCGCATAAAAAATTTACGCTTTAAACAAGTAAGTAGAAAAAAAAATAACAAAAAACAGTCAAAGCTTTTAAAAAAAAAATCAACAAATAAAATAGTCTCACTTTCTTCTACTGAAAAATCTGCGCTTACCATTATTAATGATCCACAACTTGAAGTAGCGCTTAAAAATTTTTTAATTCGATGCTATCAGGAGAAAGAATGGAAATAAAAAATATTTTTTATATAATAACAGCTTTTTCATTTATCAATAATATGATTTTATCAAGAAACATTTATTCAGATACTTTTATAGCAGCATATATCAATCAAGAAAACCCTAAAAAGGCTACCCAAATTCTTGAAAAAGTTATCATAGAATCTTCTTCCATCACGCCGTACGCTCAACTTATCAAATCTTATTTTGCCACACGTAACTTTACAAAAATTATTACGATCGTAAAAAGTAACAAAAAAATACTCAATCTCATTATAGATAATCCAAAAATTGGACTTCTTGTTGTAAAAACGTTTATTGCTATTAAAAACAACCAGCAAGCAATGGATCTTTTAATAAAACTTAATAACAAATATCCTGCCAACCAAGAGATTGCTTTTTTAACAGCGCAACTTTATGAACAAAAAAAAGAAATACAAAATGCTCTTACAGTTAGTCAAAACTATCTTAATAAGGTTACAAATAAACCAAGTAACTTTGCATTCAACTTTCTCAATGCACGACTTCATAGAAAATTAAATGATAATGACGAAGCTTTAAAAAGTATCAACAGAAGCCTTGCGCAACAAAAAAATTTTGATTTAGGATGGCTCATTTTTGCAGAACTGAAAGAAAAATCTAATCAAGCAGAAGACAAAACTGATGCAATAAAAGGATACACCCGCTATCTTGAAATTTCTCAATCACCAAGGGGGTCTGCTACAAATAACCCATTCATCATTAAAACAGTAGAAAATAGACTTCTTAACTTATCGTTTAAGCAAAGTATTTCTAAGCACCCAGCGCAAAGCAAAAGTAAAGTGGAATATTGCCAACTGCAAGCTATAAAGCTTTTTAAAGAAAAAAAATACAAAAACGCTCTTACATCTCTTGATAAATGCCTTTCGCAAAAAAATGTAAATAACGAAGAAAAAAAACTATTTAAAATTCAGATATTTTCTCAAATGCAAAAATATGAACAAATTTTACAACTGCTTGCTTTATGGATAGAACAAGAACCTACCAATGAACTGTGGCACGAAATTTTATATCTTTTACACCATACACCAATAGATTCTCATAAGATCGTACAAGTAGCTTTAAAGGCAGAAAAACAAAGACCTGAAAATATTTCCATAAAACTACATATTGCAGACCATTATCTAAAAATGAAAAAAGAAAAAAAAGCAATAAGCTATTTAAAAAAAGCAGTACCTTCAATAAACAATCAAGAGCTAAAAGAAACTGTTTTATATAATATTAGCCTTATTTATTATAACTTAAAAAATTATAAAAAAGCTCAACAAATATTAAAACCAATTACAACAAAAACAACAAAAATAACAAAAACAACAAAAAATATTGACATTTTTAAACATTTAGCAAAAATTAATCAAAAACTTAACAACTAAAAAACAGAAGCACTCATAATGAAAAAAAACAATACAATCTGTTTTGTTGCCGGAAGATCTGGTGGACATATCATTCCTGCACTTACGCTTGCAAAAAAGCACAAACAGAAACATAAAGATGCTTCTATTCTTTTTTTTTCTACTCATACAGAACTTGATAAGAAAATTACAAAAAATAAAATTATTACTTGGTACAAGCCATTAAAGTTAGGCAATATTCCTTATAAAAAACTGTATTTATGGCCACAATTTTTTTTTCATTTTTTTAAAGCTTTTTTTGTCGCTTTTTATTTTCTTTTTAAAACATCACCATCAAAAGTTGTAAGCACTGGCGGCTACATAGCTCTTCCTGTATGCATAGCAGCAAAAGTATTATACATTCCTATAGAACTTTTTGAACTCAATGTACTTCCAGGAAAAACAACACAATTTTTAGCTCCTTTTGCTCAAACAATTAACATTTGTTTTAAAGGCACAAAAAAGCACTTAAAAAAATATAACTGTATTGAAAAAGAGTACCCAATTTCATTTGAAAAAAATTCTAATAATTCAATGTCATTACCAAGTAACTTTTCTGCAAAGAAAAAAACTGTTTTAATCTTGGGAGGCTCTCAAGGATCTCTTTTTATTAACAATACAGTTAAAAAATGGATACAAGAAAAAAAACATCATGATATTCAGATAATTCATCAAACTGGTGCTAATGACACAACAGATTGGCAAAGTTTTTATAATCACTACAGCATTGCTGCAGTTTCTTTTGCCTTCAGCAGTGCTATTGAAAAATATTATAAAATTGCAGATCTTATCATTTGCAGATCAGGTGCAGGAACATTATTTGAAACACAATTTTTTAATAAAAAATGTATTACTATTCCTCTTGCAACAAAGACAAACACTCATCAAATAGAAAATGCAAAAAGTTTTGTAAAGCAGTACAAAAAAATGAGTTACATTTTACAAAAAACAATTTTAGATGATCCAAAAAGTTTTTCTACATTAGTTCAAAATAAAATATCAAATAAAGCTTAATTATTAAGCGTTTTACAAAAAACTATAAGCCGTTACTCTAATTAAATAAGCAAAACAAACTTTCTTAGTATATAAAATAATAGATTTTAAAGGCTCTTGTATGTTTAAACAAATAAAAAATTATACAGTATTTTATTCTCTTCTGCTCTTTTTTTCATCACAAGCAGATTGTAATCTTTCTAGTCCTCAATTTGTCGAAAAAATAAGTATAAGAAATAAACAATCTTATCCATGGTCAAAAAAAGATTCTTGGTCTACTCGTAACTACCGACAATGGCTTGAAGGAATTATTGATTGGATGATAAACCCAACAGACCATAATAAACGTCGCCAATCTTTCCAGGTATTTGAAAAATTTTGCGAACTACATCCGCAAACAACTAATTCTATCATTCATGATAGAACAACATGGGATGACCTGACCTTATTTGTTGGAGACAGCAATAAACAAAAGCATATTAGTAATCATATTTGCCCTTTAAATACAGAAATGGGCAAACTTCAAGTACAATATAGAATCGCAACACCAACGGACGATCTTGAAGAACTTTTAAGCCGCCAAGAAATCACAATGCTGTACGCAAATGATGACAACTTAATCAACAATCAAAGATTTTCTTTACCATCTAGTCAGTCAGAACAAGCAATTTTATCATTCTGGAAAGAGCATGGACTTCATAGAAATGTTGAACAAGCATGCTTTTCTATGCCTTATATAAAAAAATTGAATACATCAGCAACAGCTCTTTTACTTTTAAACGGTTATAAAAACTTTAAGCAAGTTGCAACGCTTGCAGGAAACACTCTTTTATCAACATGGCTCTTTACAGAAGGTCTAACAGAACTTGCAGGTAAAGAAAAAATAAAAAATATTGGATTTATAAAATCAACAATAAACTTAATAGATACAACAAAAGAAAGAATTTTAAGCTATATCTTCAACACAGAGCATGAAGATTATAAAAACTGGCTAATGAACAAGCAAAAAAATGCTTTCATTGTTCTTATCAATGCAGGAAAATTACCAGAAAATAAAGCTGTAAAAACGATACGATCTATGGTTGATAACAATAAAGCACTTGCTATAAGTTCATTTATATCTGGTGGCTATCTTGCTCTTAACGTTCCAAATAATATTAAAGATATTAAAAACCAGTTCCTGTTTGATAACTGTTTTCAGACAATTATGTTCTATACTGCTGACTACATAAATAAAATGTATGAAACATATACTATAATAAAAAATAATCCTACTTTATATGCTCATAAAGATTTTAAAGGACTTGTTACATTCTTTGAGCAAACGGTACCTCAATCAAAAGACTTGCAAAAGCTTTTAAAACTACTGAAAAAAAATACGTTCAAGAAAAAAGAATCTTTATTCTGCCATAGAGGAAACATTATAAGAGCATTTAACTTAATGCTTGAAAATAAAGATAGCTTTATTCCTGCAATACAAAGTATGGGCTTTGTTGACGTTTATATTTCGATGGCAAAAACGTATAAAGAATCACAAAATACATCAACACCATATTGTAAAGTTGAATATATTACATCTTCAAAACCATCAATAGAAATTCGACAGTTTTGGCATCCACTTATTAATAAAAAGCATGTTGTTAATAACTCTATTACATTAGGTACAAATGGTCATAGACTAAATATTATTGTTACTGGCCCCAATGCTGGAGGAAAATCTACAACATTAAAAGGTATAACGCTTTCGCTTATTTTAGCTCAAAGTTTTGGATTTGCTCCTGCTCAATTTATGCAAACTACTCCTTTTAGCTTAATTTCTACCTACCTTAATATTACTGATGACTTAGGACAAGGTAACTCTCTGTTTAAAGCAGAAGTAAAAAGAACAGAAGATCTTATTAAGGCAATTACCAACCTGTCAGCAGGACAACACAGTTTTGCTATTTTTGATGAAATGTTTACAGGGACAAGTCCAGCAGAAGCAGCTGCAATTGGTTACAGTGTTTGCAAATCATTTAGTAAAATACCAAATAATATTTGTATTACAGCTACACACTTTCCACTGCTTACAACCTTACAAGAAACAACAGATACATTTACCAATTATAGAGTATCGGTAAATAAAAACAGTGACGGAACAATTTCTTATCCGTACAAAATATACCCTGGAGTATCTCACCAGAATGTTGCAATTGATATTTTGAAAAACCAAGGATTTGCAAGCAAAATTCTTGATGTTGCACAAAATATCCTAAAACAGTAATTAAAAAAAGGGCCTGCTTTTATTCAGCAGGCCCTTTTTATCTAGTCTTTGTTGACATATCATTATTAACAAAAACAATAGATGGCAAGTAATTCCTTATTCTACGTCTTTGCGAGTGTAGCGAAGCAATCCAGTTGATTCTGTTAACATTTCGTTTTAGATACTAAATAACAGCTCTTAAATACCGTCATTGCGAGCGTAGCGCGGCAATCTATGCTACAAAAAGAATATAAACTTTAAATTTATATGGAAATTAAACAAAACAATTCGCCTTCATCTATTAGATTACGCCGTGACAGGCCTGGATTGCCGCGCCTGCTAAGGCGAAGCTTTTAAAGCGAAGACTGGCTATGCTCGCAAAGACTTGTAAAAAAATTATTATAGTCAAATATCAACAGAATCTAGGTCAAGCTCGAAATTAAAATCTTTTTTTTACAAAAGTCCATGATATAATAAACACGATTTTATTATATTATTTTTTATATAAAGGTTACACAATGAAGCAAATATACCTTTCAATACTACTACTGACTCCTTCGTTATTACTATGCGATAATCAAATGCCTGAATTAGAAGGAGATCTTCACCTACAAAAAGATGAAAATTCAAAAATCATCGAGCTTAAAAAAATTATTTTTGAAGAAGAGTCTACAAAGCTAGAAGAAGAAAAAAAACAACTACAAACAAAGGTTGTTGATCTAAAAAAGATTAATAAAAATCTTGAAGAAGAAGTTGTTGATCTAAAAAAACTAAAAAACGAACACGTAGAACTTGAAAGAAAATTCAAAGAACTTTCAAAAGTTCTAGAAAATATTAGCCAAGAAAATGAACTCCTTGCTCAAGAAGTTTCTGATTTAGATTATAAGCTTAAAAACACCAATGATTGGGATGTTGTAAAACTTGTAAAAGATTTTGAAAAAGGCAACTACATTCGCAGTGTCACAAAAGGATACATGCTTGCAGCATCAAGCCTGCTTCCAGTATTTATGTACCTTAAATTCAGAACAAAATAAGCATAAAATAATAATTGCTATAATGGTCTAAGTACTTTACACCATTATAGCAATTTCTTTTTTCTTACGTTTAGTTATAACAATTTTTCTCACACCTCTTTGCGGTTCAAGCACAACAAACCCAGCTCATTAAATCAATTACTGCTTTAAGAAGCGCAAAAACACTATTTTAAAGCACTTTTTAAGTATATTTCTTACCAAACACCCTTTTTAAAGAAAAAGAGCCGCTAAAGCGACCATAAAACATTTCTATATGAATTAAAGAATGCCCAACAATTCAGCTTTAAGGCGAAAAACCCCTGTTGACAAAATATTTATATAATTTATATTTGTAATTAAGTAAGATGCTTGTAATATGCTCAAAACATCGATTTTATCGAGATAGAAGCATAAACATAATAAAAATGGGGAAAAAGATGAAAAATATAATAAAAAATTATAAAAAAATAGCGTTAACAGCTGCTTTTGCAGGTTTACTTGGCTCAACAACAAGCTCATATTCCATATTTAGTTGCTTTTGGAGATCTATAGCACCAAAATTTGCACAAACATATTTTACTGGCACAAAAGCCTTTAAATCGCAGACTGCAAAACAAACATTTGAACATATAAAAAATGGTTCAAAACATGCTTTTAAAAAAGCTAAACAGTACAAAAAACCGTTGCTTACTGCTAGTGCAATTGGTGGTGGAGCTTATGGTGCACATAAAGCATTACAGTTTTTAAATAAGCCGGCTACAGTTCATGCAGAAGAGAATAAGCTGCTACAAGCAGAACAATGGACAGCTAAATATATACTTAAGAATATCGATTTAATATTTTCATCAGATAAGCACATTCAAACACTATTTTTTGATATATTTTTAAGAAAAAAAACATGTCTAAAAGAAGAAGATAAAAAAAATATATCAATACCTATAATAAAAAAAATAATGTCAAATCAAATTACAGATGAAGTTTATTATAAATACTTCATTGAAAGCTATGTAGAATTTTTTTATGAAAAAGAAGAAACAAGTAAATATATTAATAAATTTTTATTTAAAGAAATTGACATATATATAAATAAAAATAAAAACTTTAATAAGTTATACTCTAATAAGAGTAAGATTATTCTTGCTAATATTTCAAAAAGATATGATTTATCAGAAGATAAAAAATTTACAAAATTAATTTTAAAAAATCATCAAAAAATATTTTCACACCCAGATTTAATAAATTCTTTTTATAATTTTTTTTGTAATTACTTTCAACATTCAGAATATAAAGACTACTGCAATAATAAAAAAGAAAATCCTAATAATGAAATTTTAGATTTTATAATAACAAAAATTTCTGAAGGATATGACTATACAAAATTTTTAAAAAGATTACTTAATAAAAAATCAAGACAAGGAAATATAAGATCTATTAATAATGAATTTGTTATAGAAAAAGTATTAACCTTACTTGAACAAGAAAAATTAAAAAATATAAACTTTCCCTTTACAGAACTAATTGAGCGATCTAACAAAAAATTATGTAAGCTTCTTTTAAAGAAAACAATAACTTTATTAAAAAAAGGAAAATTAAAAAATACAAATATAGACTTTATAACATTATATTATAGAAATTATTATTACTCAAAAGAAAAAGAAGAGTTGCTTAAACTTTTATTTGATGAAAAAATAATACAAAAAAACAGTTTGGACCCTAATAAGTATTTACAATTAAATCAAAAAAGTTTTCTTCAAAAAGTTTTATTATCAAAATCAAATCAATCAGTATCAGAACAAAATTTTTCTAATATATTTAAAAGAAATACGGATGATATATCAATTAATCTATCAAACCCAAAAAAAATAAAGTTTATTAAAAATATCTTCAATTATGAAAGAGAAAAACTTAAACAAGGTTATCAAGTATTTTATAATGGATATAATGCAGAAATAGCAGCAATAAAACAACTAAATAAATTATTTTATAGTTTAAAAAATGGAGACATTCCAAATACCTTTGAGTTTATAACATCTAACAACCAGGAATTATACAATTTTAACACATTAATAAAAGAAGAGTTAAAAAGTCAAAATTATATAAAAGAAAGAATTTCTAATAACTACAACTTTTTACATGATGAAAAAAGAAGATCGAATATTATATTTTCAAATATATCCTTATTTGGAAATATAGTAGAAGGAGATTGTAGCATAAAGCAAAGTTTATGCACAATGAAATTCTTTGATGAAAATCAAAGTCTTTCACTTGACTTAAAACATAAAATTTTAAATGAAATGATAAATCATTATCAAATAGATAAAGAAGTCATTCCATTATTACATAAATTCATTAAAAAATATAAAGCTAGCCTTAGTGGAAAAGGTGAAATTGTTGCTATATCTTTAAAGGAATCTGATAAAAATAGTTATTTATCTACTAATAATGGAGATAAATTTAGTAAAAAAAATCATGACCATAAATTATTTCAATATAAAAATAAACCTCAAAAAATTCTTCAAGCATATCTAAATGGTGAAATTTCAGATTATGAGTTTAATAGAACTCAATTCATAACTGTTACAAATGCTTTAGAAAATCCATTCGATAATAAAGTAGCCTTCAAAACATTTGGTATAATTGATAAAGAAAAACGGAACGAAGCTAATCAGCTATTAGAGCTTATCAAAAATAAAGAAATCAAAAAAAATAAATATAATACCAAAGAGCGATATGAAAATTTTTCTAAAGCAGTTGATGAACAAACAGAAAAGCACGGATTTGGGAAAGATTGTGCTCGATTTTTCGAAACATTAGAATATGGTGATAAATTAATAAAAAAAGTATCATCTTCTGTTCCTACAGCTACACAAAATGATTATTTGAAAAAACGTTATCAAGATTGTATGAACCGACCAGAATATCTACCAAATAGATTAAAACGACAACAATCTAAATTCTACAAACAAGAAGCATTTTAAGTAAAAAACTAAAACAAAAAAGAGAGGCTACCTTCCTTATTGATAGCTTCTCTTTTTTTACTTCACAAATTATATAAATTGATTTTTATTTTAAAAGGTAGTTTTACCTTTAATAAACTAGATTTTCCGCACCTGTCACGGCGGAGCTTGTAAAGCGAAGACTGGCTTTGCTCACAAAGACGTATAAGAAAAATTATCATAATCAAATGTTAACAGAGGCTACTTACACCATGATAGCAATTGTATCTTTAGAGTATCCCTTTTGTTCTTGTTTGCCAGTTAATTTGTTTATATATATCTTTTTTAGCTTCTGGTTATAAATAAACTTTTTCTTTTTGCTTATCATTTTGTTGTGCATGCCGATCCAGATTGGAAACGCTGTTCTTATAGGGTAAACCCATCTTCCCATTGGTCTATTGTCATCGTAACCAACATACACAACGGTTGTCAGCTGCGGCGTTGAGCCTGCAAACCAACACGTTCTGGAATCATTTGTTGTTCCTGTTTTGCTAATTGCCTGCGAGTCTATCCACTTTTGCGGCAAAATATTTTTAACACGCTTAAGCCCAAGCTCTAACACTTTTGTTACCTGTCCACTAATATAGGAATCTAAAACTTTATTACTTTTTTGCTCATGTTTAAAAATTTTTGAACCAAATTGATTTTTGACCCATTTTATGTAGTGAGGCTGGTGGTACATGCCATTGCTTGCAAAAATATTGAATGCTCCTGCAACATCTGACAACCTTTGATCTGTGCAGCCAAGAGCCAGTGACGGGTACCCAACAATTTTTTCTGTAAAGTAACATTTATTTGCAATATCCAAAACTGATTGTGCGCCAACATTTAAAAAAGTTTTTACAGAAATTGTATTTCGTGATGTTGTCAGTGCGTGGGCCAACGTCATTGTGCCCAAATATTTTCTGTCCCAGTTTTTTGGACACCATACAGATCCAGCTTGCTCTATTTGCAGCAACTCATCACTGTCAACATCTGCAAAAGAATAACCTTGCTTAATTGCTGCAGCATACAAAAATGGTTTAAAAACAGAACCTATTTGCCGCTTTGCCTGAAAAGCTCTGTTAAACTGTGACTGAGCAAAATCAACGCCACCAATTAAAGCTTTGATTGATCCAGTTTGCACATCTAAAGATATAAGCCCACCTTGAATGTCGTTAGAAAATTTTTGTTTTAATTCTAACATCTGCTTATCAAAAGAATCTTGTGCGTATTTTTGCAATCTACAATTGAGTGTCGTCTGAATAACATAGCCACCAGTATACAGCTGCTTTTTGCCAATCAAATTCTGCATAAAAATACGTATCGATTCTCGCAAATATGGAGCAATAACTACATTTTTTTGTACATGTAAGGTTAAAGGTGCATCAACTGCTTTGTGATAATAATCACTAGTGATAAAACCTAATTTTTTCATTTGCAGCAAAACTATATTTCTTCTTTTTTTGCAAGACAGCGGAGAAATTAATGGGCAATACCTGCTAGGAGAACAAACAATACCAACCAATGTTGCACATTCGATAAGAGAAAGGCTTGAAACATCTTTATTCCAAAATCTTTTTGCAGCAGCTTGGATACCATAAATGCCACAACCAAAATAAACATGATTTAAATATTTTTCTATGATCTGCTCTTTGGTAAACTGCCGTTCTACAAGAAGTGCTACAATTTGCTCTTTTATTTTTCTTGTAATTGTTTTTTTTGCATCAAAAAATAAAAGTCTAACAAGCTGCTGTGTAATCGTGCTTGCCCCTTGCGCACGTCTGCCATGATAGAGATTAACAATAATTGAGCGCAAAATTCCTTTATAAGAAAGACCATGATGCTTAAAAAAATCCCAATCTTCTGTTGCAATAAGTGCATTTATTAACTGCTGAGGAATTTGATTGTAATAAATTGTCTGCCTACGATCAAAAGCAAACCGGCCCCACTCATTGCCTTCATCATCAAGCAAAATAGAAGCTTTACCTTTTTTGGACTGCTCAAGTGGAGAAAAATCTATAATCTTTGTATGTGAGATAAATAAAAATGCACCAAAAAAAAATGGCGTTAAACACAATAGACTATTTACAAATATAGAAACTGCTTTTTTATTGATCACAATACATCTTTATGATAAAAACTATTAAACTACATTAAATATAATAAAAAAAGAGTATTATGAAAAAATTATGAACATTTACAAAACAATAAAAAGTAGCTCTTTTTTCTTTTATGGAGTAACTTTTTTTCTTTTTTTTCTTGATATTACAGCTTTTAACTACTTTGAGCAGCAATATCTTTTTTCTATTCTAGCGCTTTATAGCCTGACAATTTCCCAACCAAAAATATCATGTAAACGAACAAGCGTACTTCTTTTTCTACTTTCTTTGCAATTTTTTTTAGGTTACGGAACTTCTGGACTGCCTTTAGTCTTTTTACTGGTTGCAACACTGGCAACCCTTATTTTAAAACTATTTACTGATCATTATTTTTTACTGTCTTTTTTATTTGCTTTTCTAGCAGTTGCTTTACAATCATTTGTAGTTGAATCTTATCTATTTCAAATGCCTGTAGATCACTTTTTTACTCTCTACAAGTTATGTGGTATATTTGTAACTATAGTAGTATTGAAATTTCTATATCCAAAGGCAATCTAAGCAATCGCTTGTTAAGTACTTAATAAGAGGAAAGTCCGGACTCCAGACGAATAAAAGTACCTTAGAAGAAGCAGTTCAACTAAGGGAGGTGTAAACCTACGGAAAGTGCCACAGAAAATAACCGCCTTTTTACATTAAAAAGGTAAGGATGAAAACGTGCGGTAAGAGCGCACGCCATAGTTTAGTAATAGGCTATGTGGGGTAAACCCTACTTGGAGCAAGACAAAGTAAGTATGCTGGTCATTCGTCCCATAAAGCATACGGGTATGTCGCATAGATAAATGGTTGCTACACGATAGGAAACTATTGTGACAGAATCCGGCTTATTGATCGCCTTTGGACCTATTTAAAATAAACCCTTATGAATCTACAGCGTTTTTTTTGGATTATTCCATTTTTGAGTTTTATCATCGGGTACTCAATTTTCTCCTATTTTTATAGCCCCCAATCTTTGTCTACTCCGTCATTTGTTGGCATCACTTTACCAAACGCTCTGGTTATTGCCTCTGAGCAGAATCTAAACTTACGCTTTTTGAGCGACAAAATCGACCCAGAACTTCCAAACAATACAATACTCAGCCAAACACCCATTGCCGGGCAAAACATTCGCCCTCATCAATCTGTGTATCTTGTTCTATCAAAAACTGCACCTTCCACCCCTGCCCCTGACTGTTTAGAGAAAAATAAAGAACAAATCAGCCAGCAACTTGAAAAAAAATCTATTGCTCATACTTTTTATTATCACTCAAGCAACTATCCAGAAAATAGTTGTTTTGCACAAAGTCCATCACAGCAACACTGCATAAAAAACAACAATTTCCTTTTATACATATCAAAAAACAAAAATAAACCACTTATTTTTCCCAATGTTATTGGCAAGCAAATCAATAATGTTGTTACATTTTTCAATGAATATAAACTAAGAATAAAGATAATTCATACAAAAGCTCAACCAGAAGATCATGTTTGTAATGAGCATTGCATCATAACAAATCAACGTCCAGTTGCAGGATCAATTGTCACACTTGATAAAACAAAGCCTCTTCTTGTGCAACTACAAATCAATTAAAAAGCATACCATTTGATAATTTTCAACTTTTTTGAGATCATTTTAATTATAAATTATATTAAAAATAAAATATCAGGTTGAAAATGAAAAAAATATTATTTACTTTATTTTTTATTACTTGCTTTGCAAATATAAAATCAGAAACATTAATGCCTTACTTACAAAACAATCAAAATCAACAATCAATACTGGAAAACAACCAAGACTTATTACAGCTTAAAGCAGAATATGAAAAGCTAAGCGAAGAAAGAAAAAAATTTTATACTCTTTCAAACAATCAATTTAAAAAAGAAATAAAAAATAAAAACTTTCTTTATACAGAAACCGATAACGATATTTTAGAAAAATATAAAAAATCAGCCTTAGATTTTTCTGATGCAGAGTTCTTTGCAATGACTCACTATGAAAATAATGAGGAAATTGAAAGTTTAAAACAAAAAATGGTTTTGCAACTTATAGATAAGAATTCTTATAAATCACTTAAAAAGTGTCTTAAAGAAAAAATAATCAATAAACTTCCAAAAAATTTCGATCCTTATAAAATTGAATCATGTGGAAAATATATCGATGCACAATATTCTACAAGTGAATCTTTCATAAAACCATTTATTACAAAAAATCATAAATGGGACTATACTTTTGGTAATCCTATCAATTTAAGTATATTTTTTATAGCTACTGTTTTAGCAAATGATCCAATAAATTTTACTAAGTAAATCATTGCCCCTTTTTATTTAAAAATATTATAATGTAATTATTATTAAAAAATAAAAAGGGTTTATTTATGAATGTTTTTAAAAAAATTATTACGATATGCACAGTTTTTTTTGGATTTCAAACTTGCTTTTCTAAAAACGAAAATTCGATTAATATAGAAAAACCTTTTTTTATACAAGAATTTAAGAAAGCTTTGGGACTTATCAAGCAGCGCTGTGTAAAATATCCTGACAATGAAATTTGTAAAATTTTGAAAAAAGAAATTAATATTGATGCAATTGAAGCAAATATCAACATCGATGGTGTTGTTGAAGTTGCACAATGCCTAAAAAAAGATAGCTCTGTAAAAACTATTGCCCAAAAAATAGAAGCTGATCCTAAAAAAGCAAAAGAATGCTTTAAAAATGGGGATAAAAAAAGCTGGAAAAAGTTTGAGCAACATCTAAAAAAAGAAGTAAAAAAACAAGCACCGGTTAAATGCTTGTGGAATAAACAAGAACGTGCAAAATATGAAGCGGCAGCTTTTGTTGTTGCTGTTGAATGCTCCAAGTCTCATCATGATAAAGAATAATTAGATTCTATTGATATTTTATTTTATTCCTATGATCTCAAAACCCATGATTTTTAAGCTATAGTGTGCTTCAATAATAAAAATAATAGGGGAATATATAAATATATATAAAAAGTTTCTTATCCTACGTCTTTGCGAGCGAAGCGCGGCAATCCAGGCCCGTCACGGTGTAATCTAGTAGATGAAGACGGATAATTTTGTTACATTTTATATTTAATACAGAGATTACCAATGGTCAAAAGATAATTTATATGACTATGTAAGTTAATTTTTTATTTTAAAAGGTAGCTTTGCTCTTAATGAACTGGATTGCCGCGCTTCGCTCGCAAAGACGAATAGAAAAAATTATTATAGTCAAATGTCAACAGAACCTAAAATTCAACTATAACTTCAGATTTATTTAACAAAATTACTTATATCAAAATCTTTTTCTTCAAAAATAATTTCATAAGTAGCTGAAATAATTTTTACCTTAAGATTATTTTGTTGAGCAAATTGATACAAACTTTTAGTTGTATTTATACCCTCTGGAACAAAATTTTTATCATCTATTATTTCGGCTATTTTTTTACCTTGAGCAATTTGCCTGCCTACAAATAAGTTTCTACTATGTTTTCCCAGGCAGGTTAAAAATATATCCCCAAGGCCAGAAAGGCCATATAATGTTTTTTCTTTTGCCCCAAAACTATTATTGATTAATTTTATTTCCTCTAAACAATGCATAAAAATAAATACTTTTGTATTATCAGAGCAACCAGCACCATCTAAAATACCCATAAGCAAAGCAAGAACATTTTTACAAGCACCACCTACTTGAACACCAACAAAATCATCGACAACTGTTGGAAAACAATAATCATTTTTAACAAGACCGGCTACATTATTTGCTAAACTAATATCAGAAGATGCAACGTCAAAAGATGTTATACATTTTGTAGCTAAATCTTTTGCAAAACTCGGACCAGAAATAGCTACTTTTCTTGGTGAAAAATCAAAAACATCATCAACAATCTGTGATGGCAACAATAATGTCTTATTTTCTATACCTTTGCTTAAACTAACCAAAACCTGCTGCTTTGTTATGAATTTTTTACAACTTTGCAAAACTGAACGTAAAAACTGTACAGGAACCGCCTGAAAAACATACCCTGCATCTTGCAGAGCATCTTTTAAACTTGTTGTCGCTTGTATATTTTTACTGAGAGTAATATCAGGCAAAAATGTTTGATTTATATTTGTTGTATTAATTTGACAGACAACATTAACTTCATGACACCACAACTTTACCATACAACCATTTTTTGCCAGTAGATTTGCAAAAGCTGTGCCCCAAGCTCCCCCGCCAAGAACACAAACTTTTTTCACGTGCCAAACTTTCTTTTTCTACCCAGAAATTCTTGATACGTTTTTTCCAAAAGAGCTTCATTAAGTTCTGGCCACAAACAATCTAAAAAAAACAGCTCACTATAAGCCGATTGATAGAGTAAAAAATTACTAAGGCGCTTAAAACCGCCAGTTCTAATAATTACATCTGGATCTGGAATGCCTGCAGTCCACATATGTTCTTGAACAACTTCATCAGAAATTGATTCTGGAGACAAAAGTCCATTTTTAATTTTTTGAACAATTGACTTAACACCATATGTAAACTCTTGCCTACCACCATAACAAAATAAAAAATTAAGACGCAAAGCTTTGCAATGGGCAGTTTTTTGTTCCAAATTTAAACAAGCAGTTGTAACTTCTTGCGGAAACAAGCTTCTATCTCCAATAAAAGAAACCCGAATATCTTGCTCTAAAAATTGTTCAACTGCTTCTTGCTTTGCTTGCCTTAAAATAAGAGAAAACAAATGTGATTTTTCTTCATCAGACCGTTTAAAATTTTCTATCGAGAATGTATACAACGAAACATTCTCGATATTTTTTTTTAAACAAAATGTTATAACAGATTTAATTGTTTCAACGCCTTTTCCGTGGCCATACAATGTTGCAAAACCGTTTTTTTTTGCCCACCTTCTATTGCCATCCATAATGAAAGCTATATGACGTATCACAAAAATCCTTTTATTTTGCTAACAATAGTTTTTGTAAAGATGGAACCTGTTTTTTTATAACTGATGTTCCATATTCTACAACCATTTGCACTGCAACCATTGCTGTTGCAAACAAGATTCTTTCAAAAAAAACAACCGGAATCAAACTATACCAAGCTGCTGGTGTCATTGGTACTGTATACAACCAAATAGTAGAGCCGACAGCATGTGCAATAAACGTACTGCTTAAAGCATGCATAAACTTATTTTTTTTAGAAACAAAATAAAGAGCTATTGGAATAAGCCAATATAAAGAATAAGCAAAAGATAAGCTACCAGTTGGATGCACGACAAACAAAGCCATACACAATGCTGGCACCAACAATCTTGTTGCTATATTTGGTTGTGAAAAATATAAAGAAGCACATAAACCAGGTACAAAGTATGATAAAATATGCCAAGAAAACGACCCTACAAGTACATAACGAATAGCAAAACCGAAGATGGTAACTCCAAAAGCTGTCAAGGTGCCACCATAAAGGCCTACAAGTGGCGTAACAACATTACTCGCAGAAAAAAGAGCAACTTGTGAACCAATAACATAAGAAATCTTTAAAAAACTGGCTGCTTTAACTGTTGTATAAGCACCAATAGTTTTTAAAAAAACCTGCATAGAGTTTAAAAAACGCTGTTTAATCATAAAAATATCCCCTTTTCACTAATAAGATTGCCACTGTTATACTAATGTACGCATACTACTAAAAATACTACTAAAAAATCATTTATCAAATACAAAAATCAAAATAGGGCATAAAAAAGAAGGTACTTAATCATGAAATTCAAAACAATTATTTTTGATCTAGATGGAACTATAATTGATACAACCTCTATCTGGAGGCAAGCAACAAAAGACCTTATTACTTTACACGGGGCAGACTACAACCAAGAACTCGAAAATTTTTTAAACAAAGCGCTTAAAGGAGTTGCAACAGAAGGTGCTTGTAAAATAATAAAAGATGCATGCAATATTTCTGAACCTGTTGAAAGACTGATGCAAATAAAAAAAGATCGTGCCTGCCAGCTTTACCAAGAAAAACTAACATTTATTAATGGATTTACAGAATTTCATAAAAAACTTTCTCTAAAAAATTTAAAAAATGCTATTGCTACAAACTCGGACGTAGAAACTCTCAACATTGTTAAAGATAAACTTAATTTGAAAAACTTTTTTGGAGACCATATTTATAGCAAAGCAGATGTAAACTATCAATCTAAACCTGACCCTGCAATTTTTTTACATACAGCAAAAAATTTAAATACAGACCCTAAAGAATGTATAGTTATAGAAGATTCTGCTTGCGGAGTAGAAGCTGCAAAAAAAGCAGGAATGTACTGTATTGGAATAAATACCGACAACAATAGAAAAAATACGCAAGAAGCAGACATGACAATTGATTTTTATGAAGAAATAAACTTGGACATATTACTGTAATGAATAAAAATAATTATATAATCGCTTTTGACCTTCATGGGGTTTTGTTTAATCATGATTACAAAAAAATGTTTCAAACCCTTTGGGAGTGCAAACAAAAATGGAAACTTGCCCTTGGCCTTGCAAACCCTTTTGTTTGGCTTGATGCATTTAAACTACTGTATAAAAAAAGCATTGCTGAAGAATATGTTGTAAAAATTGGCAACAAATACAGTTTTTTAAAGCCTTTTATTTCAACAGGGCTAAAATTTCTTAATCAACAAAAACCAAATGTAAAAACTATCAAAATTGTTACAAATCTTAAAGATGCGGGTTATACCCTGCATCTTTTTTCTAATATTGGACCACAACTTTTTACAGATCTAAAGTCAGAGTACCCGCAACTATTTAATAATTTTTCTGAAATTTGTATTCCACTTAAAGAAAATAATTATCTAAGCAAATACACACTCCAAGCATTTACCAACTATCTTAATAAGCATAATAAAAAAAATAAGTCAGTTCTTTTTATTGATGATAAATTGAAAAACATTAAACTTGCCCAAAAACAAAATATTGAAACAATCCACTTTAAAAGCGCTGAGCAACTGAGCATTGGTTTAAAAAAAATAATTTTATAAAAAAAGGATGTAGTTACACTACATTTTATCTTCTTACAAAAAAAACAGTGCACGTAATCTATTTTTAAAAAATCTAGATAAAACATCAAAAGAAAATAATGAATTTGAAGAAATTAAAAAAATAATGAATAAAAAAATGTTAATTAAACCATCTTTTATGAGTGGCCAAATATTATATAAAGAAATATCAATATTGAAAGAAAAGACTCTTAAAAAATTTAAAACTTTACAAGATGCTTTTGAAGAAATTTTAAAAGAATTTGATAGAATTCCTGAAGAATGGAGATGGTTCCATGATCCTAATTATTTTTTATATGAAGATGATTCAAGTTCATCAGAATCAAATGAATAATTAAAATAATTTAAATTTCAATTTGAAATAATAATAGTGTCTGGCCAACTCTAGCTATTAAAAATTTATTAATTTCTCAATTAATAATACCTTTCAAAAACTCTATTGACTCACCTTTTTATACAATGTAACCCCTAAGTTATAATGAATATATTAAAATTAGAAAATTATTAATGGGGGTTATAATCATGAAATTAATAAAGAAAATAGCTTTTATGCTTTTGAGCATATCTTTTTTACAATCAGCTCAAGCAACAACAATTATTGTCAAAAATCAACCTACTCAAGGACCTGAAACAGAACAAAATAAGCAATCTAAAGGAATAATAAACTCATTGTATAATGCTGGTGCTACTATAGTTACTGCTGCAGTTGATAATATAATAATTAGACCAGTTAGTATTGCAACAGGCCTTACAACAGGTATTGCAACAGGAATGCTAACAAGTTGCCTTACAAATGACATGATCATAAAAGTGCTGCAATCTCAACCAGTAAAAGATCTTACAAATCAAGCAAAAGAAGGGGTAAAAGGTGGAATTAAATGGGTAGCTGGAAAATCTGGTAGCAGCAAAGCTCAAAATGCAGCAAAATTTCTCACAAAAAGTGAAACTATTTCATCTCAATGCAATAAAAATATAACACCACAGACATTTGCTGGAAATATTATAAGACCACTTATTATTCACCATGCTCGTCCTTATCTACTTGACAGTACAATATTCTTCTTACTTAAAAAGTTGTATTTACCTATAAACGAATCTGTACATAAATGGACTGCAACAACAACAGATACGCTTATCAGCAGTGGAATGATAGAATCTTTTTATGAAACAGGAAAGAATATTTATAACGACTACAATTTAATGGCATCATAAAATCTTTTAAAGCAAATTAAAAAGAAGCAAAATTTGATTATTCAGATTTTTCTTCTTTTTTTGAAAAACCTTCACACTCATCACAAATAATACAAAAAGCCTCATCTAGACTATCTGTAACGACAAAAAGTTCCAAATCTTTTTCACCAATAAGACCGTGAGAAAGAGCTTCTCTTTTAAGCCACACCATAAAATCTTGCCAGTACTCAACACCAATTAAAACAATCGGCAGCCTTGTAAGCTTATCTGTTTGAATAAGCGTTAAAATCTCAGAAAGTTCATCCAATGTTCCAAATCCACCAGGAAAAATAACAAATCCCATAGAAAAACGTGTTAATAAATACTTTCGAGCAAAGAAATAGTCAAGTTCAAAATACTCTTGAACACATTCGTTTTTCCCTTCTCCTAAATCTTTTACTCCAATACCAACGCTTACAGCTTTTCCACCATTTGTTATTATAGCACCACAATTTGCAGCTTCCATAATTCCAGGGCCACCACCGGTAAGAACCGATATATTTTTATCAACAAATCGTTGTGCCATACGTGTAGCTTGTTGAAAATAAGGATCTATAGCCTTAAGCCGTGCTCCTCCAAAAATAGTTATAATAGGCTTTTTAAGCTTAGAAAGACGCCATGAACCATAAACAATCTGAAAAACAACCTTTGTCATTTTAAAAAAAACAGCAAAACACATTTTGAGTCGACTAAACATCATTTTTCCCTTTTTATGCAACCATATTTATTTGCAAGTTCAGCCTATAACAACATTCAATCAACTCTCAAGATTTTTAACACTGGCTTTCTTTACTCATAAAACCCTATTTTGATATAATTTCAAATAGAAAACAATAAATATTTTATACCTTTTATGAGGGCATTATGAAAACAAAAAAAACTATTTTTTTTAATATTTTACTTATTTTTACACTATGCGTTTGCCCATTTAAAGTTTTTACAATGAAAAATTTTTTTAAAAGATACTCAAATAAAGCAATAAAACCTGAAAATGACAAAAATCTCATTTCAGTTACTCCTTCTCAAACTACTCCTATAACCCCTGAAGAGATAATTTCAATAGCAAAAGAACCGCTGCTTAAAGATAAAGGGTCTCAAACAAATAACTTCTTTATAGATTTTAAGAAATTTTATAAAAAAGAAAGGCTTAAAAAATCACTTGAAGAAAACAAAAAACTAATAGAAAACAATATATTTTTAAAAAGAGAAAATAAAAAATTAAGAAAAACTATAAAACGCCTTAATAAGCAGCCCCGAATAATTCCTGTTTATAGAAAATCATCTTACTGCTGCATTCCATAAATATAGCTTTTGGAGAAAATAAATGAAAAAAAATAGTCTAATTTTATCTTTTTTTTTGTTACCAGTTACACTTTATGCCATGAACAAAAAAATACAAGTTGAACCTTATCCACAAAGTCTTATTTTTACAATTATAGGTAAAAAGCCAAACGTTCCACGTCTTAAAAGAAATAAAAAAACTCAAAGTTTTAAAAAATATTTACAGAAAAAAACTAAAAATAAAATGACTCAAACAACTACAAATAAACCTGACTACAGAAAAATAAATAAAGAAATTTTATATGAAAGTATTGAAAACAAAGAAAAAATTAAAAATCTAAAAAAAGTCTTAAGATACAAAGAAGAAATCAATAAAAAACAAGAAAAAATGATTGAATATTATGCTGACGAGTACAACCAAGAGTGCAACTGCTTACCTGATTGCAATATTCAATAACCATTAACCTATTTGTGGATATTTTTTAGGAGCACGTCTGCAATAATCTGAATATTTATGATTTTTTGGTGCCTTCATAGTTGTTATATACACTCGATTGTAAAAACCACCACGCAAATCAAAACGCTGTTTTCTTACTTTTTCAACATCTTGTATAGACTGCCCATTAAGTTTTGCAAAAGCATGTATCACTTCTAAAACATCTGCAAGTTCATTAAAAAGTTCTTCTTTGTTGTTACTTTCAACAACTTCTTCTACTTCTTCTTGCAGTTTTTTGCAAAGCTCTTTTTTATATTCAAGTTCAGAAAGTTGTTTTTTAAATAACGTAACTTCTGGATCTTGCATTCTTTGTTCAGTTTTATCTCTGACTAACTTTTCAAACGCAAATGTTGCCATTTTCTCCATCCGTCTTCGTTCCTTTTCATTTCACTACGCCGTGATAAATACAATAATCTCTTTTATCTAACCACATTCCAAATATTCAAAAAATCCTGCATACTCATCTGCTGAGAGCGCAACTTTAATAATTTTTCATCTATTTTAGAAATATCAAAATGAGTTTGCTGTAAATTATTACGAAGTGTTCTTCTTGGCTGGACAAAACACATCTTAATAAAACGCCAAAATTCTGGTTCTTGCACAATGGTTTGAGTAACTTGCTTAGGCTTAAAATACAAAAGACGAGAAAAAACCTTTGGCGGTGGCACAAAAACAGATGGTGGTACCTTAAGTAGTAGTTCTAACTGAAAGTAATGCTGAAAAAATAAAGAGACATAACCAAAACCGCGACCACCTTTTTTAACAATTTTTTGCGCAACTTCTTCTTGAATCATAACAACACCTTCTTTTAAAAGGTGCTTATTTTTTTGCAGCAAATGTAAAATAGGAAACGTAATATTGTAGGGTAAATTTGCAAGAAGTGTCCACGGAGCATTTTTTTGCATCACAGAAAAATCTAAATCCAAAATATTCTGCTCAGAAATTGTAAGTCGATCGTCTTTGCCAAGTTTTTCACGCACGTAATTAGCCCACTCGGCATCGATTTCAAAAACCTGTAGACGAGCTATTTTTTCTTGCAAAATTCTCTGCGTTAAAAAACCATCACCGCAACCAATTTCAAAAACGCTGGTACTTTGATCAAGACCAACTTTCTGAATCATGCTTTCTACAACATTAAAATCACGTAAAAAATGCTGCCCAAATTCTTTTTTAATTCTTATTGGCTTGTCTGACAAAATATTCCTTTTAAAGTTTTACTGCTTTTTTAAACAAAAGCTTCTACTTAAATAGTGTAAAAGATAGAAAAATAAGATCAAATGACAAAACATTTAAAACATTTAAAAAAAAAGGCTGTCAAATTAGATTTTCTAAAAAAAAATAGTATATTCTAATTGAAAGCTTTTATAGCTTTTCAACTAAAAACTCAATCCAAAATATTATTTTATAGAAAAATATCACTTATGAAACTTATAAAAAAAACATTACTACTATTTCTTACAATGATTGAAGCAAACCATTACTTAAAAGGCCAAGGAACTGAATCTATAATAAAATTTAATAAAAAACCAATAATTCTTTCAATTAAAGAATATGTTAATAAAAAAAATGTTCTACCTATTTCACCCATCTTAAAACTCGAACTAAAAGAAGTATTTAAAATTATATCCTCTACTGACATAGACAACATTGAAAATATTTTATTTAATGGTCAAAATAAAATTCATACCAACAAAATAAAAGAATATTTACACAAGCTTGATCCTAAAAAATTTAAATTTTACCAAATAAAAGATCTGCCAATAGAAATAATCTCAAAATCACAAGACTATCTTTGCAAAAAAGAAATAGATACAACAGATATTTTCTCTATGATTTCTTTGATAAAAAGATACGTAAATGAACAAAACTCTTATCCCTTAAAAGGGGGTAAAATAGTAAACAAATATATAGAAGAGATTTTCCATAATTTAGACATAAATAGAAAATCTGAAATTACTGTAAAACTAAACAAAATATTATTAAATGCAAAAAATAAAGAAATGTCTCAAAATATATTAAAATCTTTTGCTAAAAACCTTCATAAAAAAGAATCAAAATATATATTACATAAAACCCTAACTAAAGATAGTGCTATTGCTTCACAATTAACAAAACTTCAAAATAATAACTTTGCATTTTCATCAGATAATATTATTAAAATATTTGACTCTTCTACTGATAAAATAATACATACTCTAACCGGACATACTAAACATATAACAACATTAATCACACTTTCAAATAATAATATTGCATCTGGCTCATCAGATAATACTATTAAAATATGGGACTCTTCTACTGGTAAAGTAATACACACTCTAACCGGACATACTAAACCTATAATAGGATTAGTAATGAAAAGTTCAAATAAAATCTTCTCAGAATCATTAAAGGACAACATTTCATCAGAATCAAATGATACGACTATTAAAATATGGAATTCCGATACTGGTAAATTACTACAAGAAAATATTAAAATGAGTTTTTTTAATCATCAGAGACCAAAATTAATTAAACTTCCAAATGGTAATTATGCACATCGGTGTGGCAATTTATTGTATAGAGCACCAAGTAAAAATATTACCATATTTGATTATCGTACTCGTAAATTACTAGATTCTTTAACTGGACATAAAAATTATATAAGGACAATAATTGCTCTTCAAAACAATAATATTGTATCTGAATCAGATGATAACACTATTAAAATATGGAAAACTCATCTTAACCAAAAAGAAATGTTAAATATAGAGACATTAGAAAAATTAATTAAATACGCTCTTCAAGCTAATAATCAATTAAAACATGATCGCTTACTTTTTAAATTAAATAATAAAAACAATCTTAATAAAAAGAATCTTAATAAAAACAAACAAAAAAGTATACTTGATTATATCAAATCATGGTTTGGTTACTAAATATAAAATCATTATAGTAATATAGGTTGAGCTTTACTTATTTTTAGTAATAAAAATTGCCACATTTACTTACTTTTCACTATAAAACTAAAAAAGAAGCAGCGACAATATAATTATATTGTCGCTGCTTCTTTTTTAGTTTTAAATCTCTTATCGCATCAATGCATCGCGGAAAAAGTCTAACTTTTCAAGAACTTTTCCTGCACCGTTAACAACGCAAAAAAGTGGATCTTCTGCAATACTTACCGGAAGACCTGTTTCTTTAGAAATTAAAACATCTATACCTTTCAGTAGCGATCCACCACCGGCCATGATGATACCTTTATCAACAAGATCAGAAGATAGTTCTGGTGGAGTGTTTTCTAGCGCTATGCGTACACCTTCTACAATGCTAGAAATTGTTTCAAGTAGAGACTCATTGACTTCTGGAGCAGTGAGTGAAACTGTTTTTGGAACACCACTTACCAAATCGCGTCCTTTTACCAGCATTTTGCCTTTTGTAACTTCTGGCGTAAGCAGTGCTGCACCAATAGACATTTTTATATGCTCAGCTGTTCGCTCACCAATAAGCAGTTTATATTTACGTTTTACATACTGAACAATTGCTCTGTCCATTTGGTCGCCACCAACGCGGATTGATCTGCAAAAAACAACATTTTTAAGCGAAATAACTGCAACTTCTGTTGTTCCGCCACCGATATCAACAATCATGTTTCCTGATGGCTCTTCTACCGGAAGCCCTGCACCAATTGCTGCAGCCATTGGCTCCATAATTGTATACACTTCACGAGCACCAGCTTGCTTTGCAGTCTCTTCTACAGCACGCTTTTCTACTTGTGTAATGCCCGAAGGTACACCAATAATCATGCGTGGGCTAATTAATGTTCGACGATTATTGTGAACTGTTCTTATAAAATGACGAATCATACTTTCTGTCAGCTCAAAGTTTGCAATAACGCCATCACGCATTGGCCTGCATGCTATAATACTTTCTGGAGTTTTTCCAAGCATATCTTTTGCTTGTTTACCAGCAGCAAGTACTTTATTAGAATTGACACGTACAGCAACAACTGACGGCTCATTAAGAACAACTCCCTTATTTCGAACATATACAACTGTATTTGCAGTTCCTAAATCAATTGCCATATCATTAGAAAAGATACGAAACAATCGTGCTGGTAAAAACTTCATAACTTATTTCCCAAATATTATTTAATAAAAAGTTACAAAACTTTTTAGATAACTATTATATTTTCATGCACTATACTGATAAATACCACAACTTTTCAAGAGAGCAAATTATTAAAAATTAAATTCAACTGCTAGTGAAATTTTATGTGTTTTTGCAACATTATATGCAACAACTTGCTGTACAGGGATGTCCCAAGAAAAAGCTATCGTTGGTTCAATAAGTTGCTCATGTTCAATCTCATCAAAATTATAAAAAACATGTAATGAAATATAATCAGAGGCCCAACCAGAAAGTTTTACCTTATTTAAAAAACTTATCGGCAAAGCATTTTTTTCTGATTCTGAACGTAAATCTTGAAAACTATCTTCTTCATGAACATTAAGAACATATCCTACGCGGACACCAAGACCTTTTCTTAAACTTTTGAGTACAAAATATGTTTTCCATTCAAAAAAAACACCCGGATCTACATCTACTGGTGCAAGAAGCGCTCCATATGCAGGATGTTCACCTGCAACTGAAAGTCGCATAGTTTGCTTCTTTTTAAAATAATTACTCAAAGACAGTGTTGTCTGCACATGCATATCTTCTTTTAATTCAAAATCACTATCAAGTGTTATATAGCAACCCCAATGGCCACCGCTTCCAAATGGTATTGATGGCGCACTTGTATCATCGATGTTTTGACCTGAAGGAAATACCGCACCCAAGGAAATTCCTGCATTAATAGAACGGAATTTTAATTTGTAGTCCCATACATTACCAATTCTGATAAAAAAATCAGTATCTCCAATTCCAAACTTATCAAACTGTGCATCTTCAAGACCTAATTGCTTGTGCATTAACCTTCTTGTCTCTTCCAATTCTTGAATATCACCTGGTGCCTTAAATAAAAAACCGGTATTTCCTGTATCAAATATAAAATCATGTCGAGAAAAAACATGTAAAAAAGTAGAAAAAAATCCAAGCGAAATTTTATCAGTTACTTGTTGCTCATAAGAACAGGCAACACCTTGCGCTTGCAATTTACCTTCTATCTTCCATGGTATTTTTGTACCAATAAATTCTGTTCTGAGAGGATTTGTTTTTCCAACAAGCGTTAATGCGTTGCCCAACTTATTAAGATCGTAACAAATATCATCACTACCACTTTTTGCAATACAAAGTTGCGGCAAATGAACCTCTTTTTCATTATCATTGTAAGCACGACTTGCTGTCATAAATAATGAATCAAAAGAGACACGAGAGTTGGCACGAGAAAAAGGACGATTTTGTAACGGTAAATATCTATTATTGTTTACAAGAGCAAAAGATGATGAATACATAAAAACAATACTGCTTATTACTACTAATTTTTTTTTAATCATATGTAACCTTGTACATCATGGAAAAGAATAAAGATAGTTTTTGCCTAATCTACAATGTTTTTTATTTTCTTCACCTTTCCAGGGGACTTTCATGTAAATTCTTTCATTTATGATACCTTATTCTCCTTTTTTTAAAAGAAAAAACAGTCACGATTCTTGGCATAATAGACTTGGAATAATTTTATGGTACAATTTTTATAATCTTTTCCCTTATTGTTAACTATCTATTTAAAAGGAGAACCAATGTTAGACAATAAGCTCCAAGCAATTGTCCTAGCTGCAGGAAAATCACGGCGATTTAATACTGGAACATCAAAATTAAATCAAAAAATTTGTGGCCGAGAAATGATTTTGTTTACAACAAAATTACTTGAAAAACTCAATATCCATACAACATTAGTTGTTGGCTATCAAAAAGAACTTATTAAAGATATTGTTACAAAAAACCATAAAACAGATATTCAATTTGTGCATCAAGAAGAACAAAAAGGCACAGGTCATGCTATTTTGTGCGCTCGCAACAGCTGGTCAGAAGAAAATATTTTAATTATAAATGGTGACATGCCACTTATAACAAAAGAAATAATCGAACAACTTTACAGTGAACATATAGAAAAAAAAGCAATGATTAGCTTTGTCTATTCTCATAATATAGATCCTAATAATTCTTATGGCCGCGTTGTAAAAACAGAAAATAGCATTCAAATTATAGAAGCAAAAGATTTTGATGGCAGCAAACAAGATCACTGTTGCATCAATGCCGGTATCTATATTGTAAATAAAAAGTTTTTAGAACAACATATTAAAGAACTTGAATCAAGCAATGCAAGTCAAGAATTTTATTTTACAGATCTTATAAAAATTGCAAGTGACAATAAATATACTGTTGCAATGCTTTCAGCACCTTTTGACCGTATTCGTGGCATCAATACGCTTGAAGAACTATGGGCAGCAGAACAAATTAAACGCTCTGATTTAATTAAATATTGGATGCAACAAGGTGTCAGATTTTTTGCGCCACAAAATGTTCATATTGATATCGACGTGACTATTGGAGCACAAACTAAAATTGGATCTGGTGCTCATATTTTAAAAGGTACACATATTGGTAAAAATTGTCAGATATATCAGTTTACAACACTCAAAAACAGTACAATTGAAGACAATACAACCATATACTCACATAGTATTATTAAAGATTCAATTATTCACGAATCTGCAGAAGTTGGACCATTTGCACACCTAAGAAATGGCGCAATAATAAAAAAAGAAGCGGTTGTTGGCAACTTTGTAGAAATAAAAAATTCAACAGTTGGTGAAAAAACAAAAGCAAAACATCTTTCTTACCTAGGCGATGCAACAATTGGAAAAGGAACCAATATTGGTGCAGGAACTATCACTTGTAACCACAATGGACTAACAAAAGAAAAAACAACAATAAAAGATGGCGCTTATATTGGTAGCAATAATACACTTGTTGCGCCAGTTACTATAGAAAAAAATGCCTATACAGCAGCAGGCTCTACCATAACAAATAATGTTCCAGAAAATAGCTTAGCTTTTGGACGTGCAAAACAAGTTACAAAAAAAGATTATGTACCACTACTGAAAAAAAAGTTACAAGAGAAAACAAAAGCACAAGATACACAAAAAGAACCAACAATAAAAATAACATACCGTGCAGCAATGAAAACAGATAAAAACTCACTTCAAGAAAGTTAATGATAAAGTTTATACATACAGCAGACATTCATTTTGGTATGGAAAATTATGGAAAAATAGATCCAAAGACGGGAATTCACTCTCGTCTTTTGGATTTTGAAAAAGTATTTAACTACTGTATTGACCATGCAATAAAAAATGAAGTCGACTTTTTTTTGTTTTCTGGCGATGCATACAAAACAACAACACCAACACCAACTCAGCAAAAACTTTTTCTGCGCTGTATGCTGCGACTTTATAATGCAAAAATTCCCGTTGTAATTGTTGTTGGCAATCATGACAACCCTTTAAGTTTTGGAAAAGCTCACTCTCTTGATGTTTTTAGCAATCTGCCACTTGAAGGCTTTTATGTTATCGATAAACCAAAGACAATAAGACTACAAACAAAAAGTGGACCTGTTAATATTGTTGGCATTCCTTGGGCAACACGCAATACAATTTCTATGTCAGAAAAACATATTCTCAAAAATTCATCCGAAATTACCCAGTATATCTCTGAAGCTGTTGGCAACATTATTACTTCTTTTGCTCAAAAATTAGACACATCAATTCCTGCTGTTCTTGCTGCACACATTACCGTCAGTTCTGGAATATTTTCTGGATCAGAAAAACGTGCTGTTTATGGCACCGATCCAACACTGCTTCCATCGCAACTTGCAATACAACCATTTGATTATGTTGGCCTTGGCCATCTTCACCGCTATCAAGATTTAAACCCCAATGGTTATCCTGCAGTTGTCTATTCTGGTTCACTTGAACGAATAGACTTTGGTGAACGCAAAGAAGAAAAAGGTTTTTGCCTGGTTACAATAGAAGAAAAAGATAAGACGACTCATAAATTTATAAAAACACCAATACGCCCTTTTATACAAATTGAGGTCAAACTCAACGAGCAAGATAGCCAAACAGAACAACTGCTTAACGAAATAAAAAAGCATAACTTAGAAGATGCAATTATAAAAATAAAGTACCATGTACCAAAAAACAAAAAAGATACTGTTGATCTGCAAAAAATTCAACGTGCCTGCAGCAAAGCTTTGTATATTGTCAGCATAACCCCAATTCATATAACACAAACACGAGAAAAAAGATCTGATCTGAAAGTTTCTATGAACTTTAATAAATTACTTGGCGCTTATTTAGATGGCAAACCTGAACTGAAAGAAAAAAAGCAAACACTTTTAAAAAAAGCATCTGCTTTATATGAAGAACTTGAAAATTAAAAAGTTCTTAAAAACTAAATGTAAATGACCTAAATGATATTTTTGAAAAAATATCCCTAAAAAATCCAAAGTCACCATCATTTTTAAGCTCATATGAAATATAATAAGAAAAAAGACCCACAATACATGAATCATAGCAAGCCTTTAGCAAAGCTTTTTTATACTTTTTTTTGTTCATCTTTTTTTTATTTAAAATTTTAGAAATAGCTACCGAAACAATAGCAGTAGAAAAAGCAGCACAACCTGCTCCTTGTATAGGAGAAAGTTGTGCATGAATATTTTTTCCGTTAATAAATAATAAAAGTGTAAGCAATAATTTTTTATTAATTATTTACTCCTTAAAATTCATCATCTGAATCTGAGTCTGAATCTGATAAATAATCATCATATAAATGATAAATATTTTTTTTAGGAAAACGATTATCAATAGTGACCTCAAGAATAACTTCTTTTTCTAAATCATCGGCCTTTTTTCTCTCTGCCTCTGCTTGACGCCATCTTGCTTCTGCAGCTATTCTTTCATTTTGTAGTTTTCTATGTTTATTAAATTGCTTCAATTCTTTTTGATAAGATTCTTTTTTACAAAAATCTAATAAACCCTGATTAAATTTATTTCTGTAACTTTTAAAATTATTTATATCTTTGGTAGGCAAACAACCTAAATGATTTAATAATGAAAGTTGATTATCATAGAAATATAAACGTTTTTTTAAACTTTCTCCTTGTTCTAAATAAGGGTAATCTTTAAAAGCATCTACTTTATCAATGTTATTGATATCTTCATTAAAATCTTTTTCTAATGCTTTAATAATACCTTTTGCCAGCTTCTCTCTTTTCTTATAAAAATCAAAACTTTTATTTTCTTCAGTTAAATCTGATGAAAGAACATCTTTATGCAAGTTACACGCGAGAGCAAGTTCTTCTAAACTAGATTCATTTTTTGTTAATTTTTTTATTCTATCAATATACCCATTAGAAGTTTTTTGATACAAACAATGATGAGAAATTCCACCAGCTGCAGCAGCACATGCAGTAATCATAAAAATAGCTTTAGCGTAGTCAAACTTTGACCATCTTTTACCGTAAAATGTATAATCTTGTCTTTTGCACTTTTTTGCTATCCACGAGCCAATTGCAGCAACTGCAGTTACAGAAAGACCCACACCAATCCACATTGTTTGATTAGAAATAGGAGCAGCTTTAACTTTTTGTACTGGAGTAACTAAACACAATATTGTTAAAAATGATAATAATAATTTTTTCATGATCCCCCACAAAATCTACTTATTAATAAATTTATACTATTAGTTTAATATATCTGATATTTATTTTTTTAAAAAAAGGACACTAAAAAAGCCCTCTGGATCAAATCCAAAGAGCTTTCTCTTATAAAAACTTCTAAAAATATAACACTGCTGATTTTTCAAATAACTCTTTTTTATATTCTGCAAGCAACGCCTCGTACCTTGGCCTTCTTAAAGAATCTGCTATTTGTTCATATCGCTCTTGCAGTGTTAATAACCGGCGATCTTTTTTTTCAAGTAACTTAAAAATCTCAAAACCATTAATTACTTGCTTTGGAGCAGATGCTCGGCCAACCTTCATTTTTGTTATAAATCTTTTATCTTCAGCTATTTCTTGCTCATCAATAGTAAAAGAGTCACTCCATTGTACACCAACCAAAACACCAGATTTCATTTGATTAATAATCTGTTTTTTTTGATCTTCTTTTTTTACGTTTTCATTAAATGGAATTACACAGCGGCATAGTACATATGATGCATCTTGATACACAGGATTATTTTCGTAATATGCATTAATATCTTTTTGAGGAACAATTAAACGAGAACGAATTTTAAAATCCATAACTTGATTAACTGCAAAAGTAACACCCAGCTGCTGACGGCCTTCTTCGTACGTGTAACCTGCGGCATTGAACATATCTTTTACTTGATCTATTGTTAAATTATGTTCACGTTGCACTGTTGCAATATAACGATTAATTGCATTTTCATCTGGAATGATTTTGTATTTTTTTGCATCTTCAAACATTAACTTTTCTTGAATAACTTCTTTACGAGATCTTTGAGTTCCTTGCAAGTCAAGACGATTAACATCTGATTTTGTTACAACAATTGTATTTTCTTGTGCAAAAATAACACTATCAATACCATCAATAACAAATCGTTCATTTGCAACATCTGTTTCAACTTTGGCAACTATATTGAAGCTTAAAAAAAATAAAAATAAAAACTGTTTTTTCATGACTCTTTCCTTATGCAAAAAGGGGAACATATATTCCCCTTTTTTTGTTTTTTAACGACTATAGCAAATTGTTTTTAATAATATTTTATGCAGATTTTGCTATAGCTTTTATATCAAGTTCAGACTCTGCATTTTTTTCTACATTCAAAGCAGAAAGGTTTACTTGCTTATTTAAACCTTTACTCTTTGAAAAATAATCTTCATTAATATTTACATTATACTTTTGCATTAAAGACTCTAGTTGTTGATTTGCTTTTTTACCTTGTTTTTGCTGTTTTGCAGCTTGAGCAAGTCCATCTTTTATTTCTGCAAATGGACGATATTTTGCATCTTCTTTTTTGCTTGCATACACAACCCAAAAGTTCTTGTCGCTTCCTTTTACAATTTCAAATGTAGGACACGATTTGAATGCAACAATTTTATTTTTTACAAGGGGATCTATACCCAAACTACGTTGATGCACAAGTTTAAAGTCTTGAATTTTTGCATTTGGAGCTTCTGATTTTGCAACAGCTTGTATGTCTACATTTTTACCCATTTTTTTAACTATAGATAAGAAAGCTTTTGCTTTATCTTCAGAATTAAAAGAAACACCAACAGCACTTACACCGCCATGGCTCATTAAGATACCTTCTATTTGATCTTTGTTTTCTTCATAAAAATCTTTAAGCTCAGCATCGGTCATGGTAACTTCACCAAGTGATTTATTAAATGCATCGATGTTTAACATTGTTTTTACTGCTTTTTGTGCACGTGCTAATTTTTTTTGATACTCTGCAGTTTTGTCAAGTCCATTTTTTGCAATATATTCAGAAATAACTGCTTGCTGTGCAAGTCCTTTTGCAAAATCTTTTTCTAAATTAGGCATTAATGGCAACATAGATTTAAGTTGTGGTTTTTCTTGTAAAAGCATTTCAAACTCTTGTTTAAAGTCTTTGCCTACAACAGCAACTTTATCATTAATTTTAACAACCCAATCTTTTGTATCAATATTGATGGTAGCTGTTTTTTCTGACTGAGCAACCGGTTTTGGTTCAGAACCTAACTTTGATTTAATCCAGTCAAGAGGCGCACAAGCAGGCAATAATAATAATGGTGAAACAATGGTAACAATATATAATGTATTTTTACTAAATTTAGAATTCATAAAAATTCCTTGTTATACAAAAAAATAAAAGACCAACAAACATTTAAGTTATATTTTAAACTCTAACATAGAAGCAATTTTTTACCAATTTCGCAAGCTCTACGATTTTTTGTCTAACACACTCATTCCGAGATTACGAGCTTTTGTCCGTCTTCGCTTTTTAAGCTATGCCGTGATAAGTAAAAAAGCGTGACAATCTCTTTATTTAAACTACTAATTAGATTCTGCTGACATTTCATTTTATTAATAAAAATAAAGGGAATGTCTAAGTATAAAGAGTATCTTATCCTACGTCTTTGCGAGCGAAGCGCGGCAATCCAGTTGATCTTGTTACATTTCAATTTAATACAAAGATTGTCAATGATTAGAAGACAATTTATATGACTATGTAAGTTAATTTTTTATTTTAAAAGGTAGTTTTACTCTTAATGAACTGGATTGCCGCGCTTCGCTCGCAAAGACGAATAGGAAAAATTATTATAGTCAAATGTCAACAGAACCTACGCACGCAATGACGGGCAAATGAAAATTTCTCTATTAAAAAACTTAAGTCATATACTTCAAAAATAAAAAAATTAAACTAAATAACTCGTGCGACAACAACTGCGTAAATTTGTTTTGGTTTTAGTCTATACAATAACTTTGCAGAACTTTTGAGTGTTGAACCTGTTGTCATAAGATCATCAACTAACAATATTTTTTTATTTTTATACATATCATTATTTTTAAACTTATATACAAATGCATCTTTAACGTTATCTGTACGACCTTGAAAACCTAAAGGCGCCTGAAAAACTGTTTTCTTGGTACGTTTAATAAGATTAATTAATGGTTTTTTACTTTCTTTTGCAATCACTTTTGCTATTTCTTCTGCCTGATTAAAGCCACGATTTGCAAAACGAGTCCAATGCAAAGGAACTGGAACAACAATATCAAAATCTATATTTTTTATATATGTCATATCCCACAAAAGTTTACCTAATTGACGGCTTGCAATAATATCTGAACTATGTTTTTTTAAAATCAAAGAACGTACAGGATCTTTATAACCAGACAAAGCAAAAACAGGAATCATTTTTGTTTTTGTAATAAAAAACTGATGAGAAACAACTGGCTTTATTTTTTCAAAACAACTGCTACAAAATATTTTTCGATGGTCTAAAAAAACTTTACAATAAGAGCAAAATGGAGGCCAAATAAAATTGACACATTGAGTGTACAAAAAAGATAAAAATGACTTCATAAAAATAATAAGTTAATAAAAGAACTACCAATAATGTAGTATTACACGTAATAAAACGTTACTCAAAAGGCCTGCTACAATATCGTCACAAATAACACCAAGAGCTCCAGGAATTTTTTCTACTTTTTTGATACCACATACTTTTGTAATATCAAAAAATCTAAAGAGTAAAAATCCAATAATCATTGATTTGAGTGAAATAGTTATAGCAAAAAAAGTTACAACTGAACCAATAACTTCATCAAAAATAATTTCTGATGGATCATATGCTTTTATTTTTTTTAAAGAAGCAGAAATAACATAAAAACCAACTAAAAAAACAGTAATAAAAAGAAAAAAATAAGAAAGAAGTGTAAAAGGACTAAGCAAATAAATAAACAAAAGAGTAAATAATGTAGAGCATGTGCCAGGAGCAGGTAAAAAACCAATTGGTCCTAAAGTTGCAATCAATTTCATTTTTTATAAATATCTAAAACTAATATTGTTATAACTCCACCAACAATTGCGACATCTGCAATATTAAAAATAGGCCAAGACCAAGACTTGTAATGCAAAACTATAAAATCTACAACACCGCCATACAAAAAACGATCAACAACATTAGAAATAGCCCCAACAATAATGAAGAGCTCTGGTAAAATAATATAATTCTCTTTCCATCTGGTATAAGCATAAAAAGAAAAGATAACAATGACAGAAATAATTACCGAAGTTAAGCCCCAAAAAATTATATTACTAGAAGAGCTAAACATCCCCCACGAAATACCACGATTGTAAGCAAGTTGAAACTGTAAAAAAGGAAAAATCGTGAAAACTTTTTTTGGATTTATATGCATATAAGTTTTAGAAAATCTATCTAAAAAAAATAATGCGCTTACAATAAGCGCATATATTTTTGTATATTTTTTCATCGTATTTGAGCACCCTTTTGACAAAGAATTTGCACAATAGCATCGTAAACTTGATCTACATCTTGCTTAACAAGAGTTTTGAAATTGTCTTGAAGCACAAGTCTCATCGTCACTGATTTTTGATCTTCCCACTCTTTTTTCTGGAAAAAATCAACTAAATCAACAGAAATAATTCTTTCATCTGTTGTTGCAATTAAAGAAGCTAAAAAATCAACAGTTAAATCTAAAGGAACAAGCATACTAATATCACGACTTACCGACTGATATTTACTTGTTGCGAGATATTTTTTATCTGCTTTTTTATACAATAATAATGCGTCACCATCTAACTCAAACATAAAGGCATCACCATCTGTTACTTTTTCTAAAAATTGTGGATGAACTTTTCCCGCTCGTCCTATAACACTATTATCACAAATTAATTCTGCAGACTGAAAAGGCATATACCAAGGGCAGTTTTTTGTATCAGTCATTTGTTGCCAAGAAACTGACATATCAAGTAATGCAAAAAGTTTTTCTAACTCTTGTTTACCATCATAAAAATTTATATTCTTTTTACCTTCAAAAAAAATTCCTGCTAGAGCCTTTTTTTCTATAACTGTATCTTTATTTTTCCAAATTCGGCCCCACTCAAAAAATCTCAAACTATCCAGATGATAACGATTATCTTTTATATTCTTAAAAAGATGCGGAGCTAAAGATGTAACCAAAGATTTCCAATTTTCTGATACTGGATTTTGAGCAGAAATAAGACCTGAATCTTTCCACTGTAAAGTTTCTAAGAATGACTCATCATAAAATGCATAATTTGCAACTTCTTGCATTTGCAAACCAAAAGCAAAAAAGTTTTTAATTTTTTTAATACGATTTACATGGTTTAAAGATACAGCTTTTGGTTTAAATGTAGGTAAAGTATAAGGAATATTGTCGTACCCAAAAAACCTAACTATTTCTTCTATAATATCTTGTTTAATTGTAACATCTTTACTACTTCTAAATGTTGGCACAACAATTGTATAGACACTATCTTTATGCGAAACAGTAAACTCTAATTTTTGCAGTATATCCAGCACAAAACTTTGCTCAATAGTTGTTCCAATATGTTTTTCAATCAAATCATGAGAAAGAGTTATTTTTAAAGGTTCAACAGTAAAACCTAATGACAAAATATTTTCTGACACTTTATATGAAACATTATAATTTTGCAGTAACTTTAAAAATCTTTCAATAGCATATACATTTTGATTTGGATCTAACGTTTTTTCAAACCGCGCAGAAGCTTCTGTTCTTTGCTTGTAAGCTATTGTAGAATGACGAATCACTGTTGCATCAAAATGTGCTGACTCTAAAACAATATTTTCTGTTCCTTTTGAAATACCAGAAAATTTGCCACCCATAATACCTGCAAGAGAAAGAACTTTTTTTCCATCTGCAATAACACAATCTTTCTTGCAAAGTTCTATTTCTTGATCATCAAGAAGCACCAATTTTTCACCTTCTTTTGCATTTCTTGCAACAAGTTTTTTGCCATCTATTTTTTCTAAATCAAAAGTATGCATTGGCTGGCCAATATCAAGCATTACAAAATTTGTACAATCAACAATAAAATCAATTGGCCGACTATCAACTCTAAGAAGTCGTAAAGCCATTATCATATCAGATGAACTATTTTTTATTGATTCAATAGAAAGAGTTGCTATTTTATTTGTCACACCTGGATTTTGAAGTTCAAGGCTAAAATTGTCAGAAGAAATTGAATTTTTACTATTTTTAATTGGTTGTTTTACTAAAAAATTATTAAAAGGTTTTAGTGGTAAATTAAGCATTACTGCAATTTCGCGAGCAAATCCACGGTGCCCCCACATATCAGGACGATGAGTAATTGATTTATTATCAACTTCGATAATATAATCATCATTTTCTACTAAATCTCTCCAACCACCTTTTACTTGATCATCAGAACATGAAACTGAAGAGACTAAACCATCTTTTTCACAGTAAAAATCAGCAAAAGATGCCCAAGAATAACTGTTTTTATTTTTTTTTATAAAATAAAAATCACCAACATTACAATTTTGACGATGAGAAAGTTGAACTGATTGATTTAATTCTGGAATAAAAACAGTAATATCTTTTTCTATAGTTTGCGTTTTGACAAGATAATAGTCCTGAAAAGGTATTGTAATTTTTTTATACGCTTCTATTTCTGCAGTTGTTTTATTAAAAAGCTCTAAAAGCATATCTATATCTATAGATCGCCAATCTGCATCAATATGATCAAAAATCCATGCTATTGATAATTTCATTTTTCCATCACCTTGAACTATTTCTAGAAAATATCTCTTTTTTAGAATACGCAATTTAATAAAAGCTGCAACTTAAAGCTTTATTCGGGCAACCACTTGAAGGATTGACGATTATAGCATATTGTGTACCTTATTGTTGAAATACTTAAAAAAATTAATCTGAAACTTCTATAAAAAAAGAAAATTTGAAAATGATTAAAAAAAAGCACATATATATAATTGGACTATTTTTAACACTTCTTACACCATTAAAAAAAATAAAAGCATCATTTTTTTCTAGACCAAGAAAAATAACTCAATCAATATATGCTACTATTCTGGGCAAAAAAGATGCGAGCCCAAAGTACAAAAAATTAATAAAAAAAGCTCTTTTAGATTTTGAAGTTAATCCATCGTATGTTGCTATTAAACAAATGAATAGTGTTGGCCCACGTATAGCAGGATGTCCTCTTGCATCGTTTACAAAATATGGCATTTGGATTAATGAAGAAGCTCTTGCAACATACAGCAATGAAGAACTTGAATTTCAAATGTATCACGAAGCAGCGCATTATGCCTCAAAAGACCACCTGAAAGAATTAATAAGCTTTACTCTACTGAGCATAGTAGCTACCTACCCTGCTTACCATACATTTGCTCAATCACAAGGATACAAGCGAATCATTCTAACACCAACAACACTCCTTATTACATCTGTTGGTGGCTACCATCTTTTTACAAAACTAATTCGATCTTTTGAAAAAAAAGCAGATCTTGCAGCAGCAAAAAAGTTATGCATAAGAAATAAAAAAGATACTGTTATTAAGTATATTCATCTGCTTCAAAATCAAATCGATCAAGGCCAAAACAATGATTACAATGTTTGGCACCCATCAATTATTGAACAAGAAAAATACTTAAGTGAATTTATAACGCAATGGGAAGCAATAAATAGCTAATCTATATTTATTTTATTTTTTAAAATATTTACAAAAAAAACTGCAAAAATAGTAACAACAACTTTGACGCTATAGCTTACAAAAATTATTGACCAAATATTTTCAACAACACCAAAAAGTGCTAAACAAGAAAACAAAACAGTATCGATAAGTTGAGTTAAAAAAAGTACTGCATAAGTACGGACTAAAAAGTATTTTTTTAAACTTGTACTTTGTAAAAATGAAGAACAAAAACAGGCACAATGCTGCGTTAGCCAATATACAAATAAGGAAGAGACAACAATTCTTGGCGCAAGAGAAAAAAGTGCTACAAAATGGTTGTGATTTGTATCGAAAATATTCGGCTGGTACCACAAATGAAACTGTGAGAAAATAATATAAACAACAGAGACAAACAAAGAAGTAAAAATTGCTTTTTTTGTAATTTGAGAACCATAATACTCTTGCAAAAGCGTTATAATTAATGTAGCACCAACAGTAAAAATATCAGCCGCTGTTGCATGAAAACCAAAAAGATCTATCTGTTTTACAATAAAAATATTAGAAAGCAAACAGTAAACGACAAAAAGAGAAATCAATGCTTGTCTGCCTAGCTTTAAAGCAAAAACAACAGAGCCCATTGCAATAAAGCAATGAGCAAAAAATAAAAGTTCATTCATCATAAAAGTGGGTACTTTTTAAAGCCAATAAGTTGACATTCTGGTTGTGGAATAATTGCAAATTCATCATACACTTTTTGCTGCATTTTTCTTACAAGATTAATAATATCTGTTGTTGTGGCAGCTCCCTTATTGACGATCATATTGGCATGCTGATGAGAAACAACTGCATCACCACAAGAAAGTGCACCTTTGACACCGATCTTGTCTAAATAATAAGCAACATAAATCATTTTTTTGTTGGTGCCTTCAATAAGTTTTGTCACTTCATCAGGATGAAAATTTCTAAAAAAACTTCCGCACGTATGGGTTGAAGGATAGCGTGCATGACGATGACGTATTATTTCTACCCTTCTGCCACGAGCGTAAGCAACTTCAATATCAGAAGCTTTTTGCAGGACAAATGTAGCATCAACTAAAAAGTAATCTTTATTGTGCAAAGTTGAGGTATTGTAACCAAATTCAAACCAAGCGTTGTCAACAACTTCTACTAGACCAGTTTTTGAATTAATAACTGTTGCACTATGCAAAAAATCGGCAAGTAGAAATTGAAAATAATGCAAATTAATATAAACAGAGCCGCCGACAGTTCCTGGAATACCGCTAAACTCTTCAAGGCCGATAATATTATTTTGCAAACAGTATTCAATTAAATCACTCATTGTCATTCCGCTGCCAACCGTTATATAAACAGCTTGCTGATCTTTATCTTTATGAGAAATGCGCAAAAGAGATGGGCAAATAACAAGGCCATCAAAACCTTGATCACTTATTAAAATATTTGCACCTTGTCCTAAAATAAAAATCTCTAGTTTTTTTTCTTTTGCAAAATCTAAAGCTTGCTTAAATTCTAAAGCTGTTTTTGGCTGACAAAAATATTTTGCACTACCACCAGTTTGAAACCAGTTTTTATCTGCTAATGGCACATTATATGCGATGCTCGAAAAATTATTTTTATTTGATCGTTCAGAACTATTTATATTTTCTTTCATAATTTTTGCTTCTATTAATACTCCAAAACAACGTCATTGCGAGCAAAGCCAGTCTTCGCTTTAAAAGCTTCGCCTTGGCAGGCGCGGTAATCTATGCCCTTCTTTTATTTCTATAAATTTTTGTAAAAAGCTCAACAACTTCTGAAGAAGAAGTTAAACCTAGTTATTGTACTAAAAATATAAATATTTATTTTGAAACATAGATTGCCACGCTTTTTTAAAAAGCTCGCAATGACGGTATAAGGAAATTTTACTTTATTAATTAAACTTTAATAAAACCTATTAACTATTGTTTATATTTTTTAAATTCTGGGCGCGATTCAACTTTATTGCTTGCAAGTAAATCTCTACAAGTAGTACTACAAGTTTTTTGCAGTTTTTGCACGCAATCAGAGCAAGAAATAAAATGCTTATTGCACTGTACATTTAAGCAGTTAATATAATCATCACAAGAAGTAGAACAAATTTCACAAGTTCCAAGAATATCTTCATTTGCTTTGACTGTTATTCGACCATCAAAAACATAGTTCTTGCCTCTAAAATAACCATTTGGATATTTTTCAACATATTTATGAATACCACCATCCATTTGGTATATTTTTTTTGCAATACCTTTTTTTTGTAAATATGTAGAAGCACGCTCACAACGCACGCCACCAGTACAGTACATTAACACTTGTTTATCTTTAAATTGATCTAGATTTTTATCTATAAATTCTGGAAACTCTTTAAATGTTTGAGTTTTAGGGTTAATAAGTGGCGCGCCTGTAAATCGACCAACTTTCCATTCATAATCATTGCGAACATCAATCATAACAAGATCTTTTGGACTACTTGCAATAAGATTGTGCGTTTGTTCTGGCTTTAAATGCTTGCCACCACCAGTTTTAATGTCATCAACACTTAAGCCTAAGGTAACAATCTCATTTCTTTCGGCAATACGCATTTTAGGAAAACATGTTGCATCACCAATACTTTGCTTAAACTCCATATCAGAAAAAAGCTCATTTTTTTGCATAATACTTATATAAAGATCAGTATTTACATCAGAGCCACCAACAGTACCGTTAATTCCTTCTTTTCCAATCAGAATACGCCCTGTAAGGTTTAAATTATGACAAATTTGCTTTTGCCACTTTATAATTCTTTTTGGATACTCAATTTCAACATATTTATAAAATAAAAGAACTTTTCCCATAGAAAATCCGAACAATAAAAACCTTTAATCTAAACCAAAACCTGTTATTTATAATAACAAACTATTAAAAAGAGGTCGACTTTCACTCAAAAAATCTATTATTTAAGGGTTTCAACCAACCTTCACATACAAATACCTTGAAAAAACAACCCTCTAGATGATATTCTATTAGAAATATTAAAATGTAATTGTATACCTAAAGGGGACAAGGTGAAAAGAAAAAAATCAGGATCTAAAAATTATAGAGGTTTTTTTGGACTCAGTGTTATTATTCTTTCAATAATTATGGGTGCAATGGCACTTAAGTATTTTAAATATTACCACAAAATGTATAGCGCTGGTTGCCCAAAAGCTTATAAAGAGTACTTATCTTGTAAAAAAGACTGTAAACAATATTGCCAAAAAGTAATGGTAGAAAACCCAAAAAGTTATAATGACATGTGGGAGTGCTACTCTCTTTGTAAAGCTCAAAATTGCAAGAAAAACTATCACCGCGATTGCTGCAGAGAAAAATGTCAAACTGTTGATAAAAAAAGAGCCTGCAGAGCTGACTGCAAAAAACTATTTGGACAAAAAGCTTCAAGAGAACATAGAAATAAATAAAACTTGATAAAAAAATAAAAGCTCCTTTATAATTGCTTAAAGGAGCTTTTATTATGTCTAAATTTTTTCTTATTGTACTAATTTTAACCCCATATACTTTCCTTGCCAAACTCCCTCTTGAGCTTATTTTACACATACATGATTACGTTCCAGCTGAGCATTGCAGCAAAAAACTTTTTCTTTTATTTCTTGCTGCAAAAAGCAACTGTCTTCCAAGCTCAATTTCACAATCAATTGCACTCAATCTTTTTTCTTTAAAGAAATATAAAAAAGAAACCCTCAAAAGAGTTCAAAATTTATTTTCTCAACAACTAAAAAAAATAACTGTAATCATGAACAACATGCTTATGAATATGCAACCAAAAAATGATGAAACTCTTGTAAAAGAATATATAAAGAAAATAAAAAAAAGTTATTTAGAACATGAATCTAAACTAAAACTTTATTTGATATTAAACAAAATTCAGAATATCAATGTAATAACAAAAAAAGCTACATATAACCCACGCATAAAAAATAGACTATTAATAAGACGCCTTAATGAACTGAATGTAAATCAAGAAATTAATTCACTGCCAATTTTTAGTTATTATCAAAAAGAACAAAATAACTTAATAAATACCAAAAATATTCACGATCAACTTACGGGCGAAAGTAAAGAAATAATAGCCGACCTTTATTTAGAGCTAAAAAATAAACAAAGAATCAACATTTGACGATATTCTAAAGATAAAAAAATCTTGAATAAAAACGTAATAATCATTACTTTTCTTTAAATAAACTTGATCAAACATTTTTACTCAAGAGCTTTAATAATGAATAAAATATCTTTTTTACTTCTAATACTTTTCTCATGTAACTTGGCAACTGGTATGAATAATAAAAAAACAAAAAGCAAAACCCCTAATACTTTTAAAATAGTCCTTAATGAAAAAGAATATATAATTGGTGAGCCAAATGTCATGCATTGTCATCTTGCAGCATTTTTACAACCTAGAAATCGACTACTAATCCAGTCATACCTACAGACAAAATATAAGTGCAACCCTGAAGAAACTAAAACAACTCTTTCTATTTTTTTGAAAAATCAAACTTATACAGCAAAAGAGTTAAAAACTATTTTAAACCTACCAAAGGCCTATCAAAAATATATTTTGAAAAAAACAGTAAAAAAAAGTAAAAAAAAGGCTATAAACGATGATGGACTTATAACTCTTTATTCAAATATAATCACAAAAAATAAGCCAACACTTGGTTTTTTATACATATTAAAAAATATAAAAGAACTTTCAAACAAAGATAAAAAAAAGTTAGGTTATATTTATACAAACTTTCAAAGAAGAAATTGGGGAATAACTGATTATTGCCTCAATGGTTTAAAATATTTAACATATTTATGTTCAAGAAATTAATTAAAGGAAAGTTATGGAATATAATTTTTTACTCTTATCTTTATTCTTCAATTTTTATTATATAGACGCAATGCATAACATTTATGGCAACAAAACTCTCTATCAAGTTTGTAAAAACTATGTTAAAAACACCCAAGACAAGGAAGCAAAAGAAGCTGGCATGATTGTTTTGCACGATGTCAAAAATTTACCTGTTTTCATCTATATAAAAACAAACCCTGCATATAATTTAACAACTAAAAAAAAAGAAACTTTATTTCGAAATATCAAGGCCTCAGAAAAAGGATGGGAGTTTACAAAATCTAGCAAAGCAACCCTGCAAGAACTAAAAACTTCAGAAACATATAAATTACACTCAGCAAAGCTACGAAGAGCTCTTTATTCATTGTCAGAAAAATTATCTCAATAAATTCTTTTATAATTTCAAATTATCACTACACTAGTGATAAAAAAATTATAAAAGGAGAACCTATGATAAACAGAGCCGTTATAATGCTGATACTTTCATTATTGCCTATTAATATACAAGCAATGGACTTAAAGCAAAAAGAGCAAAAAAATTTATTAAATTTATCACCAGAAGAAAACACCTCTTTAAAACAGATTTTAAACAAAAAAAACAATAAGAACTTAAATTCATGTAATCTTTATAACACTTTAAGTTATATTGCAGCGGGAGGAGCTTCTTTGGCCACTTCTTACTATAAAAATATGTCATCTGATTTATTAGGAACAAGAACGGCAATAATAGCAGGATCTCTTGCAGCTTTCAAAATTACGCGAATAGGCGCAGAAATCGAAAGTAAAAACTATAACGGTGCTCCTGAATCAGCAATTGGAGCTGCATTTTGTGATGTAGGATCTTTAATATGCATTGGTGCAGCTGGTGTAGCAATTTGCGCTGAAGATGAAACTATAATAAATATGATCAATAATCTTTAAAACATAAAAATTATCAAAATCTCTATATAAGGCAGCTATATTACTTATCTGCCTTATACTTTTTTAAAACCCCCTTTTTTTAAGTATAAAATTGTACTATAATTAACTTTATGGAATCATTTAAATTTGAACTTATTCATCAATCTAAAAAATCTCGTGCTCGTGTTGGAAAAATTCATACACCACACGGAATTATCGATACCCCAAACTTTGTTGGCGTAGGGACCAATGCAACACTCAAGTCTGTTGATAGCGTTGCAATGGAATCTATTGATTTACAACTTATGTTTTGCAATACGTATCACCTTATTTTACAACCAGGTTCTGAAACTGTTGCAAAGGCTGGTGGACTACATAAATTTATTAATCGAAATAAGCCAATTATTACTGACTCTGGTGGATTCCAAGTCTTTAGTTTGGCCTATGGCGGTGTTCATGATGAAATTAAAAGTCGCGGACAAAAAAAACAAGGTGGATCTGTTTTAAAAATTAATGAAGAAGGCGTTATTTTTAGGTCCTACAGAGACGGACAAAAAATTTTGCTGACACCAGAAAGCTCTGTCAAAGCACAAAAACAACTTGGTGCTGATATCATTATTCCACTTGATGAACTTCCGCCCTATCATATGGATAGAAGAAAATTAGTACGATCTGTACACAGAACTCACAGATGGGAAAAAAGATCTCTAGATGAACATCTAAAAAATAAAAACAATCAAGCCATGTATGCTGTTGTTCATGGTGGTGTTGATAAACAACTAAGAACAATGAGTGCAAAATATTTAACATCATTACCGTTTGATGGTTTTGCAATTGGTGGCTCTTTAGGAAAAAACAGAGAGCAAATGTTTGAACTACTGACCTACACAATGCCACTCATTCCAACAGACAAACCTAACCATCTTCTTGGTATTGGTGATTTACCATCCTTAGAAACTTCTATTTCTTTAGGAGTCGATACTTTTGATTCATCACACCCTACTCGCTGTGCTCGTCATGGACTTCTTTTTACTTCTGCAGGTAACATTAAAATTTTAAGTGCTCGTAATAAAGAAATTTTCAGACCTATCGATGAAAATTGTCCGTGTATAGCTTGCAAAAACTACACACTTGCTTACATTCATCACTTATTTAAAGCAAAAGAAATGACTGGCTACACGCTAGCAAGTATCCATAATTTGCAATATATGGTTACATTGATGGCTGACTATAGAAAGAAGATTCTAAATAACGAACTATAAATTTATTTTGGCTGAATATATTGCTTATATTTTTTGTATAAATATTTGATTGTGTAATAACTACCAACACCAAAGGCACTAAATACTACCAAGTTTCTTTTCCAATAACGTCTAAAGTTTGACTCTAGCTTTAAAGGGCCTTCTTGTACGGATACTTTATTACTATCAAGCAACTCTTTTTGTAAGTTTTCATATGATTCATTGTAGTGCATATAATCATTATGATCACCATGTGAAAAAACTCTATAGCTAACTTTTTTAAAACCTTTTTTTAGCAATGAATTAATAAGAGAAATAGTGCTATTTGCAGGAACTAAAGAATCAAGACTTGTACAGGCAACGGTAATTGGTGTATTTTTTAATGCATCAAGATTTTTATGATTTAAACCATCAATAGGCTTTAATTGATCTTTATCATACTTTTTTAGCATAAATTTAAGAAGATAATTGTTTGCAAACTTACTCAACCCTGGAACCCAACCTAAACCAAACTGATTAACTTTTAAATCAACGACATCTTCCACTTTTGCAAAAGGTGAAGTTAAAAATATTCCTTCAATTTGAGAAAGTTGTTTTTGTGAAAGTTGCGCTAAAACATTTACAATAGACGATGCACCTCTTGAATGACCTGCTAAAATAAAAGAACCTTTTATTTCATTTATTTTTTTTAAAATTGATTGAATATCATTGTTGCCACTACAACTTGCATGATCTAAATTAGCACCACCAATAAGACAATCATCAAACTGAACTGGATTATTCTTTTTAGATTTAAACAAAAGAGGAAAAAGGTATTTAATATTACTAGGATTTCCACCAAATCCATGACACCCAATCAATGTGCCATTTTCGGCTTTAAAAGAAGCTGGTATCAATATAGCCAACCCTGCTAACAAAAATAATAATTTTTTATTTAAATTTAAAAAAAACACTTCATATCTCCTGATAATCATATTATATAACTTATCATTTATAGAAAAACTATAAAGAGCTTGCTTAAAAAGCCCTTCTAATGGGTATATTGAAAAACTATTTATGTTTATTAAAAATATCTTTTGTTTCTTCTAGGCAAAATAATATTGATGGCAACAAAAGCTTATTTCTAATATTTTGCTGAACTTCTATAATTTTTTTAATATTTTTACACCAAAAGCTATTATGGCCACCATAAGGCATAGAAAAGAACTGAACATTATTATGGCCAGCTTTTTTAAAATTATTTACTAAATTTTTGATACTTGAAAAAGGAACACATAAATCTCTTTCTGCTCCAACAACTGTTATTAAAATATTTTTATCTTTTATATAAAAAGGAGAATTAATTGGCTGCATTTGATTATAGTTATATTTTCTAAAAAGGAAACTTAAAATATAACGATCAATAAATTTTATTAACCATCCCGGGGGCATAAAGCCAAAACATTTTCTTTTAATTCTATAGCAAACTATCTCTTGAACTGAAATTGGCGGACAAAAAAGAGTCATTGCAACAATTTTATTTTTAATTTTTCCACTTGCCACAGCATTACAAATTGCCATAGCACCACGAGAGTGACCAACTAAATGAATAGGCTTTTTTGTTTTATGACAAGCTTCAATAATCTTTGCTATATCATTTTTTCCACCACAACTAATATGAGAATAATGAACCTTATGTCTTTTACCAGCATAATCATCAAAAACTGGCACAATCAACTCTGTTCCAATAGATAAATTTTTAGACAGATTTTTTATACGATTAGGGCAACCACCAAGTCCATGAACAACAACAGTTGCTATATCCTTACAATTCATGGAAAAAAATGAAAATCCTATAGTAAAAAAACAAAACAATGATAAGAATTTACAATTTTTTATCATTATAACCTCTTTAATAATCGAAAAACTCAACATTTTAATTATAAAAATTAAGCTATGACTAATCAAATGGGTCACCTAAATAAAAAGCTTATTAAACTTTACATTTATAAAATAAAATTTTATTTAAAATAAAAGAAATATAATACATATAAAATAAAAAGGAAAAATAATGAAAAAAATAACAGCAATAATACTACTTTCTTCATCACTATTTACTACCATTAAACCAACAAAAAAACCCTCTTGCCTAAAAGATTATACAATTCGATTTACAGGAAGTGCTACATTTGCAGGATTAGCATATATGTTACACCAAGGAGCCAATGCCGCATACCCTAATCGCGAGATTTTAGCAATGCATAAAGGCATAGCAGAACCTTTCATTGTACCAGGCATTCTGAATGGAGGCGCTGTGATGTGCGGCGCAATCTCTCTTGCAATACTTTTTGGACCTTCAGATATAAAAAAATAACAAAGTAATTAACTTTAGGAGGTCTAGATTTAAGAATTTCAATAAATTTATCAATAAAAAATGAGAAATAATGAAAAAAATAATACCAATAGTGCTGCTTTCTTCATTACTACTTACTACCACTAAACCATTTACTACCACTAAACCAACAAAAAAAACTTACCTAAGAGACATTCTAATTCGAGCTGCAACCAGCGCTACATTTGCGGGACTAGCATACGCTAATTATCAAGGAGCCGATGCTGCATGCCCCCAACCAGGCAGTACAGCTTGTAAAGACCCAAAAAGTTCCATTGTAGCACATATACTATTTGGATCCGCTGTGACATACGGCTTTATGTCTATTGCAGCACTGGTTCATTCTTCAAAAAATAATTAACTCTAGAACGTGCAAATTTTCTGAAGAATATTTAAATTATCAATAAAAGAAGGAGCAACTTTTGCCGCTCCTTCTTTTATTCAATTAATAAGCTAATCTCTATTTTTTTAAGATAAATTTATAAACGATTTTGTTAAATCAACTTGTTCTGTTTGTTCATCATCATTAAGAATATCATTTTTATAAGGCGGTTTTTTAATATCTGAATTTTCAAAATAATTTGACTCTATTAAACTTTGTATATCCTCTTTGAAAACTCCTTGTGTTTGTCCAAGGTTTTCTAATTCCTCTGTAGTTAATTGAACAGATTGAGTAGAATCATTAAACTCTTTTTCACCTGTAAATAAATCCGCAACAGCTTTGGCACCACCTTTAAAATATTCTACGGGCACAGTGATCGGTTTTAATACTTTTTTAGTTGCACTACTTACCAGTCCTCGTGCAGATTCCTTAACAACTTTACTTGTTTCTTTAATAGAATTTTGTATATCTTTATTTAAATCTTTCACTTGTTTTTTAGTATCAGTAACTAATTCTTTCACTTGTTTTTTAATATCAGTAACCAAACCTTCTAATTGGCAATTTACATTATCAGTAACTTGTTCAAGTTTTTTATCACCAGCATCAATAATACCAGTATACCAGCTTGCAATTTTATCTTTTAATAAATAAAAAACACCAGCTGCACCGGCTGCCGCACCAGCTCCTAACCCTGTAGCTACAAGTGCAGGTTTTACAAAGTAATCAGTCGTATATTGACCAACTTTATTAACTGCATTATTAAACATTTGCGAAAAACTTTGCGAACCATATTTATTTATTACATGTTTGGCAACAATACAACTACCAACTGCTGTTGTTGCTGTAAAAAAATGAGGTAAAAAAGATCCAAACCAGCTAGATTTTTTAGCTTTCTTTACTTGTGTTGCTTCTTCTTTATTTTCTTTTTTCTCTTTTATCTTTACTTTTTCCTGAGATTTTATATTTTTTAAGATTTTATCTCTAGCATCAATACTCTTTTCTTTATTTTCTTCAATTTCTTTCATTGCGCTTGCATACTCATTACCAAATAATTCTATTCCTCTATCTTGCTTTTTACTACTAGTAACTTCATCATCAGATAAACTACTATTTTTCATAGTAAAAACTGGCTGAAAAGCAGAAATCAACATAGAAATTGACAACATTTTTAATATATTTTTTTTAACATTCATGATTATCTCCATTTTTTTACCTTATAAAAAATTATTTTCTATTTGTAATTATTATAAAATGGTACAAAATGAATGTAAAATACCCCTCTAAAAGCCCTATTCTGAGCTTCCTTGAGGTTTTTGGGCATTATTTAAAAGCCTTAAACTTACACTTTCTAAGTTTAAACCAGGCAAAATCAGCTGTTTATCAGACTTTTTATCTATTGTGTAATACAAACCAGTCACACCAAAACCTATTAAAGATACACCTATAAAAAGCTCATTTTTTAAATAATTTGGCACTTTTAAACCCATTTCTACATTATCTAACAGATAAGAGCCAGTACAATATAAAATAGCCCCTGTTAAAGAGCTGCTAATATACGGCACAGATTGCTTTAAAGATCCCTTAAAACTGCAATCTATTGCTTGTAGTAAACAAAATAAAGATAAAAAAGCAATTATTTTTAAATATAATTTTTTCATTTTTCATCCTTTTTTATATGCTTTTTTAGAGTATAGACAAATAACAATGGCCCAAAAATTTTTTCTGCACCTTGCCTGAAAGTATCAGATAGTCGACATAAAGAAGTTATTCCTCCATCTAAATCCATTTTCACAGACCTGCTTTGCTTTATATTATTTTCTCTATTTTTACTAGAAATATAGATAGATAAGCGATGCTCACACTGATTTTGCATACAAAGTATAGGTGATATAATAAGAAAAAAAACTAAAAGTAATTTTCTCATAGTTAAAACTCCTTTTATTTATTCAAAAATTTAAGCCACTATACATAAAATATGAAAAGCAATACACTAAAAAATGAAATAATCATATAACCTTATAGGTTAAATCGTAACCTGTTTTTAATATCGAGATTGCCACGCTTTTTTCAAAAGCTTGCAATGACGGGAAAGTCAACAAAAAACTATGAAAGTTATAACTTCACGACAAAATGAAGAAATTATTAAAATAGCAAAGCTATCTTCAGCCCAAGAGAGAAAAAAACAACAACGTTTTGTTGCCGAAGGCCTTAGAACAATAGAATCATTTATTAAAAATAATTTTCAACCTATAAATATTTATATTACAGAAAACTTCTTACAAAAAGAGCAAAATTTTATAAAGACTCTCAGTCAAAAAATTATTACCATTGCCTCTGAACCTGTTATGCAAAAAATAAGCCAAACAAAAAGTTCAAGCGGTATTTTAGCTATTTTTACAATTCCCAAACCTTTGCCACCTGCAAAACTTTCTTCTGGACTTGCTTGTGTACAAACAAATAATCCTGGTAATTTAGGAACATTAATCCGCACAGCTGCTGCAATGGGTAAAAAATCTATTGTTCTTATAGATAGTGTTTGTCCGTGGAGTCACAAAGTTATCCAAGCAAGTGCTGGTACAATTTCACAAGTACATATTTTTAGGTGGTCATGGAATGAGCTTTTAGAGAACAAAAAAGACTTACAACTTGCAGCACTTGTTGTAAAAAATGGAAAGCCTTTAAAATCTTTAAATAAAGAAAAAACACTTTTGGTTGTTGGAAACGAAGCAAATGGACTACCACAAGAAATTGTTAATCAATGTAATGAAAAAATTACTTTACCAATGCCTGGTGGTACCGAAAGCTTAAATGCTGCAATTGCCGGCTCAATTGCTCTTTATGTTTTAAATGCTTAAAATTTTTCAATATTTTTTACTTTAACGACTAACTACCGGCAAAGCTGTATAGTTATTGTACTGAATTTCTGTAAAATGTTTTGCAACTTCAACATAATGCTTTGCACTTGGCTTTAGTGTACGTACTTGAGTTTCAAAATCTACATGATACAAACCATAGCGCTTGTAATATTTACCCCACTCATAGTTGTCCATCAATGACCAGTAAAAATAACCACGTACATCGCAACCTTCTTGAATTGCTCTAGACATTGCGTACATATAACCTTTTAAGAATGTATCCCTGTCACCTTCATTTTTTTGCGCATTACCATTTTCTGTCACGTACATAGGGATATTTAATTTCTTTGCTACATTTTCATTAACTTCATGTATCGCTCGATACAAACCTTCAGGGTAAATTGTATATTTTTTGTTTAATGTTTTTATTTCTCCAGGGTAACTTTGACGTTTGGTCCAATTAATACCCGTATGTGAATAATAATTAATTCCAATAAAATCTAAAGATTTTGGAGCTTTTTTATTTATATGTTTTACATTTACTTTAAATGGTATTTTTACTTTGAATATACCTTTAGTAAAAAAGTCATATGTAGCTGTATGAGCAATTTGATTTCCAACTTTTGAATATAAATATTCAACTGGATTCCATTTATGAAGAGGATCTAATTGATAAATATTATGAAGAACACCAATTTTAGAACCTTTTCCACCCGGCATTGATTTCAACGCATGATACACTTGCACATGTGCTTCAAGCAGGTTTCTAAGAACTTTAATTGCAAGCTCCATGTCATTTTTATATGGTGGTTTGTCTGCATTAAAATAACCAGGCATTGCATGACCAACGGGTGAATTGAATGTAAACCAAAGATGCACTTTATCGTTCAGTCTTTCAAATATTTTTTTTGCAAATCTTACGTAATACTTAATATTTTTCTTTTTTTCAAAGCCACCTTTTTCAAAAAACCAGATGGGCTCTGTATAATGATGAATATTAATACAAGGCGCAATTCCATTTTTTACAAGTTCTAAACAAACATCTTCGTAATGCTGGAGAACTTCTTCATCAAAAACACCTTCTTGCGGCTCTACTTTAGACCACTCAACAGAAAAACGATAAGCATTTGAATGAACATTTTTAATAAGCTGAATATCTTGTTTATAACGATTGTAATGATCGCAAGCAAGCCCACAAAGTTGTGGCATTTTTATAACTTTTTTACCTTTACGGTCTATTTGCTTACATTCAAAAAGTGACCATTGATTATTTATACAGTTACCCTCTACTTGATAGGCAGAAGTGGCTACACCAAATAAAAAATCTTTTGGGAACCATAAATTATTAACACCTGTATCTATTTTAGACCAATCCCACTTAATACAAGTATTATATGCAACTTTTGCATCTACACCTATAAAGGTCATAAGTACAAATAAATGTAATAATAATTTTTTCATGATTTCTCCTCATCAATTGCCAATAAGCCTTAAAGGGGCATAATTTACTATATTGGTCACTGTACCATTGAGTAATGAAACCTTCAAAAGATAATTGGATTATGCCTTGAATAGGACATTATAAAAAATTTAAATTTAATATAAACAGGCATTGCCACGCTTTTTTTCAAAAGCTTGCAATGACGGGACGAAACCTATTTTTTACAGTACCCTAATTACTAAAAATATTATTTTTTATAGGAATTTTTATGATTTACCACCTGTCCTTATATCTTCAGCAACATATATCACCTTTAAATGTGATTCATTACGTTAGCTTTCGTGCTATAGCAGCGCTTCTTACATCGCTCACCTTGTCATTTTTATGGGGAAACTGGTTTATAAAAAAATCAAAACAACTTTTTAGATCAAAAGCACGTGAATATACTCCAGAAAATCACCGCTTAAAAGACAATATGCCTACCATGGGCGGACTTTTTATTATTGCAACTATTGTTACAACAAGCCTTTTATGGTGCAACCTTTACGATCTTCATATATGGATATTTTTATTTTGCCTTATCAGCTTTGGAGCTATTGGCTGCTGGGACGATTTAAACAAAATCAACAAAAAAGGTGGTATCTCTGCTCGTAGCAAGTTTATTGCTCAATGGTCTTGCGCTCTTATCATCTGTGTAGCACTGCTATGGTGCAATGGAATGTCTACGAAAATAGTTTTTCCATTTTTTAAAAATTTACAGCCAAACATTGGCCTTTTATTTATACCATGGGCAGCATTTATACTTGTAGGAACCAGCAATGCTGTAAATTTAACCGATGGCCTTGATGGTCTTGCAATTGGCTCACTTTTATTAAACTTTTGCTCTTTCTCTTTTATAGCCTATCTTGCAGGTCACTGCTCTTTTGCACATTATCTTCATATTCCCTTTGCACAAACATCCGAAGTTACAATTCTTGGAGCAAGCCTTATCGGCTCTTCTCTTGGTTTTTTGTGGTATAACACCTACCCTGCCCAAATTTTTATGGGCGATGTTGGATCCCTTTCTTTAGGTGCAGTTCTTGGACTTATGGCACTTATGACCAAACAAGAACTACTGCTACCAATTGCAGGAGGCCTTTTTGTAATGGAAACAGCTTCGGTAATTTTACAAACATTGTCATACAAATTATGGAAAAAACGAATATTTAAAATGGCACCAATACATCACCACTTTGAACTTCTTGGCTGGCAAGAATCACAAATTACAATACGATTTGGAATCATAACATTTATTTTGTGCCTTCTTGCCCTTATTACATTAAAGTTACGTTAACTTTTTTTGACGGTCCATAACGAAAAACATTATAGAACCAAGTGTAAGAAGTGTTGCAAAAATAGCAAAATAAATAAGACCATTTTTAATAAGACCTTGTACACAGGCTATAATTAAACAAGAACAATTTATTAAAGCAAGCAGTGAAACAAATTTATAAAAAGAATCTTTTTTAGATTGCAACGAGATACGCAATAGTGAAATTATGCTAATAGTATAGGCAAAAACAACACCCAAAGCACTTAACTGCTGCAATGGTATTTGATAGCCACCAGTTATTAATAAATACAAGCCATACAATAACCCTTCAAATAAAACACAAAAAACTGGAATCTTATATTTATTAAGAGACAAAAACAGCTTTGGGAAAAAAATATGATTATTTTGAGCAAGTGTATGCAAGTTCCAGGTGTTGCTAAACATAATTCCATAACTACCACCAAGGGCTGAACATGCAATTGCAATATGCAAAATAGTTTTTAATTTAACTGCTAACACTAATGACTCTTGAAATAATAAATTCAAAAGTGTTGGAAAAAGTTCCAAATAGCCAGAAAGACCTTGAAGAACATTTCCAAGTGCCCCATAAAATAACATTTGGTAAAGTGCAGCAATAGAAAGTGCAATGACATAAGAAATAAATATTGCGCGTGGTCCATTCTTTTTTGGATTTTCCATTTTACTGCTTAACAAACATGCCGCTTCAAAGCCCATACTTGCATACAAAAGTAACGGCAAAGTTGCAGGAATGCCTGAAACTATAAAATTAGAAGTAATAAAATTACCACCATCAAAAAGGAATAAACAAACAGCAATTGCAAAAAATATAGGAATTAATTTAAGCACGGTGAAAAATGCTTGAATAGTACTTCCAGCTTTCATATTAAGCATATTTAAAAGCACAAAAAGTAAAATTGCCCCACAATCTAAATATAAAATAGGAACAACTTGTAATAAAGGAACAAGCTGCTGCAATAAAGACAAAGAAAGATGCATCATAAGTGCACCTGAAGCAAGTTTACCTATAAAATAACTCCATGCTGCCATAAAACCTGCAAATTCCGAAATACCAGCCTTTCCAAAAGAATAAAAACCACCAGCTGGGCACAATGTTGTAAGACGAGCGATTGAAGTGATCAGTGGCAACATTAAAATACCAATAAGTATATAAGTAAAGCCGCTTAATGCCCCTGCAAGACGTGCAAGCTCAGTTGTATTAATAAATATACCTGCGCCAAGCATAATATTAATATTAATTAAAATAGCACTTATAAGTGAGATTTTGGGCTCTTGCGACATGAATTATTCCTTAATAATAAACAAATTACTCTTTTAACAAAGGTACTTGAGCAAAAACTAACTGTAAAGCCATAGTTTATTATTTCAATAAAAATTTACCAAAAGCTTTTATTTAAGGCTTAATCTATATACCAATTGAACTCAAAGATATAAAGTATAAAATTATAATAAGAACTATTTAGGAAATACCAATAAACATTACTTAATGATTTTTTAGAAAGACTTTTATGAAGATTTTCAGAAATACTATATTAATCGCATTTACTTTTATAATTAATACACCTTTTATAATTAAGACAAAAATAATACAAAAGTCTAGTGCTCAAGAAATAAAAAATCTAATAACCTCTCAAGCAAATAAAAGTACTTTAGCTTTATTTGACATTGACGGAGTTATATTAGACTCACCTCATGGATTCAAAAAATTTCCTCGAAAAGTTGAAGTTGTTGATAAACATATAAATCAAACAGTTGAAAATTTGAAAAGTTGTAATATTCCAGTATTAGCAATTACAAAATGGTGGACAGGAAATATAAGAAACTTTGATATGGAAAAATTACGATTCGAAGAATTAAACAATGTCGGCATGTCATTTGAAGATCAGAATTCTCCATTTAACAATAAAAATATAGAATTTTGCTCATTTAGAAGCAATAAAAAAATGACCCCCAAGCTAAAAAACAATGTTCTTTTTGTAACACCAGATCACAATAAAGATGAAGTTTTTAAAGAGCTTCTACACATAACTAAAACTAAAAAACCAGAAAAAATTACTTTTATTGATGATAATCGTCACAACCTCGAACGTTTTGAATATTTTTGTAAAGAAAATAATATAGATTTTTTGGGTATTCATTTTGTTAAAAAGCCTAAATTAGATACTCAAGTAATAAAAAATTATTTTAAAAATAAAAAATTAAAACATGAAACAACACAAAGAAAAGAAAAAAACATTCAAAAAAACAAGAAAACATTTTCTATTAAGAAATTTTATGCCGACAATCAAAGAGCAATTGTTTCAATTGTGATAGCTGGGCTTGCTGTTGTTAGTTATTATACATACAAGTATTTAAAAAAAAAATAAACCATTAAAGTCTGATATCAACATTCTAGAAGGCTAAAACATATACCAATTGACCGTAAACACATAAAACGTAAACTGAATAGTAACATTAAATTTAGAATTTATAATTCATATAGACTTTTTGTCTTTATGCAATATTAAAAATTGATTGGGGGATCATCATGAAAAACATACTATCTAAACTATTTATTATAGTTTCTATTTTAACAATAAGCGCAAATATTCCAGCAAAAACTAATTATGCTCATATGAGTACTTGTATTACAGCAGTAGAGTCTCAAATTATGGAGTTTTTAAACCCTAAAAACAAAGAGAGCCTTACTCATCATATGAATGCTTTATTTTCTACCTTAGACAAAACAGGAAAAGTTCTTGCAAACAACAAGCTAACACGTGATTTTCATAGAGCTTTAAAAACTTTTGGCAAAGAAATAGAAAAACTAAAAGGAACGAGTGCTATACAAGCTAAGTTTAAAATACAAAAACCTTTTTCTCTCTTAGAACAAAGTTATAAAAATGTTATTACAAAAATTAACAAACAATGCTCTACTATCGAGAAATCTTCTGATGAATATAAAGATTTACAAAATCTAAAAATCCGAGTTACACAGCTTATTACTCGAGTGAATAATCGATCAGAAAGACTTGGTATGTGGGGGCGAGCGAGTCTGTGGAAACTAAGAAACAAAAGATAGCAGCTTGATTGCTAACGAAAATAAAATACGATAAACTGTTTTTAATTAAATATTAGGGACAGTTTATCTTTTTTTACTAATAAAATTTATGAATAATTTATCTACATATGACATTATTGTTGTCGGTGGTGGCCATGCTGGTATCGAAGCTGCACATGCTGCTGCAAAAATGGGCTCCAAAACTATTTTAATTACACTTGATTTAGACAAAATTGGCCTTATGCCCTGCAACCCTGCAATTGGCGGCATTGGAAAAGGACATATTGTTTATGAAATTAGTGCACTTGGCGGTCTCATGCCAAAGTTATGCTCTAAAACCTATTTGCAAGCACGTATGCTCAATACAAAAAAAGGCCCTGCTGTTCAAGGACTTCGCCTACAGATAGACAAATATTCTTATAAAACACAAAGTAAAATAGAACTTGAAAAAGTAAAAAATCTAACACTTTTTAGTGGCAAAGTTGCCTCTGTTCTTCTAGATGACAATAAAAAAGTTTGCGGCATCAAAACTGCAAATAAACAAAACATCTATGGCAAAACAGTTATTTTGACAACTGGAACGTTTTTAAACGGTAAAATACATATTGGTCAAAAAAATTACGATGGTGGCAGGCGCGATGAGCAAGCTGTTACAGACCTTTCTAAGTTTTTACTGTCCATAGGGCTCAAAATGGGCCGTCTGAAAACAGGAACTCCACCACGACTTGCAACAAGCAGTGTTGATTTTTCTAAAATGGAAAAACAAGACATTATGGACCTTCATTATTTGTTCGAATTTTATCCCCAAAAATCAATTAGTACGCACCCTTGTTATATCACTCATACAAATGAAAAAACCCATACAATTATTCAAGAAAATTTAGAAAAATCCGCAATGTATTCTGGCAATATTTCTGGAGTTGGTCCACGCTATTGCCCTTCAATAGAAGATAAAATTGCACGATTTGCACAAAAGAAATCACACCATGTTTTTGTAGAACCAGAAGGTGACCACCCTGACGGAAGGCAAGCAAATGAAGTGTATCCAAACGGAATTTCTACATCTTTGCCACTAGAAGTTCAAGAACAATATATAAAATCTATTGCCGGTTTTGAAAATGCGATTATTACCAAACCAGGTTATGCAGTTGAGTATGATTACGTTCTTCCTGAACAACTTGATGAGACGTTAGCTGTAAAAAAAATTACCGGCCTGTTTTTGGCTGGACAAATTAATGGAACAACAGGATACGAAGAAGCTGCAGGACAAGGACTTATTGCTGGTATCAATGCTCACCTACTTTGCACACAACAAGAACCTTTTATTTTGGACAGAACAGAAAGTTATATCGGTGTCATGATCGACGATCTTGTAACACTTGGCATAGATGAACCGTACAGAATGTTTACTTCTCGTGCTGAGCGTCGACTTTTATTGCGTCAAGATAATGTTTTTTTACGACTGATGCCAAAAGCATATCAAATTGGTTTAATTGATCAGCAACTATACTCCGACTTTAAAAAAGAAAAACAAGCAGTAGAACAAACACTTATTGAACTTCGTAAAAAATATAATAATGCAGAACTTATTTCTTTATTAAAAACAGAAAAACTAACCACAAACTTTTTACAAGAACAAGCTAATTTGACTATTTCTGACAGAGCAAAACTTATAATTTGTGCAGAAATACAGTACGCACCATACATAGAACGTGAAAATAAAGAAGTGGCAAAAAGAAAACTATTTAACAACCTTGCAATACCAACAACATTTTCTTATAAAGAAATCCCAGGCCTTTCTATTGAACTACAACAAAAATTACATAAACATCAACCGACAACAATTGCAAAAGCTGCGCTGATCCCAGGCATTACGCCAGCGGCACTGAGTTTGTTAATTTTTAAAGTTAGGCAACATACTGGAAATATAAAAGTTACATAAAAAAAGCCACACTTTTAATGGTGTGGCTTTTTAAAAAAATTAATAATTACTTAAATTCTATGTCGTTATACACTTTAATTTTTTCTACAAAACGTCTTTTTGTCCAAAAAGTAAAATATTTAAAAAGAATTGATCTTACAGTTTTGTACATTCCATAACCAACTAAAGCACCAAGACCTGAGCCAACAAGAAAAGATGTTCCTCTTGTATTTTTATTACTCACTACTAAAGCTGAACTAAAAAGAGATAAGCCTACCACCAAACCAGAAACGAATGCTCTATTTTGAGCAGATAATTCATTTGAAGAAATTTCATCAGAGTAATTATTTCTAATTTTTTCTTCCCTTTTTTCTCCTTCAATTGTTTTATTATTTTCTAATGCTGGAAGCTCAAAAGAAAAAACCGGTTGCACTGCAACTAAAGAAAAAAACAAAATAATACTTTTCTTCATTAAAAATCCTTAAATATAGTATTATTAAAAACATTTAAATAATACTATTCATTATAACTTTTTTTCATTTTTTATCTATAAGCTGCTTTAATTTTTGACTATCATAGCATGTATGAGAAGCAGCAGTTAAATTTGTAAAAATAAAAACAGATTCTGGATCAAATCCAATATAATATAAACTTACAGGAACAATGATGGAAGGCAGCGATAATTTTACATTAGTTTGCCATGAGTCTTTATACATTTCAGACTGAAGTTCACTAAGAGAATTTTCTTGATATTTTTTTTTGTTTTCAGTGAAAATTGAAGTAATTCTATATTTAAACCTTATTAATTGAGATAATTTTTTTTTGATACAAAAAGCATTCAACGATATAAAAATAAGTAAAAAAAAAAGTAGATTATATCTTTTCATCATAAACCCTTTTATTAAAAAAATATTTAATTTAACTGTACCAATTAAAACTATACCGACCAAATAAGTAAAGAGCAATATCACTAGTCAAAGAAAAATTAATTATTTGTGTAAAAAAAATTAAAAAAACTTTTTATACTCTTGCCATTTATAAGCAAAAATACTAATTATAAAAAAAAGAAATTTATAATAAAAAGGAAGCTCGTAATGAAAAAAGTTATTTATTTTATAGCACTATCTACATTACCAACTTTTATACTTTCTCAAAAAGATCCAAAGCCTAAAAAGGTTGTAAAAACTGAGAATCGAACTGCAATAATTGCAAACAATATTGAAGATGAAAGTTTAGTTTATAACTCTTTTTGGGGAAAATTTAGCCCTTCAGAGTTTACTGTTTTTATTGATGGTAAAGAAATTAAAAAAACAATGCCACAAAATATAAAAATCGTAAACAATACACTCACCATTCGGTACGACTACGCTTTTGGCAATCATAGAAAAGGTAGTAAAGAAATTACTTTCTCTATACCAAAAGATAAAAAGGATCTTGATCTAACTTTTTCTTGGAAAAAAAAATCTCGACTTTTAATTGATGATGCAAAAGTAACGGATATTAAAAAAATTAAGAGAAAAAAGAAAAGAAAAAAATAAAAACAATTAGTATTTTTTTCGACAAAAAACTTTACCTAAAACTCTTTAAAAGATACTTTTATAGAAACAACTGTTTTTACGAAAGATTTTAAAATGAGTACTATTTTGCACATTTACGGACCATTTTCTATACAAGCTTTTGGTCTTATTATTGTTATTGGTCTTTGTTTATTTACAATTTTTTTGCAAAAAGATCCACGCTCTAAAAAACTTTTTTTGCAAGAGCAACTTTCTTCTATTTTACTTTTTGCAGCAGCTGCCGGCATTACTGGCGGCAGACTTTTGTATGTTTTTGAAAATTACGACCAAATGGACAGTTTATGGCAAACGTTACATATTTGGGAAGGTGGATTTTCTATTTTGGGAACCGTTCTTGCAATTATTACCTTTTTACCACTGTATTTACAAAAATTAAAAATACCAGTTGTTCCTTTTTTTGACGTCGTTGCAATTTATGCACCACTCATGCAATCTATTTCTCGCATTGGTTGTTTTGTTGCTGGTTGCTGTTATGGCAAGCCAACACAAGTTGCTTGGGCAACTATTTATAGGCACAAAGACTGCCTTGCGCCACTTAATTGTTATTTGCATCCAACGCAACTGTATTCAAGTATCATGCTATTGTTCGTTTTTTTGTTCATGTACTTTATAGTATCAAAACTATATACAAAAACTGGTCAACTTATTAGCACCTATTTAATGTGCATAAGTATTGAACGATTTACAAATGATTTCTGGCGAGCTGATAGATCTTTTTTTACGAATTTTCAGATTTTTGGTAAACTTTCTATACATCAATGCATAGCTCTTTTCATATTTATTATTGCCAGCTTACTATTTTTGCATATTTCATTTTTAGGAAATAAAAACAAAAACAAATGAATTTATTTAGTTATATTAAATCTCAACTTTCTATTCTTGATGTCATTTCTCATTATGCAAAACTTAAAAAAGCTGGTTCTTACTGGAAAGGTCCTTGCCCTTTTCACCACGAAAAAACTGGTTCTTTTACAGTCAGTCCGCATAAAGAAATTTTTTATTGTTTTGGTTGCCATGTCGGTGGTGATGTTATCTCTTTTATAGCTAAAGTTGAACAATGTACACAGCTAGAAGCTGCTCAACATCTTTTAGAACAACATCAGCTAAAGTTGCCAGAAAATTTAAGCTCAGAACTTTCAAAAACAAGCCCTGACGAAAAAAAACGTTATTTTTTTATTTGCCAAACAGTTGCAAATTGGTGCCACGAAAATCTTAAAAAGAATATATCTGTGCAAAGTTATTTAAAAAAAAGAAACTTTGATAAAAAAGTAATTGTCGATTTTACTCTTGGATATTTCCCTGGTGGACTTGCTTCTATTCAATCTTTTATTAATCATATGCACAAAAAAAATATATTATTACAAGAACTTTTTGATGCAAACATAATTATTAAAGGTCAAAAAATAAACTATTCTCCTTATGAAAATAGAATTATTTTCCCAATCAAAGATCATCTTGGAAGATTTTGCGGATTTGGCGGTAGAGTTTTTAAAGAAAATGACGAACGAGCAAAATATTACAACTCAAGAGAAAACAGTTTTTTCAACAAAGGGTCGCTCCTTTTTGGTTTTAACAAAGCAAAAAAATATATTCAAAAAGAAGAGAAAGCTTTCTTGGTTGAAGGCTATACAGATTGCATAGCAATGGTTCAGCACGGTTATACAAATACTGTTGCAACTTTAGGAACTTCGTGCACAAAAGAACATTTAAAAAGTATCGCTCGACATGCAAACTATGTTTATGTTTTGTATGATGGCGACAAAGCTGGCAAACAGGCCATTATGAGACTTGCTTCATTATGTTGGCAATCAAATATTGAACTCAATATTATTTCTTTGCCCGAAAACGAAGACCCTGCTTCTTTTTTGCATAAAAAAAATAATTTACACGAATATATCAATAAAGCTGAAAACATTTTTGTTTTTTTTATAGAATCAATTGGAAAAAACTTTGAAGAACAACCTCTTAATAAAAAAATTAACACAATTAAAAAACTGCTTGATGTTATAGAAACTATAGATGACACATTAAAACAAGATATTTTACTTCAACAGGCTGCAAAAGTTCTTAATGTCTCAGTTGAAGCCTTACAAAAAGAGTTAAAAAAGAATAAACAAAAAAACAATACATTAAAAACAAGTACAAATAGCTCTGAAAAAATAAAACCTCATAAAAAAAGTAACTCTTTTAGCGAATCATTTGTAGATGACGAGTTAGAAAAAATGCTTTTTTTTGCTATTATTAATGATATAACTCTTTTAAATAAAAATAATACTGATTTTTTGATTCACTATCTATCTGAAAAACATGGTACTATCTTGAAGGTACTACAATTTTTAAAAGATAACGGAAACAGTGATTTTAAAAGTTTTTTTGAGCAACTTAACAGTGAACAACAACAATATGTTAGTCGAATTTTAGTAACATATAACGAAAATGAAAATACACCAACATTTGAATATTTGCTTCTAAAATTTCATAAAAAAATATGGAAAAAAATTACATACACCATCAAAATGCAGCTAGCACAAGCAGAAGATAGTAGAAATGATGAAAAAGTTGAAGAAATACTAAAAAAATTTTTACAACTAAAGCAAAAATTCGTATACAAAAATTTAATAAAATAAATAGAGGGGCAAGCCATGGCTAAAAAAACACCCGCAAAAAAAACGAAGCTCGAATCTGGACTTGATTTATATAAAGAACTTATAAATGAGCTTGTAGAAAAAGCTAAAGAAAATAAAAAAGTACTTTCATATGAAGAAGTTATAGAGTTTTCTACAAAAAATAATCTTTTAGAAGACGATCTTAATAACCTTTTAAAATATTTAGAAAAAAAAGGTATAGAGCTTGTTACTCTTGAAGAAATTGAACGAAACACAACAGGTTCAAAAAATTTGCTCGACGAATCTGCAGAACCTGCAAAACAATTAAAAACAAATTTAAAAAGTTCTATTACAGGAAATAGTTCTGACAGTGAAGAAGACGAAAAAGAAGTTGTTAAAGAAACAACAGCTCAACTTACCGATGGTGTAAAATCGTACCTTCGAGATATTGGTAAAATTCCACTTTTAAATAAAAAAACAGAAACTGTTATTGCAAATAAAATCGCAACATGTAAAAAAGATTCTATAGATTTAGTTTCTAAATTCCCTTTTATTCATAAAGAATTTGTTCTTATTGCAGACAAACTTCGCAAAGAAACAATTGCATTAAAAGACATCATACAGTTTTCTGAGTTTGATGAAGAAAATTTACCAAAGCTTGATATTGAATTAGAACGTTTTCTTGCCATCACTGACGAAATAACAAGACTCATTGAAAATGAAGAAAAAATATATGCAGACTATCGTGACAAGCTAGATACAGCAGCTCAAAAACGAGCAATGCTCAAAGCTGTTAAAGAAAATAAAGAAAAAATTAGCGACGTTATAAAGACAATTAAATTTGCAAATAAATTAATTAGAAAATTTTGCAGACGCATTGAAAAATTTGTTCAAAAACTACAAGAAAAAGAAGAGCTTATTGCTAGCTGCCAAGAATATATAAAGCAGTATGACAAAACCAAAGGCTCTGAAGATAAAAAAGCAATAGATGAGCTGAACAAAACAATACGAGCAACAAATAAATTAATTAAAAAAATAGAGTCTGAAGTAGGGCTTTCTAAAGATATTACAAAAAAGCATTACCAACTTTTGATATCTAACCAAGCAAAAGATAAACGAGCAAAAGATAATTTAGCAAAAGCTAATCTTCGTTTAGTTGTTAATATAGCAAAAAAATATGTCAATCGTGGACTGCATTTCCTTGATTTAATTCAAGAAGGAAATATCGGCCTTATGAAAGCAGTAGAAAAATTTGAATTTGAACGTGGTTACAAATTTTCTACGTATGCAACATGGTGGATCAGACAAGCAATTACACGAGCAATTGCAGATCAATCTAGAACAATTCGTGTTCCTGTTCATATGGTTGAAACACTTAATAAAATTAACAAAATCAAAAGAACATTTGTTCAAGAACATGGCCGTGAACCAACACATTCAGAACTTGCAAAAACATTAAACCTTGATGAAAAGAAGATTAAAAATATTATTAAAATCTCTAAAGAGCCAATCTCGCTTGAAACACCAGTTGGTGATGGTGAAGATGCGTTTATTAAAGATTTTATTGAAAGTGAAAATGATTGTTCGCCTTCAGACACTGTTGCAAATAATGACCTAAAAGAACGCGTACGACAAGTTCTTAAAACACTTACACCACGAGAAGAAAAAGTACTTAAAATGCGTTTTGGTATCGATGTTGCTTCAGAGCACACATTAGAAGAAGTTGGTAAAGATTTTTCTGTAACACGAGAACGCATACGTCAAATAGAAGTAAAAGCTATCAAAAAACTTCGTCACCCTTCTCGAAGTAAAAAACTACAAAGCTTTTTTGATAAGAACTTTGACGATGAAAATTCGGGAGAATTTGCAGAAAGTGACTCTGGTCAATAATATAGTAATAATAAAAAAGAGAGTAGATGAGCGTGGAAAGTTTAAAGGAAAATAAATATGGATCCTGATCTTATATCAACATTAAATATATCTTTTATAATAGCACTTTGCGCGTGCGCACTTTTTTCATTTTTAGAAACAAGTATTACCGCACTCAGACTTTTTAAACTTAAAGAACTTGCACAAAAAAATCCAAAATATCATGATTTTTTTGTGCAACTAGAAAAAAAGCCTCAAAATGTTCTTACAACAATTATTATTGCAAACTGCCTTTCAAATGTTATTGCAGCAGCTACAAGTACAACCATTATGGAATATTTGCTTGCTAAAATAAATTTTGAAGGCCTTGGTTTTTCTCTTGGTATTGGGCTTGCAACAGTTGCAATTTTAATATTTGGAGAAATTATTCCCAAAAACTTAGCCAAATCAAAAGGCGAAAAACTTTTGCGCTCTAGTCTTTGGATAGCAAACTTTATTTTTAAAATTTTCAGACCTTTTATTCCATTGCTACATAAATTATCAAGCTATTTTATTTATATGATCGGCGGTAAAAAAGCACTAGAAGATACCAATGATTGGATAGCTTCAGAAAAGGAAATTCAATTTTTGATTGAGCATATCAATGAAAAAGGCCTCATGGAAACAGAAAAAACAGCTATGCTACAAAATATTTTTGAGCTAGGAAAAACACCTGTAAAAGAGGTTATGATCCCATCAACCGACATTATTTCTATAGATATTAACACTCCTATAAACAATGTTATTAAAACTTTTTCCAAATACCAATATACTCGACTTCCTGTCTATGAAAATAAAATAGACAATATCATTGGAATGCTTCACTTAAAAGATGTGTTTATTTTATGGACACAAAAAAAAGATAAACCTCTTAAAGAAGTAATAAGAACAATATCTTTTGTTCCTGAAAGCTTAAAAATAAATCAATTGTTACGACAACTACAAGAACAGCACCAACATATTGCAATTGTTATCAATGAGTATGGCAGCATCACAGGCCTAGTTACGCTTGAAGATATCTTAGAAGAAATTGTTGGAGAAATCAGTGATGAATATGAATCTGCAGAAAAAAAAGTTGTAAAATTAAAGCAAGGAGGATGGCTTGTTCATGCAACAACATCTCTTGATGAACTTGAAGATATTTTAAATATCACGTTTGAAACAGAAGATGCTCTGACTTTGGGAGGATTTTTGATTGAAAAAGCGCAACATTTGCCAAAAAAAGGTGAGCGTATTTCGTACAAAAATTACTACTTTCAAATACAAAAAGCAAGCATAAAACGTGTTTTACAAGTATTAATCTTTAAAGACAGTTCAGCTCTTAAAGAAAAATAAATAATATATCAAGTAAACTTAGATTCCCATATTTATCAAGACGAAGCTTATAAAGCATAAAAAAACTTGTTACGCAATTTCGCAATAACAAATATTAATTCTCACCTTCCCGTCATTGCGAGTTTTTGTTAAAAACGTGGCAATCTAGGTTCTGTTGACATTTAACTATAATAATAATTTTCCTATTCGTCTTTGCGAACTTGCGTTAGCAAGTGTGGCAATCCAGTTTATTTTGTTTAATTTCCATATAAATTTAAAGTTTATGTTCTTTTTGTAGCATAGATTGCCGCGCTACGCTCGCAATGAGGGTATTTAAGAGC
>CAZYJE010000042.1:0-1014 GCA_964647685.1 uncultured Pseudomonadota bacterium | reverse complement strand
ACCCCAAACCCCAAACCCCAAACCCCACCTGATATATAAACTTGTTAAACTGATTATAAATCAGATGGAAGATAAATTCCTTAAAGTCCTTTCTTTATTCAAAGAAGATGAAATAAAAGAAGAAAATTTGGCAAAGCACTTCAGCAAAGAGTCTCAAATCAATATAAAGCATAACTATCCTGAAGGAGTGTTAGAAGCTTTAAACCATTTTAGATTTGTTTTAGATAAACAGGAATATAGTGAAAGGGCTTTTGAGCTTAGTAATGTATTGTTAGCTACTATTAAGAATCACTATTCTATTTGGATATTCAGAAAGAAATATTTATTGAAGCAACAAAGCATGGACTTATACGTCAAAGAGATTAACTTATCTAATGATTATATTCTTAAAGAGCCAAAAGGATTCCAGGTATGGGACCATAAAAAATTCTGTCTTTATGAGTTATTGAAATTAAAAAAAGAAAAGCTAGACGAGGATAGTTTCATTAAAGAGATCCAATTTCTTGATCAGGTTCTCTGCATAGACAATAAAAACTATCATTGTTGGGCTTATAGAACTTGGCTATTAAATGAAAATGAGTCCTTTATGCAAATTGAGCTTTTAAGCATAAAAGAAAGGATAATGGAAGAGATTACAAATAATTCTTTCTGGAACTACTTTCATTTCATTTCAGTTACAAAATTGCAAATGGAAAAGCAAGAACTAAAAGAGTTTGTCATAGAAATGTTAAAACGTGATTATAATAACGAAGCTGCTTGGAACTTCTTTAATAGTCTTTTGACAGGATATGATAAGGAATTAAACTCCTTATATGACAATCTTAAAGCAAAGGGACTTAATAATAGATTTGTTATTGCTATGTACATTTCTAACTTGTTAAAAGATAAAGATACTGATAATAAAGAATGTATAAGACTCTGTTTAAAACAACTCATAGAGGAAAAAGATACGATGAGAAAGAATTATTGGATTTGGTTTGCCCAGCGTAATGAAATTAAATTATAAATTGGATA
>CAZYJE010000041.1:0-1309 GCA_964647685.1 uncultured Pseudomonadota bacterium | reverse complement strand
CAAACCCCAAACCCCAAACCCCTTTAAAATGGTTTTGATTTAAAGCCTTTATATGATTAAATTTTTAATGACCCATTGTAAATAATGTACTTTGAGAAAGAGACTCCTATTACGGAGCAAAGACAGTCTGATCTAAAAAGGCTCATCAGTAGAGATACAGTAAGTAAAATTCCTTTACCAAAGGTTATATATAAACCATTGCCTATTAAGGAACTTATACGTCTAGATCTGCTCAAGAAAAGTGAGGATGTTTCGCGGAAACATGATATTAAGACAAATATGGAAAGAAATCTGTTTAGTTTTAAGCTCATTAAACCTATCACACAGAGTCCTAAGGAGAAGATAATGATTCTTACCACTCAGACTGATCTTTTGGTTGAGAATCGTTTTGCCAAATCTTACAATTCTCATATTGAAAAAGAAAAAGAATTGTATTTAAGTCCAAAAATAGATAGAAATAACCTTAAGACATTCTATCGTCTTTATGATTATCTCTTAAAGGTTTTCTCAGGTTTATCTATAGAACCAAGAGACTTTTACCTATCCAGTAGTGAAAAACTTATTTTATCAGAAATTTTAATCAGAAAAGTCAAAGAGCATTTTATTGGAAGGTAAATTAATAAGTAAAAAGAAAGAACTTGATAAAAGCGATGTCAATGACCTACTTACTGTGTTAACCACTGGAAAATCGTTTAAAAGACTTGAAGAGAACTTGAAGTTTGTTTTTAAACACACGCTCAAATACTTAAAAAGGAAATTCGAAAAAAGCAGGCCCTTTTTCAGTTATACAAAAAGGTTTGATGATTTCTTCTATAGGCATTACTTTAGCGATGTATCGAGGGAACAAGGTATTCCTCTGAAAGAATATTATGATCCCGTGATCTATGAGCAAGAAGAGAAGTCTGTAAACCAAGTATATTTAAAACGAGTAGTCAAATCAAAGTTATTCAGAAAGGACATCATCAGGTACCTAAAATCAGGCCGATTTCAAAGAGATTACCTGAAAATGCTGAAAAGCAAGCTTTATAAGCTACTTGCCCGTTTCGACAATCACTCAGCAAACAACACGCATCCACTCAACAAGAAGCTTATTAATCAAGTGAAACGATATTTCAGAAGAAATAAGCAATGCAAGCTGCCCTGGACCCAAACTGAAATTGAAAAAAGTCTAGCAGATTTCTTTTCATTTGTATTGAATGATTAACTTATTATATCGGATAGAATTTAAGGATATTTCTAATCCTTAAATAAAAGAACAATAGCTGTGATAGGGGTTTGGGGTTTGGGGTTTGGGGTTTGGGGTTTGGGG
>CAZYJE010000040.1:0-1330 GCA_964647685.1 uncultured Pseudomonadota bacterium | reverse complement strand
CGGAAAAGCGTCGAGTAGGGAAAGATACCACCAGTGTAGATCTCGGTGGTTGCCGTATCATTAAAAAATTTTAAAACATTAAGTCAATTAAATTAATGATTCGTAAGCTTGTTAATATGCGTTTTAAATACCTCAATGGCTTCATCGATTTGCTTATCGAACCAAGGGAACTTGTTATTTTTGATCTTCATAAAAGTTTTAACATATTCATTGAAGATCCCTTCTCTATCACAGCGTAAATTCATTTCAAGCTTTCTGATCAGATTGTCAAACATTTTAGTGAACTTCTTTTTAATGCCCGCCTGATAGTTGCTTTTGAACTTGTGATCTAGATAGTGAAAGAAAAGTTTTTTAAATTGATCGACACCGAATATGAGTTTGAAATAATCATTAGATAAGGTTTTGTGTGAAGGATTCTTAATCATAGTATTATTGAGAGGATCACTGAAGTTTTGAATATCTATTTCCAGATTCTCAGTATGCTGTTTAAAATAGTATTCAAGGAAGTCCAATTCGCTCTCTTTTGAAGCCTTTATACCTTGGTTCTTGAAGTATTGCTTTCTAAAGTGTTTTAAAGTATTCTTCATAATGAACTTAAGCTTTTCTTCTTTACGCCTGACAAGAATAGCAAAGGTATTAATAACATTTTGAATAAGCCAATTTATATCCTCTTTGCTCATCTTTTCTTTTATGTCAGATAACAGTCTTTTCATTACAATTTTTGGACTCTTAGCGTTCTTAGATTGGACCTTTGCCATTATCTTATAGATAACAGAATTAACTAGTTTCTGTTCATATGCTTCTAGGCATGAATAGGATTGGTGATGGCTGTTATTTTTAAAGATAGTAGAGAGAGTTTCGCAAACTCTCTCAGCTGATTCATCCAATAAAAAATATCTTCCACCTTTAGTATCAACTGTAGATCTGTTATTATTGCTGAGATTATTCAACTGCTCTAGTTCTGATTTAAAACAAAGGTTAAAGACACCTTCTTTATTATGATTAGCTTCAATGCTGTTTGGTCTTGCATCTGTGTCCATATTGAAGCTGAATTTATTATTGCTAGTAAGAGATAGATCTCTACTCAAAGAATTGATACAAGATAAAAAGTTTTCCTTTTCTACATTAACAATGTGATTTCTCTCATCAAGTGGTAGTTCCTCCATAATCAGTTTAAGATTATTGTAACTAAGACAGTTTTGTTCCTCTCTCATCATTTATTTATAGAAAGATAATTAACATTTATCAATCAAAAACACCAACTGATGTGAAATGAGATTAAAATTATTCTGGCAATCATTTAAACCATTCGGGGTTTGGGGTTTGGGGT
>CAZYJE010000039.1:0-67275 GCA_964647685.1 uncultured Pseudomonadota bacterium | reverse complement strand
ATTCCATTCTTTACAATTTCATCAATTATGTAATAAACTTCTTCTATGCTTTTTAGCATGGCTAGCTCTCCTTATTAGTGTTTAGGTTTTTGAGCTAGCCTAACTTATTTTTAATTATTTTTTAATTTCACAATTCGCTCAATGTTTTGTTTCAATGGCAAGCATTATGCTTTTCTGCTAAACTAGCGTTATTAGTTTGATATTTTTTATAAAAGGATTTTTTATGACTACATATAATTCAAATCAAAAAGGTTTTTGGGCAAATGTTCGTGAGTGCTTGTTTTTACTTTTGATTGTTTTTTTAGTTCGCACATTTGTTTTTGGATTATATCAAGTGCCAACTGGTTCTATGGAAAAAACAATGCTTGTTGGAGAGCGTTTTTTTGCTGATAAGTTTACACCATTATTTATTAAGCCAAAGCATAAAGATATTATTGCATTTAATGATCCTGTTTATCCTTATTCAAAAAATAAAATTGTTAGATTGTTTCAAGAGTATGTGTGGGGTCCATCAAACTGGACAAAGCGTGTTATTGCAATTCCTGGTGATCATATAAAAGGTGTTATCGAAGATGGAAAACCTGTTGTCTATCTAAATGGTAAAAAGTTAGATGAACCATATATTAATCAGTATCCTCTTATTAGAGAGTGGAAAGTTGATCATACAGAATTAATGGGTCTTATCCGTAAGGGTATTTCTGAGTACCAACTTGCAGAGCTTATAGTGCCAAAAACATATGATCCACATAAGCCATTTAATGATCAACCATTTTACAGAATCGATCCAAATAAAGTTCATCGTTTAGAAAATGGTGAGCCATGGCTTGTTCATTCAGGAACAGCTCTTGAGCCAAGAGAAAAAAAAGATCAATCTGTTGGCAAAGATTATTGGAGTTCTTCAGATGAGTTTGATGTTCACTTAAAAGATAATCAGTACTGGTTGATGGGTGACAATAGACTAGGGAGTAAAGATTCTCGATTCTTAGGCCCAGTAGATGGAAGATTAATTCATGGAAAAATTAGATTTAGAATTTGGTCTATTGATAGTTATGAATCTTGGTGGATAGTTGATTTAATAAAAAATCCAATAGATTTTTTCAAACGAGTACGTTGGAGTAGATTTTTTCAAATTATTCGTTAATTTAGTTGCATAACTCGTATTTTCTGCTACATTTAAGTGATAAATAAAGCTTTGATTTTATTAGGATAAAAAATGAAAATCTGTTTTTATAAAAATATTTTTTCTTTCTTGCTTGTAGTTATGCTCTTTGTTTTACCCTCATGCATATTTAACAATTGTCCTGTAAAAGAAAAGCAAAAAGGACTAGTAATTATAAACGTTTTAGATAAAGATCTATATGATGACTGTCATATAGCTGGATCTATTAATGTTCCATTTGAAGAAGTTGGAAAGTACGCTCAAAGCAATTTTGATACTGATGCTGAAATTGTTTTGTACTGTACTAATTATTTTTGCACTTCAAGTGGTTATGCTCAGAAAAAATTGAAATCATTAGGGTTTAAACATGTTTGGGCATATGAAGGTGGAACAGCTGAGTGGTATCAATTAGGATTTCCTATAAATGGTCCTGCAAAGCAAAAATATCTTGAAAGAAAGATAAAAACACCTGAATATGATTCAGATGAGTTAGCTGCTATTATTACAGCTGAAACACTAAAGCGTAAATACGATACGTATAAAGGTGTGGCGGCATAGCCAAGTGGTAAGGCATGGGTCTGCAAAACCTTGATCCCCGGTTCGAATCCGGGTGCCGCCTCCAAAAAGGCTTTTGTAATAAAGAATAAAAATTGTGCCGGGGTGGCGGAATTGGTAGACGCAAAGGACTTAAAATCCTTCGAGCTTTAGCTTGTGCCGGTTCGAGTCCGGCCCTCGGTACCACATATTTTTGTTCGATCTAAATTCAACAAAAATAAATAGCTCAGCAATGAGTATAAATGGAGTCTATTTAAAAAAAAATATACGTATTCTTGACAGAAAACTTTTCTATCAATAGTGTACGTTATAGTACTAGTTTTGTTTGCTCCAAAATTAGACAATTTAAAGTTTAAAGGAATTTTAATTATGAATAAAGCAGATTTAATTGAACAAATGGCTAAAGTTTCTAAGTTGCCAAAAGCGACTTGCAAAGATGCTTTAGAAGCTTTTATTACTTCAGTTAGCAATGCATTAAAAACGGGCAAACAGGTAGTTCTAACAGGATTTGGTACATTTTTAGTTTTAAAACGTAAAGAACGTATGGGTGTTAATCCTGCAACTGGTGCTAAAATGAAAATTCCTGCAAAAAAAGTTCCTAAATTTAAGCCAGGTAAAGCTCTTAAAGATATTGTTAAATAATATTTTTATATGAGTCTATAAAGTATTTAGGGGGATATTTTATCCCCCTATTTTCATGCTGTTTTCTTGCTAATTCTTCTTTCTAAACGTTATAATAAAAAATATATTGTAAGGATTATTAAGAATTATAATAAAAGGAAGATAGTATGCCAGCTACTCAAATGCCAGAAGTTCCTGGTTTTTTTGCTAATCTTAAGCAAAAATTAAACGTTAATATGTGGATGGAAAAATTAAACTTAACGCGACATAAATTAATAGAAATAGGTCTTTATTTAGGAATTGGGCTACTTTCTGGTTTTTTAATTAAAAAATACTCTAAATATATTTTTGTTGTTTTTGTTTGTTTAGTTGCATTGACATTGTTACAACAATTTAATATTGTTGCTGTGATTATTAATTGGGATAGAGTGCAAGAACTGTTTGGGCTTCAACCAATAGCACAGATGACAGGTCAAGGTTTATTGTCGCTTTATCTTTCTTGGATTAAGGCTAATTTAATGGTAGCTATAACCTTTTCTGTTGGTTTTGTGTTTGGATTAAAACTAGCTTAGCATTCTTTTATTTGTAAAAAAGGTAGCTGCAATGGAAAATCAAGCGAATTTTATCAACAAAATAATAAAAATATTGGTACGCAATAAAGCTATTGAGCAAGATTTTGCATTAACATTGCCACAATTATTTAAAGAAAGTCCTCAAGATTTATTTGAGGGCTTTTTGCTTGAGCAAAGTTATGTTGAAAAAAGAGCTCTTTTAAAAGCTTTAGCGGAGTATTTTCAGGTTCCATCATTTGATGTTACCGGTTATTTTTTTAATAAACATCTTTTAGTAAAATTTCCAAAAGGTTTTTTGTTGAGAAACAAAGTTGTACCTTTAGAGATAGATCAAAATATGTTAATGGTTGTTGCAGCAGATCCTACTATAGCCGGTCTAGAAAGTTCTTTATGTTCATATGTTTCTTATGATATTAACTTTATGGTTGGTCTAAGCAGTGATATTTGTGATGCTGTAAAAGAATTTTATGATTCGTCTTTAGTTGAAGTTGAGGCAAAAGATCAACAAGCAAGATTGGCAAGTATTGTTCCAGATGAGTAAATAGTGATGTTTGAGTATGCAAACAATACGATTATAGATTTTGTAGACTCTTTATTAAAATCTGCAATAAATTATTCAGCTTCAGATATTCATATTGAACAAACTAATGACAATGCTCGTGTTCGTTTCCGGATTGATGGTATTTTATATGATCAAAATCCAATAGAAAAAAATAAAAAAGATCGAGTCATTGCTCGGCTTAAAGTGCTTGCAAGTATTTCTATTGTACAAAAGCGTGTGCCACAAGATGGAAAATTTCGATTTAATCATAATGATAATTTTATAGATTTAAGAGTTTCAACGTTTCCCACAATTTATGGTGAAAAAGTTGTTATTCGTATTTTAGATCGTTCAAAAACAATGATTTCTATTGGCAAGTTAGGCTTTAGCTCTGCAATGTTGCAAAAAATAAAACAATTAATCACTCATTCGAGTGGTTTTTTTTTAGTTACTGGCCCTACAGGTTCAGGAAAAACAACAACACTCTATTCAATTCTTGCTCATTTAAATAGTTCAGAAAAAAATATTATTACCTTAGAAGATCCTGTTGAATATAATGTAGATGGAATTACTCAAGCGCAAATGCATTCTGATGCTGGTTTTACTTTTGAAAAAGCAGTGCGGTCGCTACTTCGCCAAGATCCAGATGTTGCAATGATTGGTGAAATTAGAGATAAACAAACAGCTCAAATTGCAATTCAATCAGCACTAACAGGTCATCTTGTTTTTAGTACACTTCATACAAATGATGCACCTTCGGTTATCATGCGCTTAATGGATATGGGTATTGAGCCTTTTTTGATTAATGCTTCTTTAACAGGAGTTCTTGCACAAAGACTCGTTCGAGTTTTATGCAGTAAGTGCAAAGTTTCTTTGGTCCCTGATGAGCTTGATAAGATTTTAATAAAAAAATATCAACTTAATGTTGCAGACTTAAAAACGTCTTCAGGTTGCACAGGCTGTTTTCATTTGGGTTACAAAGGCAGAATAGGTGTTTTTGAGCTTCTTATCATGACACCAGCTTTACGATCTTTAATTGTTGAAGGTGCAAATCTAGACAAAATAGTTGAGCAAGCAAAAAAAGATGGAATGCAAACACTTTTTGATGATGGTCTTGAAAAAGTTAAAAATGGAATAATTTCTTTAAAAGAATTTGCTAAAATAATTTTGTAATATTGCTTTTTGTTAAAAAATTCTTACAATAAAGCAAATAAGTTATTTTTTACTATATTAGTAAATTTTTTAAAGGATATTATGCAAAAGTTATATTATATTTTATTTACATTAATTTTACCTTTTAGTTTATATAGTGTAACTAAAAAATCTAATGCTCAAAAAAAGCATTTTCAAAATTCTGTAAAAAAAAGAACAAGAAAAATAAAAAGAAAGAAAACGCTTGAAAGAGAAGCTAAAGTTCAAGATTATAATAGTCCTAGTCAATTATTAGGAAGTGATTTGTGTAATTTTGATTCGTTTTTTGAACAAGAAAATATTGAAGATTATAATAATACTGATGATTTACTAACTAGTAACCTATGTAAATTTGATCAATTGTCTGAGGTAAAGAGTGATGTTGAAATATCTAAAATCAATATAAAATGGCATCAAGCTTCATCTACCTATCAAAATGGAAAAATGGTTAATTTTTTAATAGATTTTCTCGATGGTGATATTATCATGAAAAAAAGTGAAAATGGAATTAGTTTGGTTAATAAAGAAGTCTTTAGAAAATTACCCGATTCATTACAGCTAAATTTTGCGCTTACTGTAAAAAGGTATATGTCAGTTAAAAAAAATAATTCTATGGAGAGTTTCTTTAGTTATTTAAATAAAAACTTAGCTTAGGTTATTTATGTTTTTGTAACCAAATAAGTTCTATGGTAAGCTGAATATAGTTTTATATTCAGCTTTTTTATTTTAATTTGAGTTTAAAAATGGAGCCTCTTTTATCTTTTTCAAATCTTTCAGTTGCTGTTGATAAAAAACAAATTTTAAATAATGTTTCATTTGTTGTTGAATCATCAAAGGTACATGCTTTGATGGGACAAAATGGTTCGGGCAAAAGTTCTTTAAGTTATACTGCAATGGGTCATCCTTTTTACCAAGTAAAACAAGGATCTATTTTTTTCAATGGTGTTAATATTACTCATATGTCACCAGAAAAAAGAGCTCAAATGGGTTTATTTCTTTCTTTTCAATCTCCTTACAGTTTAACAGGTGTTTCTGTTTTTTCTTTTTTGAAAGCTTCATATAATGCATGTGTTGATTCAACGATTTCGGTTGAAAATTTTAACAACCTTCTTAAAAAGAAAATGGATCTTTTAGATATTGATGTATCTTTTGTAGATCGAGATGTAAATGTTGGTTTTTCTGGTGGAGAAAAAAAGCGTTTAGAAATGCTTCAACTTTTACTATTGCAGCCTAAAGTTGCCATTTTAGATGAGCTGGACTCAGGTCTTGATATTGATGCATTAAAAATCGTTGCACATGGATTAAAAACTATTAAACAACATAATCCTGATATGGCAATAATTATAATTACTCATTATCAAAAAATTTTAGAATATATACAGCCAGACTTTGTTCATATTATGCATCAAGGATCTTTAGTTGCATCGGCAGATGCTTCTTTACTACCTATTGTGCAAAAGGAAGGTTATAGTGCCTTTATCTAAAAGTAATAGTAAAAATAATCTTAAAAAAGGTTTAAATCGGCAGATTGTTATCGATATTTCTACTGAAAAAAATGAACCACAATGGATGCTGGATTTTCGTCTGCAGGCTCTTGAAAAGTTTGAGGCAATGTCTATGCCACAGTGGGGTGCCGATCTTTCTCATTTAGATCATAAAGATATCTACTATTATGTAAAACCTATTAAAGATCAACAAAGATCGTGGCAAACAGTGCCAGATGATATTAAAAAAACGTTTGAAAAACTTGGTGTTCCACAAGCAGAGCAAAAATTTTTAGCTGGTGTTGGCGCACAATTTGAATCAGAAATGGTTTATAAAAATTTAAAAAAAAAATGGGCAGATCAAGGTGTTATTTTTTCTGATTTAAGTACAGGTCTTAAAAAGTATCCAGAACTTTTTAAAAAATATTTTGCAACAGTTATTCCAGCTCATGATAATAAGTTTGCAGCACTCAACTCTGCAGTGTGGTCTGGTGGAAGTTTTGTTTATGTGCCAAAAGGTGTACATATTGATATGCCACTTCAAGCTTATTTTAGAATCAATCAACAAAATATGGGCCAGTTTGAAAGAACATTAATTATTGCAGAACCTGGTAGCTACGTTCACTATGTTGAAGGTTGTAGTGCTCCAGTTTATAAAAGTAGTTCGCTACACAGTGCTGTTGTAGAACTTGTAGCTTTGCCAGGCGCGCATATTCGGTATACAACAATACAAAACTGGTCAAGTAATGTTTACAACTTAGTGACAAAACGTGCAGTTGCCCATGAAGATGCAAAGGTAGAGTGGGTTGACGGTAATTTTGGTAGTAAAGTTACTATGAAGTACCCATGTATTGTGCTCAAAGGTAAGCGAGCAAAGGGGCAAATAATTTCTATTGCTGTTGCAGGCAAAAATCAACATCAAGATTCGGGTGGCAAAATTATCCATCTGGCTTCTGAAACGACATCTAATATTGTTTCAAAATCGATAAGCAAGCAAGGTGGCCGGTCAAGTTATCGTGGACTTCTTAAAATCATTAAAGGCGCAAAAAATTGTAAGGCAAAAGTAGAGTGTGATGCACTTTTGTTAGATGATGAATCTCGTTCTGATACCTATCCAACAGTAAAAGTTGATGAAAAACTTTCTGACGTTGGTCATGAAGCATCGGTTTCTAAAATTAGTAAAGAAAAACTTTTTTATTTACAAAGTCGAGGGCTTTCAGAAGCAAAAGCTCGTGCAATGATTGTAAACGGTTTTATTGATGTTTTTACAAAAAAACTTCCTATGGAATACGCTGTAGAAATTAATCGACTTATTGCAATGGAAATGGAAGGTTCAATTGGATAATTTTTTTTATACCTATGCAGATTTTGTAAAAAAATATGCAGATATTGCAAAGCAGTACGAGAATCAAGGACTGCAAAAAAATAAAAATGTGCTGTATATTCCAAAAAATACAGTTGTTAAAGATCCTCTAACGGTTGCAGATATAGATAAATGTACCATTGTTCTTGGGGCACTTTCTTCTGCAAAGGTTATCGACAGTCAAATTAGTTTAAACAGCCAAGAAAGAACACGAGATATTTTTGTTGCAAGCAATGCACAGCTTGTTTATGTTGATGATCAACATCTGGAAAAAACTGCACAACAAGAATCGACTGTTTGTTTGAATGTAAAAAAAGATAGTTCTGTATCTTATTATGCTGTTCATACAGGTGGACTGTCTGTTTCAACAACTATTTCTTGTCTTTTACAAGAAGTGGGAGCAGAAATTTCTGTTGAAGGAGTTTCTCTTTTGTCAGAAAAACAAAAAAATAGTTTTTACACTTTACAACATCACAAACAAGGCCAGACAACAAGCCGTTTACAGATAAAAAGTTGTCTTGCAGGTGCTGCACATTCTTTTTATAAAGGCTCAATTATTATTGATAAAAAGGCAAAAAATGCAGATGCGAGTCAAAAAAATAAAGTACTTTTGCTTTCTGATCAATCAAAAGCAGAATCTATTCCTTGTTTAGAAGTGCTAGAAAGCGATGTTACATGTGCTCATGGTAGCGCTATTGGTTATTTAAATAAAGATGAGTTGTACTATTTGCAATCGCGAGGGATAGAAAAAAAACAGGCTGAAAAAATGTTAATACGTGGATTTGTAAAAAGTTTTCTTCAAACAATACAAGATAAAACATTAAAAAGTTTTATCTATAATCGTATAGAAAAAAAATTACAGGAAATGGTATGAAAAATATAAAAAAAGATTTTCCATTACTGAAAAAAAAAATAAATGGTGCGCCTATTATTTATTTTGACAATGCTGCAACAACCCAAAAACCACAACAAGTGATTGACGCCATAGTAGATTTTTATAGCAACTATAACGCGCCAGTTCACAAAGCTGTTTATAGTCTTGGTGAGCAAGCAACAGAACTATTTGAAAATGCTCGAAAAAAAATAGCACAGTTTATTGGTACAAAAGATTCATCAGAAATTATTTTTACAAAGGGCGTAACTGACAGTATAAATAGTGTAGCTTTTTCATGGCTTGCAAGCAGTTGCAGCCAGGGTGATGAAATTGTTTTAACAGAGCTTGAACATCACTCAAATATGGTTCCCTGGCAAGAAGTTGCCCGAGAAAAAAAATTAAAAATCAATTACATTCCTGTCAAAAATGATGGTACTTTAGACCTTTTAAATTTAGAAAAAATTATTACCACAAAAACAAAATTGGTATCTGTTATTCAGACATCTAATTTTTTGGGTACGCATACTGATCTAGAGACTATTATTAAACAAGCACATGCAGTTGGTGCAAAAGTTTTTGTCGATGGTGCACAGTCAACACCGAATCAAAAAATAGATGTTACAAAAATGAACTGCGATTTTTTTGCATTTTCTGGGCACAAGATGTTTGGTCCAACAGGCATTGGTGTACTGTACGTCAAAAAAGAGTTACAACAAAATATGCAACCATTTCAGTTTGGTGGTGGCATGGTCTTTAATGTAACTTATGAAAAAGCAAAATGGTCCCAAGCTCCATATAAATTTGAAGCTGGAACACCAGCAATTACCCAAGTTGTTGCCCTTGGTGCAGCAATTGATTATTACAACAATAATATTGACTTTGATGATCTGCAAAAACATCAGACGATGCTTTGCAAAAAAACTATTGAAGGACTACAACACATAAAAGGTGTAAAAATTTTAGGATCAATACAAGAGCTAAAAAAACGAGGCCATCTTGTAAGTTTTTTAGTTGAAGGCATTCATCCTCATGATGTTGCACATTATTTAAGTGAGTATGGAATCTGTGTTCGTGCTGGCCATCATTGTGTGCAGCCTCTTTCAAACAAAATGGGTATTGACGCTTCTGTACGCGTCAGTTTTTCTGCTTACAATACAGAGCAAGAAGTTGATTATTTTTTAAAAGCAATGATCAAACTTAAATCTTTATTGTAGTAAGTGCACATCTACATTTTTGAGTTCGTAAAGAATTTCAATCTTTTTTTCTATTGGAAGCATTGCAAAAAGTGTTTCAATAACATTTTTAGGTTTTTCATTTGATACTTTAAATAAATAAGAAATTAAAGCAGTTTTGTATGTTTTTAGTTGCTCATGAGTTAGAGGCAACTTGTTTTGGTTTTTACTGGTTATATTTGTAATTATCTGTTGTAGATATGCTTTTGCAAAATCGGCAGCCAACGAATCTTGTACAACTTCTAAGTGGTTATTATTGTGAGCAAATATTTGCATTGCAAAAAGTGTAATAAGAGCAAAGCTTATTTTATTTATCATGATATTTTTTCCTGATTAACAATTTTATAATTACAGTTATTTTATATATTTTAATGCATAATGTCTAACACGAGCAAATCGGGTAATTCCTGCAGCAATAATAGTTATATTTAGCAACATTAATAAATAGAAAATATAGTCTGGAAATATAAGCATTGCAAAAAATATAATAAATGCTTCTGCTCGCTCTACAATACTTGCATCATAATGCATACTTTTTTTACCCATGTTTGGAAACAGTGATCCGGCAACAACAAATGTCGAAAAATGGAGCATAACTGCTCCTAAAAAAATAATGTAAGCAAGATAGTGCTGTGGATAAGAAATAGTAAAACCTACAATAATAAAAACTTCTACCATACGGTCGGCAACAAGGTCCATATAGGCGCCAAACTGTGCGCTACAGTTAGAAAGGCGCGCAACAGTACCGTCCATAATGTCGCAAAGGCCAGAAAGCATAAGAAATAAAAAAGCTGCAGTTAAACAGTTATAGGCGATACAAATGCCAGCAAGGGCACCAAAGAAAAATGCTGCACAGGTAATGTGATTTGGCGTAACTTTGTTTTTTATAAAAAATTTTCCTAAAAAATTAAAAATTGGTTGCGCTTTATGGCGCATGTGGGTTTCTATCATTTGTTTGTCCTTTTACTTTATTTTTTCTATAAGCCAGACAACCATGATACTCAAAATTGCAGCAAAAAAACACCAAACAGAAGTAAAAGCATATGAGTAAAAAATAGCTGCTACAATTGCAGACACTATAGCCGCAACTCCAATTGTCCACATATACTCAACGGTTGAAAAAAAGAAAGGAGCAATGGTTGCAATAAAGTAAAATGGAGTAAAAGCCATATCGATTTTTGTCATTGGAGCAAATCCATAACTAATACTGCAGTTAACAATGTGGCCAATCATATTGTGATTAAAGATATAAAAGCATAAGTACCCAGTAGATAGTGCCCCTTGAAATAAAAAAACATACATTTTAGACGTTACTTTTTTTTTCTTTTCAATCATTGCAAGACTCAGTGGAATATAGACAGGCCACAAAAGATATGCAAAAAATAAATAGGCATAACTAAAAAATATGGGGTAAACAATTGTGATGCCAAACAGATTTGGTCTAAAATTTTCTAAAGAGACCCAATTAAAACCTTCTATCATTTGTTGTAAGGCAAAAATGAAGGGAATAGTTGCAAACAATAGATGTTTATTTTTTTTGGTTTTTGAAACAGAAATACAACCAATAGCTAACAAAAGGCCGCTTGTTAAAAAGCTTGCCTGAGCAGAAAAACACATAAAAATCCTTTTTAAAATAAATAGAATATACAAAAGAGCTTAGAAAAAATGAATAAAAAAAACGATCATTTAGCCTATAAAAGTTAAAAACAGCTTGATTTATAAGGGTTTTTAGTTGATTATAAAAATGCATTTATAAAAAACTATATTAAAAATAAAGGTTTACTTGTGAGTATGAGTATCAGTAAAAAATATATGATTATATTTTTAAGTTTTGTATCATTTACTAATCAGTTTGCAATGCAAGAGTTTGTAAAAAATAAAAAAACTCCTACTTTTATAAAGGATTTTGTTGGAAGCCATGTTTTTTCTATAGGTTTAAATAGTAAAACTTTATCTAAAGTTAACAGCATGTTGTTTGAGGTTTTGCAGCAACAATCAAAACAGATTGATAATTTAAAAGAAATTATAGAAAACAAAGCTAATCAAGCCCCAATTATCATACAACAGCCTCCTATTCAAGTTGATCAAAATACAAGTTCTTATTGGAATTGGAAAACAAAATTACTGCTTGAAGTCGCTGGAACAACTGCTGTAACTGCAAGTTCTATGTATGCTCTTTATGTGATAAAAAAAAAACTGCCTGGATGGATCACTCATTATTTTGGAAATTTTAGAGACTTTGTAGTTGGGGATGTTTTTGGAGTTGCAACTAAGAGTGAAACTTTTGATATTAAAGAACAACAAGAAAAAGATACAAATACATTGAATAGTGTTAAAGAACAACAAGAAAAAGATACAAATACATTGAATAGTGTTAAAGAACAACAAGAAAAAGATACAAATACATTAAATGAGCTCACAAAAACATTGAATAGTGTTAAAGAAAAACAAGAAAAAGATACAAATACATTAAATGAGCTCACAAGAATTGTTAATAGTGTATCAAGTGAATTAAAAAGTAATAAAAAGAGTATTGATAGTTTATTAAAGAATAAAAAACAAGATAAAGAAGAACTTGAACAAAAATTATTAGTTCAGTCAAATTCTTTAGTATCTATTTTGGCAGAGATAACCAAATTAGAAGAATCAAATAAAAATTTAAATGAAACTTTTTGTCAGCAATTAGTTGAAAATAAGGAAAGTTGTACAATGTTAATCCATAATGTAAATAAAAAGTTAAATGATTTAAGAAAAGAACAAGAAGAAAACTTTAAAAAAGTAGGGAAACGATTTGATAGTCAGGATAGTATGTTACGTACTATATTAAAGAATACAAAATCTACAAATGATTTTGTTAATGATTTAAAGAAAAATACCAATGCCTATACTAATGGTATTATAAAAATGCAGGGCCTAAATATTATTAAGGGAAAGCAAGATTATCCTAGCATTTTGAATAGTGAAAAAATATTGAGTATAGAGCATTTTTAATAATAGTTTTATTTTCGTAATTTCTTTTTTTAGTATGTAAAAAAGGAGAACTCACATATTTAAAAAAGGAAAAATAAAAATGAAGCAGAATAAAAGTTTATTGTTTTTTGGAGCGTTAATTATTGCTTTTATTTTGCTTTATTATTTTTGGGGGTACCAGTACTTTTCTTTACAGTTGTTGCAGCAAAAAAGATTAGTGCTGCAGGCATTTGTAGATAAATATTACTTTTTTTCATTATTGCTTTATATGTTTTTATGCATGGCAAGCATCATTTTTTTGATTCCGGTTATTGCGCCAATTGTTATTGTTGGCGGTTTTTTGTTTAATGTTTTTTGGGCAGCTGCCGTTGCAAATGTTGGTATAACCTTTGGTGCAACCATTGCATTTTTGTTCTGTAAAAAAGGTTTTGCAGATCAAATTATTAAAAAATATGATGATTTGTTTCCGTTCTTTAAAAAACAAATGCAACTGTATGGTCCTTCTTTTTTGTTAATTCTCAACTTTATGCTCATTGTCCCTTATGCACTTATCACCGTTTTGGCAGTTTTTTCAAATGTTTCTTTGTTTACTTATATCTGGACAACCACTTTGGGTTTTATTCCGGCATCACTTCTTTATGCTTATACGGGCAAAAAACTTGCAACAATAAAAACGGTATATGATTTATTTTCTTTTCGTATTAGTTTGATGATACTTCTTTTGATAGGAGTTGCATTGCTGCCAGTACTGATAAAAAAAATAAAAAAGGTTACATAAAAGTATGAAAATATCTACAATCAAACGATTATTTGTTGGATTATTTGTTATAAGTTTATTTTTTGTTGCACGTTTTATGGGAATTCAACATTATATTACTATCGACTCAATGAGAGAAAATATGTTTTGGTTGCAATGTATGGTGCACAAATATTATGTGCTTTCGGTTATGAGTTATATTTGCTTTTATATCTTTACTATTACATTTTCACTACCATTTGCAGCTGTTTTGACGCTTGCAGGTGGATTTTTTTTTGGAACGTTAAGGGGCGCAGTGTTTGCAAATATTGGAGCGACAGTTGGCTCAACTTGTTCTTTTTTACTTGTTCGTTATGTTGCAGGAAAGCCATTGCAAAGAAAATACAAGCAGCAGCTGCAAAATTTTAATAAAGAGTTTAAAAAATATGGCATATGGTATTTGATTGTTGTGCACAGCATCGTTATTATTCCACTGTTTTTGGTCAATATTTTAGCTGGTCTTACCAAAGTTTCTGTTTGGACATTTATGTGGACAACGAGTGTTTCTATTTTACCTGGCGGCCTTGTTTATGCATTTGCAGGTAAGCAGCTTCATACTATTAATTCTACAAAAGATATTTTTTCTCCAAGTATTATTGGAGCATTTATTTTATTGGGGCTTATTTCATTGTTGCCGATTTTAATTAAGCGGCTTGTTGAGCTAAAAAGAAGTAAGAAAAAGTGAGTATAATAGGTTTAATGAGTGTTTGATCCTATACGTCTTTGCGAACAAAGTGAAGCAATCCAGTTAATTTTGTTAAACTCCATATTTAATACAGAGATTATCAATCATAAAAAAGCAAGTTTTTTCTCTTTATAAGTTATCTTTTTATTTTAAAAGGTAGTTTTGCCATTAATAAACTGGATTGCCGCGCTTCGCTCGCAAAGACATAGGATGAGATACTTTTTTTATTTACATTTTACTTCAAAATAATAGCTTTGAGTTCCGTCATTGCGAGCTTTTGTCCGTTTTTGTTTTTTAAGCTACGCCGTGACAAGTAAAAAGCGTGGCAATCTCTGTTTATATTAAAACCGAGTCTTGTAAATAGAATTTTATAAAAAGTTTAATATGTATCATTATGGTTTGAAATAAGTTTTTCAAACTCTTCTTTCATTTTTTTAATATTTGGTGTCGAGCTAAATAATTTTTTTTGTTTGCCAACATGAACTCCATGCATGCCAAGTTTTTGTGCGGCTTGAATGTTTTCTATTTTATCATCAAAAAATACACATGTCTTCGGATCTAAGCTATATTTTTTAAAAAAATGAGTATACATATCTTCATTGGGCTTTATTTTTCCACTTGTGCCAGATATAACAATGTTTTCTTTTGAAATATATTTAAATAAATTTTGGTGAGTTTTGTATGCTACTTCAAAGTTATCTTTGTCATAATTTGATAAAACATAAATATTGTAGCCATTTTTTTTGCATTCTTGTACAAATTTTATACCATCGGTGAGTGCAATTTTCATCTTAGAGTGAATAATTGGTGAAAATAGTGCTTCAGTTAGCTTAAGCATAAGTTGTTGCTCTGCGTTGCTTATAAAAAATTTTGGATTATTTTTGATAAAGTTATGAACTATTTCTTTTGCTTGTTTGCTTGAAATTTTATTAATTTGCCAGTGGTACATAATTTCTGGGATTAATTTTTTATCTGGACTTATTGCAAGTGGGCTATTTTTTGTTCGGGTACGCACTGCTCTGAGTGTTTCGTACATTCTTTTTTTTATAGTTTTTGGTGACGGGCTTTTTTTGTTATAAACAAGGCTTGCCATATATCTTAAAAAATAAGTTGGTCCAATATTCCAAAAGTAACCAAGTGGATTATTGACAAGCAAAACATTGTTTAAATCAAAGACAACGTTTTTAATTATTGGTTGATTTGTCAGTGTAGAAGAAGGAGAACATAAAGATAAAAAAATAATAGCTTTGAAAAAAAGTTTCATTTAAAATCCTTTTGGTTATGAGTAACTCTTATTTAACTTGTCACGGCGTAGCTTAAAAAGCCAAGACGGACAAAAACTCGCAATGACGGGAAGGAGGAGTATAACTATACAGAGTCGTTATAGTATCAGGTAGTCAGGCTGGTTGAAAAGAAGTTGATTAAATTCTTTTTTCATGCGTTTTATATTGGCAGTTGAACCAAATAACTTATTTTTTTGATGACATTGTATCGAGTGCATGCCACATTCTTGTGCTGCTATAACATTTTCTGGTCGATCATCAAAAAAGACACAAGTTTGCGGGTCAAGGTTATAAGTTTTTAAAAGGTGTTTGTAGATTTTATGATCAGGTTTGACAGTTTTTACATTTCCAGAAACAATAATGTTTTTTCTGTCTATAAGGTTAAAAAGTTGTGGATACTTGTTATAAACAGCTTCAAAACCTTCTGAATCAAAATTAGATAAAACATAAATAATAAAATTATTTTTTTTACACTCTTTCAAAAAATCAATAGCTTCTTTTATTGGTTGCTGAGTTTTTGCAAGAAGTTCAGGAGTAAGGATTAGGTTAGAAAGGGCCAAAATAAGATTTTTTTCTGACTTGTTTGCAAAAAAATCTGGATTTTTAAAAGCGAAACTGCTTATTTCTTTTTTAAATTCTTTGCAAGAAATTGCCCCACATTGCCAATCAACCATTATTTGTGGCATCAGATCACCTTCAGGTGTTTTTGCTTGAGCACAATCAGCAGCTCTTGGTTTTATTTTGTTAAGAACAGAAAGGAGCTTTTTTTTGATAGAAAAAGGATTGTTAAAAGAAAGAATCGATGAAATAACAGATTTTTTAACCATAGAAAAAGAGGCCATTTTGTTTGTTTTAAGCAAAACACCGTTTAAATCGAATACAACGTTTTTAATAGGTCTTGGATAACGCTTTTTAGTCATTGTAAGCGAACCAATAATAGGTGTAATAATACATAAAACGACTGCCAGCAAGGTAAAATGACTTATTTTTGTTACAAAATTCACGCTAAAACTCCTTATTTAGTGATTATATTCTGTAAAAATATTTCTAGTAGGATTATATTGTTGTTTGTTAAATTCCATTAGATTTTTCTCTGTATGCTATTATTATAGGCTTTTTAGGTAAAACTACAACGCCATTACCAATAAGTGCTATTTAAGTTAAAGCAATGGTAGAGGGTCTTTTTTGATAATCTATTTCTGCCTTGACATAGGGACTTAAAAATTTATACTGTATTTTATATTTATATATTTTTTTTATATATGCGCTATATGAAAATTTATTGACGACCATGGTGGTCCCCCAAAAATTGGGAAAAAGTTTACAATTACGAATGCAACTACTTTAAGGAGTTATTTTATGTATTCAAAGGTTAAGAAGAATTTTGCTCTTGGTTTGTTTTTTGCATTACTTTGCGGAGTAACTGTAACTCCAAGTTTTGTTTTTGCTGAAGGTGAGCCTAAAAAACAAGTTAACGACAACAAAGAAGAAGTTAACGACAACAAAGAAGAATCTGATAAGCAAGAAGAAACTGATAAGCAAGAAGAAACTGATAAGAAGATAGAAGAGCAAATAAAAACTCAAAAAGAAGTAGTAGAAAAAAAAGAGAAAGCTGTCAAAGATCTTAAAGGTTCAAAAGAATATAAAGATCTTAAGGATTCAGAAGAAAAAAGAAAGTTCTTAGAAGATTCAAAAGAATATAAAGAACTTCAAGCTGAAAAATCTAAACTTCAAAAGTTAGAAGATGAATTATCGATTAGCAAAGATGGATTTGCTTTTTATGAGAAAAAAGGAAATTTTGAGACTTCATTTATATTAGGTCGTGGTATTCGTCGTATTGCAAGTAAATTATCAGGTGGATTTATCAGTAGATACCAAAATTCTGCTATTACTTCTATAAGATCTTCAAAGAATACATGGAGCGGTTCATTTAGACGTAATATTATGGGTAATTCTATTGTAAAAAATATTTTAAGAGCAACTGTTAACTATGATTCTACTCCAAGTGTTTCACGAATGAATGCTGATTGTAAAAATATTGTTTCTTTACTTGATGATAAAAAGCATAAAGATTTTAAAGTTGAAAAAGTAAAAGATTTATCAGAGCAAAATCTTGATGAAAAAGCTATTTTAGCACTTCGAATAGTTGAGTCAAGAGCTAATTTTTATGATGAAAATATTTCTTCTAAAGAAGAAATGAATGAAATAAAAGATTCTTTAGTTGAAGATTTAGATATAGTTGAAGATGGAATCAAGGCTTTAAATCGTAGAGCTGAAAAGGCTGGAAATTTAAAAGAATTAATTAAAAGCTGCAAGTCTTAATCTAAAAGTTTTTTAATAAAATTTAAAAAAAGCGCCGCCTAAATAGGCAGCGCTTTTTTTTGTTATACTAACAGTATATCGATATTATATTAATTAGAACTTATTTTTATGAAATTATATCAACAACAATTAATGGATCATTTTTCCAGTCCTTGTAATCGTGAAAAGTTGGAAAATCCTGATTTTTCTTCTGCGCAGTATAATCCATCGTGCGGTGATAGCGTTGCAATGTACGGTTTAGTAAAAAATAATGTAGCAACACTTATAACATTTGTCGGCAAAGGTTGTGTTATTGGTCAGGCAACTGCATCAATCCTGACTGAAAAATGTAAAAATAAACTATTGGATGAAATTCTTGTTCTTGATAAAGAGTTTGTCCTTGCTATGATTGGAGTGCAACTTGGCCCAACACGTCTTAAGTGTGCATTGCTGCCACTCATGGCGTTGCAAGATGCAATAAAAGAGTATCTAAAAAAGGAATAAAGGGTTGTCTTTGCAAGAATTAATATAAAATATAGTTTATAATCTTCTCGTCATTGTTAGTTTCCGTCCGTCTTCGCTTTTTAAGCTTTGCCGTGACAAGTAAGCAAACGTGGTAATCTATATTTTTATTAAAAAATTATTTGCAGGAGCAGCATTTCTTAAGAGGTAATGGTTCAGTGCTTGATCATGCAAAATTGTTAGAAAAATTACAAAATGTAAGTCATAAACTGTTCACAGATTTTTCTGATGAACGTGATCTTGCAAAAAAAATATGGCTACAAATTTGTGCTGATCCTCTTTTTGTTCATAAATTATCTTCTATTTCAACTCCATGGATGGTTCCATCGTGGGTTGGAAATTTAAATGATTCTTATTTAATAAATCCACAAAATAGTTCTTACTGCGTGCTTGGTGTTGATGGTTCGCAAATTTATCCAGATCGGCATCAGGGTATTGGTTGTTATTTGATTAATATTGGTTCTGTTCAAATTATTTATGGCAGCTGCCATAATCCTGTTATCTTTAATTCAACGCCATATGTTTTTACTGGTGATGATGATTGTGGTTTAAATGATAATTTACAAGAAATTGTAAACTGCAGACGCCAAGAGTTTGAATTTGAAGCGGGTATAAATCAAGCGTTAAAAATAAAGCAAAATCTTGTAGCACCTTCTATTTTTTTGTTCGATGGCTCACTTATTTTTTGGCATCTTGAATCAAAAGACAGGGCGGTAAAAGATTTGTTTTTAAAAAGTTATTTGGATCAGTTAAATCAACTGTATAAATATAAAATTTTGCATGCTGGTTATATTAGCCTTTCAAAAGGCAAAGAGCTGGTAAATCTTATTCGAATTGCTTTGTGCGATTTTGAGCTTGAAGGTTGCACAAATTATAAAAAAGTTGATCATATTGTCGATACCATTGTTGCGAGTTTTTTTTTACAACCTTATTATAGGTCAACATTATTTAAAAGTAGTTCGCCAATTACCCGTTTTTACCCTGTTGAGGTTCAGCCTTATTTTTTTTATTTACATGTCGGTGAAGAAATTGCCCGTATAGAAATTCCTTATTGGATAGCTTGTAATGAGTCGCTTGTAGATCAAATTGCGGCTATGATTTTGGATCAGTGTAAAAAAGGAAATGGTTACCCAGTAGCGCTTGCCGAAGCACATGAGCAAGCAGTTGTAAAAGGAGCTGACAGAGAATTTTTTTATCAACTTATTTGTAAAGTTGGCATGAAACATGCATACAAGTCAATGCTCTCGCAAAAAAGTCGTAAAAAACGCGGTATGGGGATTTAGTTTTTTTATTATTTTGTTCATATAGTCATGTAGCTTGACATTTACCGTTCCGTCATTGCGAACTTGCGTTCGTCTTTTAAGCTTCGCCGTGACAAGTAAGCAAGTGTGGCAATCTCTTTATTTTGATAACCCCATTATTTATCTGTACGAAAAACTTTCTTTTTGGTATGTCTACATAAGTAAATAATTTATAAATAGTTTATCAAGGAGATAGTTAGTGAAGTTACAAAAAAAGAGTATGTCTTTGATTTTGTGTTTAATTTTTTCTTCTCATACATTTTCTATGCATATTATAACTCGTGCAAAAAAAGAGGTTCAGGAAAACAAAGGAAAAGTTATTACAAGTTTTGCCACTTGGACAGTTTTTAGTGGCGTACAATCATTATGTTTAAAGCTTTTTTCAAAGAAATCCAATCCAGAAAAAATGGGTTATAAAAAATTGCAGGACGATTTTGTAAGTAAACAAGAGTTTGAGGATTTAAAAGAAAGTGTCATTTATCAGCAAAAAGGAAAGACGGCAAGAGAATCTTTGTACAGCATCTTAAAAGGTTGTTATGTTACGCCTCAGGATCTGGAAGAAAAAAATTATATAAATGAAGAAAAACTAAAAGATCACCTTCAGGAAAAAGAGTATGTTACAAAAAGCGATGTTGTAAGCTTAATTAAAGAATATAGAAAAAACTATAAGCAAGAAGATCAGGTTATTTATTTTTTGCGGCAAGATTTTATAGAAAAGAATCAAGAGCTTTTAGGTATCTTAAAAAAGGTTCAAAAAGGCAGTAGTTATAATGAAACTTTAATAAAAGATGTACAAAATAAAGTAAACTCTTTAGAAGAAGCTTTAGATAAAAAAATTAAAGATGCTATGTTTCAATCTTTTGAATCTTTTAAGCAGCTAGAAATTCAAGAAGATTTTTTTAATGATACGATTATGGCAACAGAAGTCGATTCTGATGGTAACGATGTATAGTTATCCAGAATAAATTTTCTTAACTATAAAATTAAAAAGCAGCTCACTAAAATAGTGAGCTGCTTTTTAATTATTAAATTTTTGGTGTTAGCCTAAGAATTTTTTAAAAAATCCAACAATGCTACCATCATTTGATTTATTTACCTTTATGCCAATTTGCTTTGTATACTGTTGTAACGTTTTTTTCGTTTCAGCATCAAGTTTTTTTGGAATATGACATTGGGTAACAACAACAAGGTTCCCTCGTTTATTACCTCTTTTGCTGATAAATCCTTTGCCTGGAATAATGATATATTCTCCAACAGGGCAACCTTTTGGAATTTTAATTGTTTCTTTGCTGCCGTCAATGCTTTCGATTTCTACTTGAGAGCCAAAAACAAGTTGAGGATAGGTGAGCATCATTGTGCATTCAAGATTGTCTTCTACGCGTCTAAAATTTTTGTCTGGAGTGACATTAATTCGTAAAAAGAGGTTTCCAGATGGGCCACCATAAACACCTGCATCACCTTTTCCTGTTACGCGTAGTTCTGCGTTGTCAAAAATACCTGCTGGAATAGTAACTGAAAATTTATCAAATTTTTGTACCCGAGATTGACCACCACATGGTTTGCATGGTGAAGGAATTGAGTAACCTTGGCCACCACAGCTGTTACAGGTTTGTGAGTACATGAAAAAGCCTTGGCGAATATGCATTTGCCCAGAACCTTTACATGGTTGACAATGATTTATTGTCGTTCCTGCTTGCATTCCTTTTCCAGAGCAATCTTTGCAAGGGAAAAAGTGATAATATTTAATTTCATATTTTGTGCCTGTAAAAGATTCTTTAAGGCTAATAGTTACATCTTTATGAAGATCATGACCACGTTTTGCAGTTGGACCTGTTCTTTTTTGAGAACGTTGTCTACCGCCGCCACCAAACATATCACCAAAAACGTCTCCAAATTGAGAAAAAATATCGTCCATATTCATATTATGTCCATGTCCGCCACCCATATTTTGTGCGCCAGCATGGCCAAATCGATCGTAACGTTGACGTTTTTCTGGATTTGACAATACTTCGTATGCTTCTGCAGCTTCTTTAAATTTTTCTTCTGCAGCTGTATTGTCAGGATTTCTGTCTGGATGATATTTCATTGCTAATTTTCGATAAGCTTTTTTGATCTCATCTTTATTAGCTGATTTAGAAACACCAAGTATATCGTAGTAATCGTTTTTATTCATAATTTTTAATATATTTACTCAATGAAAATTAAACTATATGTTCATAGTATATCATAAAAATAAGCCTATCTCTATTGCAAAAGCGTGTTTTTTAGTTCGTAATAGAAGGTTTGGCATTATTAAGAGATAGGGCAATTTTGTTATTCTGAAGGTAATCTTGAAATGGGCACGGAAGACTTTGTTTTTCTATTGTAAATTCACCTTTTTTGACTGTGTCTTCAAGGTCCTCTGGTACGGTAAGGACCAAATAGTAGGTGTTTCTTGCTCCCAGAGTATGTTCTTTATCAAATTTTAACAAAAGTTGTTGTTCCGATGCTTTCCAGAGGCTGTCGCAAACGAGGTATTTTTCTATAGGTAAAAATGTTTTATTTACAACATATAAAGACCCGGTAAGATTGCTGAGAGTTTTTCCTTTCCAAGAAAGTTTAATTTCATCAAGGTAAACTGTTTCAGATGATCTTTTTTTAAAAGTTATGCTACCAGCCAAAATCCATTTTCCGCCAAATTTTTTAATTTTAGCTGTGCTATTTTCAAGGTCGATCCATTTTGATTCAAGTTGGATCGTAAATGGCTCTAAATAGTTACTTGTTATTTTTGTTGTTACAAAAAGTAAAGTGAGCATAAAAAGTAGTTTTTTCATTAATTCTCCAGTTTTTTATTTTATATTGATAGAGTATCATAGCCGACTTTTGTGGGCCAAGTCTTTTGTTTTTATTTTTTATCAATGTTAAATAAAAAGTTTTTTCTTTTATAAAGTTTTTAAAAAAGTATTAATTTTTTAAATTTTTAATTAATAGTAATTTTTCCTATTAAAAAGATTTATTTTTAGTATTTTTATAAAAATATTTTATTCAAAAGTTATATGGTAAGAAAGTTTTTTTTAATGTTTAAAAAATTATGTTTTTATGTTTTGGTCTTTTTATTTTCGGTAAATTGTTTAAAAGCTGGAAAGTTTCAAGCTCCTAAAAAGGTAAAAAAAATACCTTTGCATACATTTATAAAAAAGAAGGGATATAAAGAATTAGCTAAAGGAGTATCTTCTTTAGATAACCTTATTCATTTATCATTACAATTTAAAAGTAATCACTATAAAGAATTTTATTCCAAAAATGATTCTGAATTTGAAGTAAATAGTTTCGATGCGGAGTACGGCATTTTTTATTTATGTAAACAAGGATGGTTTTAATTTATTGCAATTTAATAATCACACTGGAATGTGTGGTTGAGGTTGCCTTCTCATTAGTGCATAGGTTGGTGTATGGAATTGCATTGGCACAAAATAGCGATGCGTTTTGAAATATTCTGGCAGGGGCGGAAATGATGTCCCTGCATTTTTTATAACTTTCATAACAAATAAGTCATATTGTGTGCAGCCAGAAGATTGAACAAGTTGTAAGTCTATTATTTTTCCTTTTGTATCTAAATTTAGATTAATTGCGGTAACCAAACTTTGTGTTGTTGGAATAATTGTAAATCTAAAGCTTGGTTGAAATAGTTTAAATGAGGTTTGCATGCACTCAAATAATTTTGCAATGTAACGCTCGTGCTTTAGCTGATCAGCTGTTGCTTTGCCTCTATTTTTGCCAGTTATGTTAATTAAGTGATTAGAGTTTTGGTCCCTTGTGGCTCCATGTCTTTGTGCTTGTGCGAGTACTTTTTTTGTAAGGTCTGCAAGTGTTAATTTTTTTTCTTTTTCTATTTTGGGTTTTGGGATAGGGAAAAACTTTTTGTGAGGCAAGGCTAAAGTTTTTAGGTTTTTGTACGCCCTTGTATTTACTTTATGAGGCTTGTAATGATTTTTAGGTTGAAGTGGTTGCTTAAGTTTTTCTAATTTTTTTTGAGGCTCTATTTTTTTTAAAGATTGAATTGGTTTTTGTTGAGCAATATTTTTTGTTTGTGGCTGCAAAAAAGGAGCGCCGTGTGATTTGCCAGCAGTAAATTTAGGCTTGATTTGTTTTTTTTTCGGGTCTTTAAAAATAATTTTAGCTTCTTTTTTTTTGATGTCTGTTTTTTTATTTATTGGATTGTCAATTTGTTTAAAAAGAAGCAAAAGAAGGAGGCAGATGTGCAAACCTATAGAAAAAAATAAAACAAGAAGCAAGGCTTGTTTAGAGTTTTTATTCATAAGGTTTATACTTTCATTACATATGTTATTACAACATCTCCTTTAGATGTAATCTATTGCATAGTACCTTTTTTTGAGTGTTTTTGGCAATAGAACTTATTTTTTTTGTATATATGTATATTTGTTTTTTTTAACAAGAGACCATGAGGTATGTATTTGATGCGTCTTATTTCCTGTTTGTCGTAAGAATTTTATTATTTCTTTTAAAAAACCTTTGCTTAAAGGTAGATAAACTTGTTCGTAAATGAACCAAAAAGAAAGAACTCTGTATAGTAAAACTGGGTGCAACTTTAGAAGTTCTTCTTTATTTATTTTGTTATTTTTATAAATATTCAAAAAAGTTTTTCTGGTCAAATCTGTTAAAAAAGATTCTGTTTTTTGCAAAGAGTTTAGGCTGTCATTAAATTTTTTATCAAATCTTGTGTCACATGCTTTAATTGCAGGAATAAGTTTTGTTCTAATTCTATTTCTTAAAAAAATATCTGAACTGTTGCTTTCATCAACAAGGTAAGTAATATTGTTTTGATCTAAAAAGTTGATAATATTTTTTTTATTTGTTTGAAGTAGTGGTCGAATGTAAAGTTTGTCTTTAGGTTTTATGCCGCAAAGACCAGTCAGTGTTGCTCCACGAAGCATACGGATAAAAAAAGTTTCTTGTTGATCTTGCACGTGGTGGCCAAGGGCAATAACATCAGCATTATATTCTTTTGCAATGGACTCAAAAAAATAACGTCGAGCTTTTCTTCCGAGTTCTTCTTTTGAGCCTTTGTTTTTAAAAATTTTATCAAGCTGAGATATTTTTTGAGAGATAAATTGCACGTTATATTTTTGGCAGAGTTTTTTACAAAAAAGAACATCTTCATGAGAATCTTTTCGCCACTCATGGTCAAGGTGAGCTGCAATAATATTGTTTAAAATATTTTGTTTTTTTAGCATGCAAAGTACATGTAATAAAAAAACTGAATCAGGTCCACCAGAAAGACCGACAATGACAGTATCATTAGAGTTTAAAAGGGAGTGTTTTGTAATAAAATTTTTAATCGCGGTAATCATATAGTTTATGATACCACGATTTTTTACTTGTTTCTAAAGGGTGTTTAGTTATTGCTGACTATTTGGCGTTGTAGTTTTTTCAGTTGTGCTTCAAAATAACTAAGGTGATGATAAAGGTTTGAAATTATTTGTTCAGAACTTGTGCTGCCATTATAGGTTGTTATGATGCAAAGGTTAAGAGAGTCATTACGCTCTTTTGCTTGTTCATACATAGCAATTGAATCTTTGATAGAGTTAATCGTTTGTGTTAGTTTTTCTAATCGCTGAGCAGCATTAATTTCTGTTTGAAGCGGTTTTGTTTGTTGATGAGTCGCAAAAAGTGTTATTGGGTTAAGAAGAAAAGATAAATAAAGTAGTTTTGTATTCATAATAAAAAGCCCCTTATTATAGTTTTTATAATTTATAATAAGGGGCTTTTTATTTATTTTGCAATACTATTTAGACATCTAAGTTTTTAACAAAGTGGCCAAATTCTTCTATGAAATGTTTTCTTCCAGAAACATCATCACCCATTAATTTGGTAAACCAAGCATCAGCTTTTTCTGCATTATCAAGTGTTACTTGCAAAATGGTTCTTCTTTCAGCATCCATAGATGTTTCCCAAAGTTGCTCAGGGTTCATCTCACCAAGACCTTTGTATCGTTGTATATGAAGATATGGCTTACTAATTGAAGCGATAGATTTGATAAGGTTGATTGCACCAGTGCTTGTTACTTTGCGTTCTTTGTTTTTTATTTTCAATGTCCACTGATTTTCTTCAAGAAGTGGTAATTTTTCAAGAAGTTTTATTAATTCTTCCAGTTCTTGTGACTTAAAGAAAGAAAGCTTAACTTGCCATTTTTTATTTAAAAGAGAGAAGTTAAGAATAATATCATCTTCAGAGATAGGTTTTGCAACTACTGGCTCACCATCTTCATTTTCGTTCTCATTTTCTACTGTTAATTCTGGGTATTCAGCTGTTATTGTATAGTCTTTAAATTGTGTTTTGAGTGAACTGATTAACTGCTCTACAGTTTGTCCTTTTATCCACGGTGTTTGCAGCATATACAGGGCAAGCGCATGAATATTAGAATATGTTATATAAAAAATGCGACTTATTTTTTCTAGTTGATCTTCATATTCATTTATTGCTTCAAGAAGATTGTTCCACTGGTCATGTGGAATCTCTTTATTGTTAACAAGTAGCGTTGTTTGCTCTTTTGCCCAGTTTGATAAAAACTCTTTTAATGATGTGTCATCTTTGAGGTATTCTTCTTTTTTGCCAATTTTTGCTTTATATAGTGGTGGTTGTGCAATGTATAAATAGCCAGCTTCTACAAGAGGTTTCATATATCTGTAAAAGAATGTTAAAAGAAGAGTTCTAATATGTGCACCATCAACATCGGCATCTGTCATTAAAATTATTTTGTGATACCGAGCTTTTTCTGGGTTAAAAGTATCTCTAATGCCAGCTCCAACGGCAGAAATAAGAGATTTAATTTCTTCATTAGAAAGAACTCTGTCAACACGAGCTTTTTCTACGTTCAAAATTTTACCTTTAATTGGAAGAATTGCTTGGTTAAATCTGTCACGACCTTGTTTTGCAGATCCGCCAGCAGAGTCACCCTCTACGATGAACAGTTCTGTTGATGCAGGATCTTCGTTTGAGCAGTCAGCAAGTTTTCCTGGTAAAATAGCAGATTCTAAAACTGTTTTTCTTCGTGTAATTTCTCGAGCTTTTTTTGCAGCTTCACGTGCACGTTTTGCAACTTCAGCCTTTTGTAAAATAGCTTTTGCTGTTGCAGGGTTTTCTTCAAAGTAACTATCTAAGAAACTAAAAGCCCATTTGTCAACGATACCTTTTATTTCACTGTTACCGAGTTTTGTTTTTGTTTGTCCTTCAAATTGTGGCTCAGGGACTTTGATATTAATAATGCAAACAAGTCCTTCACGAACATCTTCACTAGAAAAACTTTCACCACTTTTAAGGACTTTAAAACTTTGTGCTTTTTTGTTACAAATTTTTGTCAAAGCAGATTTAAAACCAGAAACGTGCGTTCCGCCTTCAACTGTATTAATATTATTAACAAAAGAATAGAGTTGTTCGCCATACCCACTATTATGCTGAAACGCTATTTCTAAAATATGAGTATCATCTTCTTGTTCTAGATGAACGATGTTTTTATAGACAGGTGTTTTTTTAGTATTAACATGTTCTACAAAAGACTTTATTCCACCTTCAAAAAAGAACTCATTTTTTTTATCATTACGTTCGTCAGTAATAATAATGCGTAATTTTTTATTTAAAAAAGCAAGTTCTCTCATACGAGATGAAAGTGTTTCAAAATTAAAGTTTACTGTTTCGGTAAAAATTTTAGGATCTGGTACAAAGCGAACAAGCGTCCCGTGCTTTTCTGTTTCACCAGTGACGGTTAATTTGTTAAGAGGTTTGCCGCGTTTGTACGATTGTTCAAATTTTTTGTTATTTTTAAAAATTGTAAGTTCTAAAGAACTAGAAAGAGCATTTACTACAGAAATACCAACACCATGAAGACCACCAGAAAATTTGTATGAATCTTTATCGAATTTACCACCAGCATGCAGCTTTGTCATAACAACTTGTGCGGCAGATACTTTTTCTTTTGGGTGAATATCAGTTGGAATACCGCGACCATTATCTTCTACAGAACATGATCCATCTTTATTGAGTGTTACTTGTACGGTGTCACAATGACCTGCAAGTGCTTCATCAACAGAATTATCTACAACTTCATAAACTAAATGGTGCAGTCCTTTTGGGCCTGTAGACCCAATGTACATACCTGGACGTTTTCTAACGGCTTCAAGGCCTTCCATTATCCTAATGGAGGTAGCTTTATATTCTTTTTTTTTTGTTGAAGTTTCTTTTGACATAGGTTTTCCTCCTTGGATTCTTATGTATATTTTTGTTCTTGCAAGGTTGTGTTTATTTTTCAAAACTTGTTTAAACTAAGTATATAGAATAAATAGGATTTGTACCATGTTACAAGAGACTTACTGTCGTTTAGGATAAAAAGCTACAATGCACCTTTCTTACTGTAGCTGAGTTAAAATGAAATAAAGAAAAATGGAAAAAAAATTACATACATATTATATGCAAAAAGCTTTAGATCAAGCGCAAGAAGCTTTTGAAAACAATGAAGTTCCCATAGGAGCAGTCGTTGTTAATAAAGAGGGTGCTGTCATTGGCGTAGGATACAATCAGGTTGAAAAAAATAAATGCCAGACTTTTCATGCAGAAGTGCTTGCGGTTAAACAGGCTTGTGCATTTATAAAAGATTGGCGACTTGATGATTGTTGGCTTTATGTAACACTTGAGCCTTGTACGATGTGTATGGGCTTGTTAAAGCTTTCTCGAATTACAGGAGTTGTTTATGGGCCAGATTCTCCACTGTTTGGTTACCAGCTTGACAATGCAATAAATAATCAGGTATATAACAAAAATGCTATTACTATTATTAAAGGAGTATGTAGTGAAAAATCGGTAGAGTTATTGAAGCAATTTTTTAAAAACAAAAGGAAAAAGAGTGAGTGATTCAAAAAAAAAGTTTGAGGCGGTAAAAAAGCAGTTACTTGAAAGAAAAAAAAAATTAGAAGAGCAACTTTCAGCTTTGTCATCAGAGTCTATTAGTGATGGGCAAGTACAAGATCAAGGAGATGAAACTTTTTCTTCTGTTATGGAATCATTGCGATCTTCTTTGCAAAATACAGAGGTTGAAGAGCATCGGCGAATAGTACAAGCGCTTGAAATGATAGAAGAGGGTACGTATGGTGTTTGTATTGATTGTGATGAATCAATTCGACCTAAACGATTAACGTTATTTCCCAATGCTGTACGTTGTCTTGCTTGCCAAGAGCTTTTTGAAGAAAAATAAGAACTGTATTGTTTTGGACGTATTGACTTTTTCATAGTTTTAGGTACTCTACTTACATATTGTTTTAAGCCTTATTTCGGGTTATTATTTTAAAAGGTTCTTAAAGAATGACAACTAAAAAAACTCAATCTAGTAATTCGTCACAACCTAAAAAGGTTGCTTCTAGTTCAAAATCTAAAGCTGGTAGTCCATTAGGACACGGTGTAGGAAGACGAAAAAGTGCTATTGCGCGTGTTTGGTTACGTCGTGGTAATGGTAAAATTGCTGTAAATGGAAGAGAAATGACTTCTTACTTTGACACAACGTTTAATCAGTCAAAAGTAGATTTTCCATTAAAAGCATTGTCTTTAGATAGTAATTATACCGTACAAGTTAATGTAAAAGGTGGCGGAGTTAACGCTCAAGCTGACGCTGTTAAACTTGGTATAGCACGTGCGCTTGTTTCTATTGATGAATCTATAAGAAAAAATCTTAGAAAGTTTCGTTTATTGACTGTTGATCCACGCGTTAAAGAGCGTAAAAAGTTTGGTCAACGTGGAGCGCGAGCTAAATTCCAATTTACAAAACGTTAAAAACATATTCATATCCAATTTCATCATGATTGATTCCTAAAAAAGGTCGTATAATGTGCAGTGTAGTAGGGTATATAGGCAAACGATATAGCAAGAAATTTGTTATTGAGGGACTTTCTCGACTTGAGTATAGGGGTTATGATTCTTCTGGATTTGCATGTTTAGATCCGGTTGATAATCGATTGGTGTATGAAAAAGTTGAAGGCAGATTGAGTAATTTACAAAAAAAATTATCTCAATCTGCTATCGATGGTTTTTTGGGTATTGGTCATACCAGGTGGTCTACTCATGGCGCACCTTCAGAAAAAAATGCACATCCGCATTTTGATTGTGAAAAGAAAATATCTATTGTCCATAATGGCATTATTGAAAATCATCATGAATTAAAGCGTGAGCTTTTAGATGCTGGTCACGTTTTTCATTCTGATACAGATACAGAAATAGTTGCACATTTATTTGAGGCATTGTTCAAGTCTCATCAAACGCTCAAGTCTACAGTTGTTGATTTAGTAAATCATTTAAGTGGTGCTTACGCTTTTATTGCATTACTACAAGACTTGCCGGACACTATGATTGCAGTTAGAAAAAGTTCTCCACTGTGCATCGGCATAGGAGATGGTGAACTTTTTATTGCATCAGATCCTATAGCGTTTGTTGGTAAAACAAAAAAAGTAATGTTTTTGCCAGATAAAAGTTTTGCGTTGCTTAAAAAAGATATTGTTAAAGTTTATGACTTTTCTGGAAAACCTTTGTCTGTTGTTTGTAAACAGCTTGATGCAACGTTTTCTGCTACCAACAAAGATGGTTATGAGCACTACATGCTCAAAGAAATTTATGAGCAAAAAACTGCAATTGGTTCAACTGTCAATTTTTTACAATCAATAAGCAAAGATATTTTTAGCTATATTGGCATTACAGCAGAACAAGCGGTAGAGCTTGAGTCAGTAACAATTATAGGTTGTGGAACGTCGTGGCATGCAGCAAGAATAGCACAATTTTTCTTTGAGGAAATTTGTATGATTCCAGTACGAGTATTGTTGGCTTCTGAGTTTCGGTATATGAATTTTTTCCCTTCAAAAAATAGTGTTTATATTGCAATTTCTCAGTCTGGAGAAACGGCAGATACGCTACAAGCACTTTCTATGATTAATGATTTAGAGCTTCCAACAATTGCGCTGACAAATGTTCCTTCAAGCACCATGGTCAGACAAGCTTCGGGTTTTTTGTTTACACAAGCAGGTCAAGAAGTTGCAGTTGCTTCTACAAAAGCTTTTTCAACACAGCTTACTGCTTTGTATTGGTTTGCAAATCGTATTGCATTAGAGAAAAAAATTATTACACAAAAGCAAATGTTGCAATCGGAGCAAGATTTATTGGTAATAGCAGAAATTTTGGAATCAAATATAGAGCGCTATAAGTGTGAAATTTTAGATATTTTAGCAAAAAAATACTGCCAATATAAAAAAGGTATTTTTATTGGTAGAAATATCAGTTATCCATTTGCTTTAGAAGCTGCATTAAAGCTTAAAGAAATATCCTATGTCTTTGCACAATGTTACCCTGCAGGAGAGTTAAAACACGGTCCTCTTGCACTTGTAGATGATGAAACACCTGTGTATATTTTTTCTCATCAAGATCCACTTCTTTATAAAAAGTTGGTTGTCAACGCGCAAGAAGTAAAAGCAAGAAATGGACATGTAATTGTTTTTGCATTTGAAGGGCAAGATGAGCTGTGCAATATTGCAGATACTGCCTTTATTTTACCAAATGTTAAAATGCTTTTGGGCCCACTTTCTATGACTGGCCTTATGCAATTTTTTGTGTATCATATTGCAAAACAACTTGGCAGAGATATCGATAAACCTCGCAACTTAGCAAAATCTGTAACAGTAGAATAGAAAAGTTATTTAAATAAAAAGTGAAGCTACATAGTTTGTAACTTCGCTTTTTTTGCTTAATAATTTTTCATTTTTGTTTCATATTTATATCTTAAATAATTATTTTTAGTTAAGTTTTTAATGATATTGTCGGATTCTCTTAATAATTTACTGTTGAAAATGAGCTCTTGAGGTGTAACATTTTTTATTTGAGCTGCAGTATGTAAAGATTGTACAAATTCTGAATATTTATTTTCGGGGTTATGTTTAGAGTTTTTTTTAATATCTTTTTTTAGTTTTGTTAATAATTTTTCATGAGAGTTATCATTTTCTATAGAAAAAGTTTTTCTACCTATGTTAGTATCATAAGGATTATTAAGAGACTCTTCTGGTATGCCAAATTCTAAATTGTCAAAGTTTTCTTTGTCTGTATAAATATAAGTGTCATACGTATATTGATTATAATCGTCGTTATAAAAACGAGGCTTGTTTTTATAGCTGAAATATAAATTATTTGGGTTATCTTTGAAAGAAGAGATTATTTTTTCTGTATCTTTTTCTTCTATACCATTAATCTTTATAATATCTATATTTCCACAGTTTTTTACTGGTGCTACATATTGATTAATATTCTTTTTAGGTATTGATATAGCATGAATGAAACCATGTTCATGGTTTTTTAAAAAATCTTTTTCATACTTTTCTATTTTTGTTTTGTATTCATTTATGAAGTTCCATGATGGTTTTTTATCATTTTTAAATGAATTATTTTCTAAAAAGTAATTAAAAGTACTGGCTCCTATTTTATTAGAGTTTCCAAAAAGAGCATTATTAAAAAAATATAGCCGGTTTGAGTATTTTGGGTCTGTTATAGAGTTTAGATCTTTAGTAAAATTATCGTAAAGTGTTTTTTTATCATTTTTTATTATTACCTTATTTTGAATAAGATCAATAGACCCTTCTTTATTTAATATATTAATCCATGTGTCTATATAAGAAGGATAGTCTTCTATCGTTAAATCTTTATTAATTTTTTGGTCATCTAAGTTGAAAAAATAATGATTTTTGGGTATTTTCCCATATTTACTCTGATAAAATAAGTTAGTGATATTTTTTTGTACTTGATTTTTTGTGCTACACGCATGATAAAATACATAATTATTTTTTTTATTTTCTATTTCTTCATGTTTAAGTATTTCGTTAACAACTTTTTTTATTTTATTATTTGAAAGTTCTTTTCCAAATTTTTGTTTTATTAAATTTTCATTTTTTTCAGCATGTATTTTTGATATTGTATTTTTTTGTTTTTGAAAAGTTGAATAATAAAGTTTTTTTGTAGGATTAGGTGTTCGTTTTGTGGTTGCTGATTTAAAAGGTTTTATGCTTGCAAAGTATGACTTGGCAAATGTAGGTGTAACAGATCTATATAAACGGTTAAACATCGTTTGTGAATTACTTGACGCAAATAAACCTGCAAAAGTAGCTGTTAAAGCTATTTTTTTAGAAACTTTCATTATATTCTTCATTCGTCTTCTCCTATTTTAGACTATGCCGAGACAGGTAACCCTCTCCATTTTTATGAATTTATGCTCTTTTACGATAAAATCGATATTTTGAACATATTTACAAATCTCTATTTAATTACAAATATAAATTATATAAGTATTTTGTCAAGTGCTATGAGAGGCTGCTTGAGGCGATATAGGGCCTTTGTTTTATATAGAAATTGCCAGGGCGCAATTTTAAGGTTGTTTTTCAAGTTCTATAGGTAGTGCCTTAAAAAATGCCTATAAATAATCCTTTTTAGAGTTTTAAGAGATGTTTTATTATATTTATCACGGTTATTTTTTCTTTAAAGATCTGGATTGCTGCGCTTCGCTCGCAAAGACGAATATTAAGAATTATTATAGTCAAATGTTGCCAAGACCTAGGTTGTTTCGTCTATAGTCATATAAGTTAAGCTTTACTCTATTTTTAGTAACAAAGATTGCCACATTTGCTTACTTGTCACGGCGAAGCTTAAAAAGCGAAGACGGACGCAAATTCGCAATGACGGGACGGTAAATGACAAGCTGCCATCAATATATTGAAGAGAAATTTATTTTAGTAAATTTAATTATTACTTGTCTTTGATTGAAAGTTTTTTCTTGTTGTAAAGTTAAGTGTACTGTATTTATTTGGAGGCCTGTACGAGGTCAGAAGGAAAATAAAAAAACTTATAAAAATGATAAGAAAAATAACCAGCAATGTATGTCGATCTTTTTTTCTTAATATGATCTTCAAATTTAAAAACCTATAAGTTAATTACTTTTAGACTACGATAAAGCTTTATTATCAGGAATAAAGCTTTATCGTAGTCTTTTTATTGGTAATGTCAATAGGCAGAGTTTAGATTTTTATTTCTTCTATTTCTAATTTTTTATTTAAAGCAAACATATTTTCTAAATAGTTGATTGCATCTTTGCGTGTGGAAATATTTGCAGGGCACTTTGTTTGTGCTGTGTCAAATATATTAATGAGTGTTACTGCAGATAAAAATTGGTTATCGGTTTGTAGCATTTTTTCTACTCGTTCAGACCATTTTTTTGTTACATCATTTTCTTTTGACTTTTCTTTTTTATCTTCTTCTTTGGGTTTTTCATCGTAAGCAATAAGTGTATTGTTAAGAGCGTGTTCACTACCATAGAATTTTTTGAACCATATGACCTGCTCAGTTTCTGGAAATTGTTTTTCTACTGCAAAGTCTGGCGTTATTCCTTTTCCTTGAATTGTTTTATTGTTTGGTAAGTAATACAAAGATGTTGTTAGTTTTATTGCAGAGTTATTACTCACAGGTATTATTTCTTGCACCGATCCTTTGCCAAACGTTTTTGAGCCAACCAAAAAGACCATTGGATGATTTTTGTTTTTGCTATCAAGTTTTTCTGAATGTATTTGCAAACATCCTGCAAGTATTTCTGCAGCAGAAGCTGTGTAATTATTGATAAGAATAAATATTGGTAGTTTCTTGTTGGCAATTGGTTTTCTGTTTGTTTCGTATTTTTCTGTATTTTTATTTGTTTTATCTCGTGTTGTTACCACTAAACTATTTTTTGGAAGAAAAAGTCCACAAATATCAATTACAGATGAAAGCAGTCCACCTGAATTATTACGTAAATCTAAAATAAGCCCTTTATAGTTTTTTTGTTTTGATTTTTTAATAAGGGCTTCAAGTTGTTGGGCTGCTGTATTGGTAAAACTTGTTAAAGACAGATAAGCGATGTTGTAACCTTGAATGTTAAAGGCAAGTGATGTTTGTTCTTTGACAATGTCTCTTTCAATTTCAAATTTTAAAGGCTTTTCTTTGTCATGTCTGAGTACCTTTATATGAATTTTTGTTTTGCGTTCACCGCGAAGCTTTGCAGTTGCTTCTTCTGTTGTCATACCGTCTAAAATCTTTCCATCAATTTCTATAATTTTATCATGTGGTTTTATGCCAGCTTTATCAGATGGTCCACCAGGAACAGTGTCGATAATGAGTAAAAATTTATCCTTTGGTTTTCTTGTATTGTCGATTACAATTCCAATACCAAAAAATTCTCCGCTGGTCATTTCTAAAATAGTTTTGTATGTTTTTGGGTCTAAAAAACTAGAATGAGGGTCAAGGCTGGTAAGAGCACCGTTAATAGCATTAATCATTATTTTTTCAGGATCACGAACTCTATAATGTTTGTTTTTAACAATATGAAGTGTTTCTCCGAAAGTACTATTCCAGTTTAAAATAACATCATCAAACATTTTTGGTGTAATGATTTTAGGTAATTTTTTATCTTCTTTTTTTTTTGCAAATGTTGTCATAGCTGCAATGACAAGAAGATAAATATATTTTTTTTTCATAGAGCTTTCCTTTAAAATCACATAAAAATAAAACAATATCATTGTAAGATTTTTCTATAGAAGTTTATTGTGATAATAGGCGTAATAATATTATTTTGCCAAGAGTATTATTATTTTTGCTCTTGTTTATCAATTAGTTGTTGATTTTTTATAGGATAGAAAAATGAAAATGATTAAACAGTCAGTGCTTTATTTATTTTTAGCAGTTGAGCTTGTTATTTTTGTCGGAGTATATTTTTTTGGTCCTAATGGTTATAAACATTGGCTCAAATTAAAAGAAGAAAATAATGTGGTTTTGCAAGATTTGCAAACTTTAAAAAAAGAAATAACAGCACTAAAAAAAGAAATGGCTGTTGCAAAGTCTGATGATTTTTATAAAGAAAAAGTTGCTCGTACAAAATTACAGATGTCTAAAAAAACGGATGTTATTTACTACTATTAAAAAAAGCTTCTATTTTAAAAATAGAAGCTTTTCTTTTAATAATCTTCTTCATCATTGTAGTCGTTGTCATATTCATAGTCATCATCATATTCATCATACTCACTCGACTCATCTACATTTTTTTGTTGATCTTCATAATCTTCATCATAAAAATAATTCTTTTTTTTCAAAGTTGTATTGCTGTTCTTATCTAAAGATTCTTGTAAAGGAGAGTTTTGATTATTTTTTGTTAAGTTATGATTATTATAATTAAATTTCGCATGATCTTTGCTATCTGCTTTTTCCTTATCGCCATACATTTTCACTTGTGGCTTGTAGTTAATATATTTTTCTAATGGAGCGGTGAAAAACATTTTATTGTCAGATCGTTTTTTTACTCTTGAAGCATCTATATTTGCATTGATATCATCTTTCATGATATTAGATTGGCTCATAGGTAAAAAGTCTGGTTCTTGTTGTTTTTCATTATTTTGTATTTTACTTTCTTTTATTTGTTCCAAAAGTTTTCTAGGTTCGTCAATAGGTTTTGCTATTTTTTCAACTTTTTTCTCAAAAGGTTTTGGAGTTTCGATTTTTTCTTTTAAGAAGGGGTTTTTTGGTTTTTTTATTGAACTATCTAAAAAAGAGCTTTTTTGTTGGTTAGGTTTTTCGTTTAAAGAGTTTAAAAAATCTACAACTTTAGAAATTTCTTTTTTAGAAAAAGAGATAAACAGTTTGTCATGATCTTCAATTGAAAGATTGTCTATTGATTTTGGAGTGATTGAACCGTTTGAAACAGTAAGGCTTATATTATTTTGTATATCAATAACATGATTCACTTTTGCAGATAGATTAATAGATGGAAAACTTTGATTAATGCTTATACTTTCTATATTGCTGTAAGCAAAGAGCATTAAAGTGATAATTATTGGTTTTTTCATTCTATTCTCCTGGAAACCAGAGTTTCTATATAAATAGTTTCATATAAAAATATTATATTCTATTTGTAAATTATTTTTCAACTTATTATATAAAAACCAGGTATAAGTGCTTTTTTTAAAGATTTTCTTCTTTTTATTATTATCGTTATAAAAATAGATGAATTAGAAAAAAGATAGTTTTTTGTTACATTGAATATAATTATAAATTTTACATTAATTTTGGAAATTATATCATGAAATATATATTACCTAATTTACCTTATTCATACGACAGCCTAGAGCCATATTTTGATGCAAAAACAATGGAAATACATCATACAAAACATCATCAAGGATATGTTAATAAATTAAACAGTGCACTGGAAAAATATCCAGAGCTTGAAAGTAAGGCATTAAAGTCTTTGTTAGTTGATATAAATTCTATTCCAGAAGGCATACGTACAGCTGTTATTAACAATGGTGGTGGTCATTACAATCATTCATTGTTTTGGCAGATTTTGACAAGTAAAGGTCAAGGTAGCCCTCAAGGAAAGGTTGCTGAAGAAATTAATAAATTTTTTGGTGATTTTGATCAATTTAAGCAAAAGTTTAATAATGCTGCAAAAACACGATTTGGCAGTGGTTGGGCATGGTTGTCTGTTGATAAAGATGGAAAATTGGTAATTACTTCAACTGCAAATCAAGACAGTCCATTGTCACAAGGTTTACAGCCTTTTTTGGGTCTTGATGTATGGGAACACGCTTATTATTTACAATATCAAAATCGTCGACCAGATTATATTAATGCGTGGTGGCACCTTATTAATTGGGATATAGTAGAAGAAAAATATAGAGCGATTGTGTTATAAAATGAGTATTGAAAATAAAACCGTAGGTAAAAATTTAGAGCGAACCAACTCACAAGAGCATGAAATTCGTTTGCAAAAAGTTACTGATTTGCATAAAAATAATATTGATGTCTGGCCAGAATCAAAAGAAACAGATGCAACATGTAAAAAAGTTGTGAATAAGTATAGTCAAGACCATGAAAAAGAGTATGCAATTGCCGGTCGTTTAATAACGGTTCGTCTTCATGGAAAAACTGGTTTTGCAACAATACAAGATCGTACTGGTCGTGTTCAAATTTATATTCGTAAAGATGTCGTTGGTGATGATCTTTTTGATTTATTTCATCATAAAATAGATCTTGGGGATATTATTTGGGTTAAAGGAACTTCATTTAAAACAAAAATGGGTGAAATAACTTTAAAAGTTCAAGAACTTACACTGCTGAGTAAATGTTTACATCCGCTTCCAGAAAAGTTTCATGGTATTGCTGATATTGAAATGAAATATCGTCAGCGTTATTTAGATTTGATTAGTAGCCCAGAGTCGAAAGAAAAATTTAAAAAACGTTCAACAATTATTCGTTCTATGCGTTCTTATCTAGATAATCATGAGTATATGGAGGTAGAAACTCCTATGCTACATCCAATTCCTGGTGGAGCTGCAGCTCGTCCATTTGTTACGCATCACAATACTTTTGATATGGATTTGTATTTGCGTATTGCGCCAGAGCTTTATCTTAAGCGTTTAGTTATTGGTGGTTTTGAAAAAGTGTACGAAATTAATCGTAACTTTAGAAATGAAGGTGTTTCGACAAAGCATAATCCAGAATTTACAATGCTTGAATTTTATACTGCACACAAAGATTATCACTTTGTTATGGATTATACAGAAAAAATGTTGCAACATGTTGTAAAAGAAACATGTGACTCTATGACTGTTGTATATGGTGATCATCAAATAGATTTTGAAAAACCATTTGTAAAACTGCCAATGAAAGATGCAGTACTACAGTATGGTAATTTAAAAGAAGAAGACATAGCTGATCACGTTATAGATACAACATTACAAAAGCATAAAATAACGTTAAAAAACAAAAGCGTTTCATGGGGTCAAAAGCTTTTTGCTCTTTTTGAAGAGTTAGTAGAAGATAAATTGATTCAGCCAACATTTATTACTGAGTATCCAATAGAAGTTTCTCCACTTGCAAAACGAAGTGAGAAAAACAAAGCAGTAGCTTCACGCTTTGAGCTATTTATTGCAGGAATGGAGCTTGGAAATGGTTTTAATGAGTTGAATGATCCGTTTGATCAAGCAGAACGCTTTAAAGAGCAAGCAAAAGCACATGAAAGTGGTGATGATGAAGCACATCATTATGATGCAGATTATATTATTGCTTTGCAATATGGACTGCCACCAACAGTTGGCGTTGGGGTAGGGATTGACCGTCTTACAATGCTTCTGACAAACACAACATCAATTAAAGATGTTATTCTTTTTCCAACATTAAAAAATAAATAGAACAGATAAAAGCAGCCTTTATTATAAAGGCTGCTTTTTTAATTTAATCAAAATCACTATGATCTATTAATGGCTCTCTTTCTGGTACTGGTGCTGGATCAGGTATTCCTCCTGGTATTACGGCTGCTGGAATTGTGTTTATAAGCTTATTTGTTATATAGACAGTTATAGCAGACAGAAAATATTTAGATGCTAGACTTTTTAAGTTATCAGATGAACTATGTATATCATAGCCTAAATAACCTGCAGCTGATAGACCTAGTAGTACTGATAAATTTCTTTGATGCCTATATTTAAAGCATCCCATCGTTGCAATAGATGTTACAATCATAGGTCTTAAATAGTTACTTATTTCTTGTATTATATTACAAGTTGAATAATTTGTTGATGATCCGATTATAAGAAGTAGCAGAGTTATTATTCTATAGTTTAAATTTTTCATTTTTATTTTGCCTTTAATATTTTTTAAAAAACCTGTTTAATTACAAATATAAAGATTTTTATTATTTTTGAAAAATGTTCATGGTAAATACTGATTAGAAAGGGGTTTTAATAAACTTCTGAAGCTTAAAAAAGCAGTTTATTGCGATTTTGAGTAGAAGCATTTTATTCTACTGGCAAGATTCTTAAAAATTATTTTTTTGAAAGGTTTTGCGGGTGAAGTACGTTAATAAGTTGCTTTTGTTATTATTTATTGTTTTTAGTCGATCTTTTGCTATTTCAACTGATGAATGTATTAGTCAGTTGGGATATGAACAAGAATTTGATCAAGAACAATATAAGGGTGCATTTTTAATGTTTGCAGAAGCATTGGAAGATCTTGTCGGGTCTGCTGAATATGCTCTTGAAAAAATTGCAAAGCCAGTCAGAGACTATATAAAATCTAATCAAGATAGAATTATTAACAATCCATATAAAGATACAATTGCTCATGTTCGACATGGTTGCAACTTATCTGATGGAGAAATGGCATTTAGAAAAAAACGTTTTGAGCATGTAAAAAAAGCTCAGCAAAAATTGTTTGAGATGGACTTAGATGATGAAGACGTTCTAGAAATAGCTTTTTCTTGTAGTGGTGGTGGCTGGCGCTCAATGATTTGCTCTATGGGTTTTTGTATGGGCGCTCATAAGTTGGGGCTTCTTGATACAGCAATGTATATTTCATCTCTTTCTGGTTCAACATGGTTTGTCGCTCCGTGGATTAGTAGTGAAAAAGATATTTTATCGTATCGAACTTTAGCAGATAAAAAAATAGCTGAAGGTCTTGCAACACCAACCATAGGAAACTTTTTAGCTTTTTTTGCTCCGGTTTGGACAAAGTTTGCATTTAATCACCACATTAATGTTATTGATATTTATGGTGCTTTGCTTGGCAATAATTTACTTGCAGATTTAAATGATAAGCCAAGTGAAGTTTATTTGTCAGAACAACAAGAAATTATTGCTGATGGAAAATATCCAATGCCTCTTTATTCTGCTATTTATGGGGGATACAATAAAAAGAACTATTGGTTTGAGTTTACTCCTTTTGAATGTGGTAGTTGTGAATTAAATTATCATATTCCTTCTTGGTCAATAGGAAGAAAATTTAAAAATGGAAAATCAAAAAGATGTGAACCAGAAGAAAGTTTTGGTTTTTTACTTGGAGCATTTGGTTCTGCTTTTTCTGCAAAATTTACAAAAATTTATAAAAATGCGATGAAATTTTTCGATTTACCAGACTATCTAGAAGATTTGCCTTTTGCAGCAGTGTTTTTAGATGCAGTAAAAGGTTGCTTGCAAGCTTTAATAGAAACAGATATTGGACAACTGCGTTTTACATCGGCAAAGATTCATAATTTTATGTATAAATTAAAAGATTCACCATTAAAATACCAATCACATTTAAAGTTGATAGATGCCGGGCTTGATTTTAACAATCCAGTATTTTTAACTTATAGAAATAAAGTTTTAAAACAGGCACCAGATGTTATTTTTATTTTTGATTCAAGCGCAAATTCTGGAAAAGAGCAGTTACAAAAACTTCAAAAATATGCAAAAAAACATGATTTGAAATTGCCGTGCATGAGTTATGACAATGTTGATAAAAAATCTTTAACAATTTTTCAAGATGAAAATGATTTATCTGTTCCTATGATTTTGTATATGCCGCGTGTTAATGATCAAGAGCTACTTTCTTATTATAAAAATAATAATGAGCTTATGGATTATGTAGAGTTACTGCAAGATTTTGATATTGAAGAAGCGGTTCATGGTGGTTTTGCTGGAACATTTAGTTTTAATTATAGTAAGCAGCAGGTTGAAAAGCTTCTTGCAATGACAGATTTTAATTGTATTGCAAATGAGCAGTTAATTAAGCAAGCTTTGAAAAAAAGAGTAGAAAAAAAGAGAGAACTGAAAAATAAAAGGTACTTGTAGTGAGAAGAAAAAAAATTATAGGTTTTATTCTTTTTTTTGGGTTTCTTGTTGGTGGATTTAGAAAATTGAACTTTACAAAATATTTAGCAACAAAGCGTATGATTGTAAAAGTTGTAGGAAATGCGACAAATAAACTGGTTTATCGTGCTGGAAAGATACAGCGTTTTTTTAAAAAAACTGTAAATAAAACGCTGCAAACAGTCACAATTCCATTTAAAAATAAAATTAAAAAAGATCAAAATCCTGTTATACAAAACCCATACAAAGAGACTATTGCAAATGTTCGAGTTGGCGGTGACGTTATGTCGGCAGAAGAGCGAAACTATATTGCAAACAGAGATGCAAGCATGCGTAGCTCTTTGGAGCAATTTGTTGGAATGAAAATCCCTCAACAGTTGCCGCTTCCAAAAGTCATGATTTCCTTAAGTGGTGGCGGAGCTCGTGCAATGATTGTTTCATATGCATTTTGTAGAGCAATGGAAGTTGTTGGACTTTTAAACACAGCGACACATATTGCAACACTTTCAGGGTCAAACTGGTTTTTATGGCCATGGTTGATTAGTGGTAAATCGATTGAAGAGTATCAAGAAAAGTTATTTTCTGTTTTGCGTCATGGAATTCAAGTTCGTTCAAAATCTGAAGTTAAAAATATTATAGATCTTCTGCTTCGTTCTTTGGCTTACAATAGAGAGGTCAATATTATTGATATGTACAGTGGCCTTTTGGCTAATTTACTTTTTAAAGGGTACGGTGATAATAACGATCCTCAGCAAGTGTATATGGACGATATTGTCAGTCGTTTAAAAGCTCGTGATATTCCTTATCCTATTTCTTCTGTACTTTCTGTTCCGCAATATTGGTGGTTTTCTATTACTCCGCACGAAATTGGTTCTGCATCTTTAGATGCTTATGTTGCGCAATGGGGTTTTTCTAGGCAGTTTTATGATGGAAAATCAATTGGCAGCAAGCCGTATGCAGATCGTGTAAGTTTGCCAGGCTTTATAGCAATGAGTTCTGCAGCTATCGCCTTTAGTTTGGGTGACGCTTATGAGTTTTTATTTGGCAGTATGGAAAAAAATGGTCCTTTGAAGAAAATATTTAAAGTTTTATTGTATGATAGTGCTTTGAGTAAATTGCGAGCTATTTATTCTGAAGAGTTTAATTTTGTAAAAGGTATCGAAAATCTTCCAGCACATGATGAAAAAAGAAGTTGGTCAGATTTTAGAACATTGTATTTTGCAGATGCGGGAGTTGTTATGGGAAATCCTATACCAGTTCTTGCAGAACGTGCTGATGAGCTTAAAAATAAAGGCAATGATGGACCAACTTTTTATTTAATATGCGATGGGTCACAGGTTATTGGTAATCGTGAAATGCAAAAAGTAAAAGACTATACTAATACAAACAATCCACTTAATAAAGTGTATAGTTTTCCAGAAATTACAGGTAATTTGTCTGAAGATGGAGTTACCATTTTAGAAAATAAAGATACAACTGCTTTTTATTGCCCTCGTATTATAGATAAAAAATTAATAGAAAAAATGAAAGATAAACAGTGGGCTCAAGAATATATTAAGCACCAAAAGTATGATATGGATAGCAGGTTGAAGTTTTATTATACAACGTTTAAATTTTTGTATACAAAAGAACATACAAAAGATTTAATAGCAACAATTATGTTTAATATTTTTGCTAGTATTGAACAAATTCGTTTTGCAATGCAAAGAAAAATAGAAAAATATATAATTTCTAGAGGTTATCAAGTAGAACGAATTCCAACAAGAAAAATAGAAATTCCAACAGTAATTTGAAGTAAAAGTAGTTTCATTTTATAGTAAGAAAGGTTACAATTCTTTCTTACTATAAAATGGATTTTTTTATGCAGCAGCTTCAAGGTGAAAAATATCTGTGGTGTTTGCCAGATATTGATAAACAAAAAGCATTAGATTTTTCAGCGACATATTCTATATCGTTGCCGCTTATAGAAACTCTACTTGCAAGAAAAATTGATGATAAAAAAGTTTTACAGGGTTATTTTTTTAGCTCTTTTGAAAAAGATGTTTTTGATCCAAAATTAATGAAAGATGCACAAAAATCTGTTGATAGAATTTTGCAAGCAATTGAAAAGCAAGAAAAGATATTAATCTTTGGTGACTATGATGTTGACGGTATAACTTCTTCAGCATTGATGATGATCTGTTTGTTACCACTTGGTGCAAAAGTTAACTTTTTTTTACCAAATCGCGTTCGAGATGGTTATGGTATTTCAAATAAAATTATTAAAAGAGCGGCTGATAACAACTATAAAGTTATTATTACTGTTGATAATGGTATTACCGCTTTTGACCAAGCAGAGACGGCAAAAAAATTAGGAATAGATTTAATTATTACCGATCATCACAGACAACATGATCATCTTCCCGATGCGTATGCAATTGTAAATCCAAATCAAAATGATTGTCAGTATCCATATAAAAAGTTTGCAGGAGTTGGTGTTGCATTTAAACTGCTTTCTTTGTTGTACGAAAAGAAAAAATTAACGATGCCAACAAAGGCTTATGAGCTATTGTTGTTAGGAACTGTTGCAGATGTTGTGCCCCTTACTGGTGAAAATAGGTTTTGGGTTCGCTACTGTTTGCAGCATGTAAATAAAGAAAGTAGTTACTCTTTAGATTTGCTTAAAAAAAATGGAAAAATAAAAAAAGAAAAGATTTCTTCAACAGATATTGGTTTTTCTATTACGCCACAAATTAATGCGCTTGGCAGGCTAGAAGATCCGCGCCAAGGTGTAAAGTTTCTTGTTGGTTCTGACAGACAAGAAACAGATGAAGTTGGTATGATTTTGCTTAAATTAAATCAGGCTCGTCGTGATATAGAAAAATCTATTTTTAATGAGGTTAAAAAAGAAATAGAAGATGGCAACATTGATTTAAGCAAAGAAAATGTGATAATTGCTGCCAGCAAAAATTGGGCGCCAGGCGTTATTGGTTTGGTTGCATCAAGAATTGTTTCTGAGTACGGTAGGCCAACGCTATTATTTCATTTAACTGACAAAGGTGAGGCAAAAGGGTCATGTCGTTCAATACCAGCCTTTAATATTTTTAATGCACTGCAAGAATCAAAAGATTTATTAAAAACATTTGGTGGCCATTCACTTGCAGCAGGTCTTGCGCTTAACGTTGATAATCTACCAGTATTAAAGGAAAATCTAGAAAAATTAGTTTTAGAGCAACTGACAGAATTTGATTTAAAGCAAAAAATAGTCGTTGATGCAGAAATTTCTACTGCCGACTTAACACAAAAATTTATGAGTGATATGCAACTTCTTGAACCATTTGGAAATTCTAATGTTGAGCCGCTATTTTTATTGCAAAATGTGGTACAGGTACAATCTCCAAAGCTACTAAAAGATTTGCATGTTAAATGTACAGTTTTTGCCGATGGTGTTGCAAAATCGCTTATTTTCTTCAATAGACCACAATTATTTGAAAAATTGTTACATCACTCAGAAAGACCAATGCATATTGCAGCTCGAGTGACAGAGAACCATTGGAATGGTCGAGTAAGTATTGAGCTTATTGGTGTTGATATAGCATTTATATGATTAATAAGCATTATTTAATAGTCAATTTTTTTTTTTTTAATATTTAATTATACCCTTATTTAAGGGTTGATTTTTAATAATTACAGAAGATATTTAATAATATGAAATATTTGAAAAATGTTATTTTAATTGGAATTATTACTTCGATAAATAATTTACATTGTGAGATAATTAATGGCATAGATCTTTTATTCAAAAAGGGTGATATTTTAACATTGCCTAAACAAGATCACTATAAAGGTAATGTAGCGATAGTTCTAGATTACCGAAATTTTAATGATTATTACACATTGTCGGGTAAAGCGGAAGATGTTCTTAGTCGTGCGGAAGATGTTCTTAGTCGTAATGATGAACATTATTTCTATAGAGAAAGGTATACAGGTACATACCATAGCTACTTTGATATTCTTGGTAGGTATCGTATACATCCGTTGATCTATTATAGAGGAGATTATGCTGTTAGTGATTCTGGTTTGATTAGGAATGTTAATTTTGTTTTTCATGTATGTACTCCTTATTTTAAAGTAAAGAATCAACCTTTTTATAAAAAAAATAATCTCGATTTATTAGAAAATAAAAAGATAGATCTATTAAAATCATATAAAAATGTTTTAAATAGAATTAACAATGGTTCTTATTATAATTTTTGTTCCTTGAAAAAGGAAAATAATAAAAAGGATTTAAATAGCATAGAAAGAATATATCTACCCTTTTTAAGAAAAGATGATTTTCATTATTTTGATAAAGAAAAAAAAATAATTGTGTTAGAAATAGTAAATACAATTAAAACTTTTTTAAAAAACAATAAAATTAAAAAATTAAAAGAAATTATTTTTGTTTTAGATAGTGATTATGATTTATCTTTATTTGAGGCTGCAAATAGAGGTTCTGATTTTCCAAAAAAGGGATATGTTAAGTCGATTATTGAGTGGTTCAAAAACAAGTCTAGATAAGTAACATAATAGGATTTGTCATACGAGTAAAATGATAAAGTTAAGACTCAACTCTAATGTTGAGCCGCTATTTTTATTACAAAATGTGGTACAGGTACAATCTCCAAAGCTACTAAAAGATTTGCATGTTAAATGTACAGTTTTTGCCGATGGTGTTGCAAAATCGCTTATTTTTTTCAATAGACCATAATTATTTGAAAAATTACTACATCACTCAGAAAAACCAATGCATATTACAGCTCGAGTGACAGAGAACCATTGGAATGGTCGAGTAAGTATCGAACTTATTGGCGTTGATATAGCATTTAACTGCAATATCAACACCAAAAAATAAAGTTTATCCAATATTATTATTAGTTAATATTCCTAATTCTGATTTTTTATCAGAGTTTTTCTCTGTTTGATTTGAAAACAAATAGTTGTACAAGTAGTTGAGTCCTTTATAAGAAGCATAACAAATTACTCCGATACCAATTGTGGCAAGAGCATAACTACAAATACCTTCAGTTATTTTTGGTTTATTTTCTTGCTTTGTTGATTTGTTATCGTCCTCATACCATTTTGCTTTTAATAAAAATTTATGAGAATATAATTTTTCAATTCTTGGTTTATCTCCATACATATAGCATTTCCATCTGTTAGTTTTTTTATCAAGATAAACTCCCACAACATCAGGATTTGCTGCCGCATGTTCTAAGAATTTTTTTGTCCTTTTTTCTGAACTATAAGTTTTTTTATTCGAAAAACTTAAAGGTTTATCTAGAAGTTCATCTACCTTTTGATTTTCATAAATATCATTTGCTTTTAAATAAGGATATTTAATTAAATTTTCAGGAGATACAACTACACCTTTTAAAAGATCATTAAATTTTAGATCAAATTTTTCACTTGGAAGAACTTTTTTACCATTATAGTGATTTAATAATTCTTTAGGGATTATAGGTGTTCTATTATTATTTGAATCAATTTTTATATAATCAGGATAGAGTTTCTTATAATTTTCAAGTGGATTGCGAATGTCATTTTTACTGTATTTTATCTTATTTTTTTTAGCCTCTTCTAGAGATATATATTTATGATTTTTCTTATCAAAGATAATGCCTTTATCTCTTTTTTTAATGTGATGAAGAAGAATTGCTTTATAAGGATGGTATTCGCCTTTAATATTCCAGCTTATAAGCATAAGTAATATGATTTTTATTTTGTTTTTTATTAACATTGATTTCTCCTAAATTATTATTTCATGATTTTATTATTTCATGATTTTATTATTTTTAAAAATGCTATCTGAATAATTCTTATTGGAGCCATCAATGGTAAGTGTTTAATTATTTTTAATTTGTGCATATATCGCCATATAGTTCGGAATTTACTTTTTTTTAGTAATAGAGATTGCCGCATTTGCTTGCTTGTCACGGCAAGGCTTAAAAAGCAAAGACGAATGCAAATTCACAATGACGAAGTTGTAAATATTAAACTATCTCACTATGGTTTATCAATTTCCTCTTAGAGAGGTTATATCTATTAAAATAAGGTTTAAAATTATAAAATGAAAAAATTTGAAGCTATATTGCTATAATTAGTAATGCCTTATTCTTCTAAGAGCCTACCTACAAGGATTATTCATTGTGTGTTTTTCTATTTGAATTTTATAATATAATCTTAAAGTAATTTAAAATAAGCTATAAATTATAATAATTAAAAAAGAGTATTATATGAAATTAATGAAAATTATCAGTTTCGTAGGGCTTTTATTTAGCTTAAATATTGCTGCTGAAAGCATTAATGGTGCAAGATTATTGTTTAAACAAGGTGATATTACAAAAATACCCGCTCAAGATGGTTATAAAGGTGGTGTTGCTATTGTAAATGCTGCAAACAGTGGGCTTCAAGCTGGTGGTGGAGTGTGCGGTGCTATATATAAAGCTGCTGGAAAAAATAAGGATGGAAGCTATTTATTGGAGCTTGAATGTAGAAAATATACGAATAATATTTGTGAACATAAGATTTCAGTAGGTAAAAGTTACTTAACAACTGCTGGTAATATGAAAAATGTTGATTTTATACTACATGCTGTTGCTCCAAACTTTAATTCTGACAATTCTATGCAAAAAGTTATAAATTACGATAGCCTAGGTAAAGAATTATTAAAAAATACTTATGAAAATGTAATAGGTCACTCTGAATCTAAAAAAATTTCTACATTATATATTCCATTTTTAAGTGGCGGTAATTTTGCAGGAAATGTTGATAAAAAAGAACTGGCAAAAATAGCTATAAATTCTGTAAAAAACTATTTACAAAATAATAAGTTAAAGAATATAAAACGAGTTATTTTTGTTCTTTATTCTCAAGATGATTATAATTTATTTACTAATGTTTATAATCCTTTTTTATCATTAAAAACTATTTTAGCTGGTATATTTGGTTTTACTTTTGGTTTTTATTCAGTATATAAAGCTGGTCTTTATGTAAGTTCTCTTTAGATTCAAAGTCAATTTTAATTAAGTTCAGCTTTTTTAGTAGTTTTTTCATATTATAATCTATAACAATTGATCGTTAATTTTATAAAATTTTATATAGGGTACAATATACTTATATTGTACCCTATATTTTTTACTGGAGTTTTATAATGATAATTACGATTGATGGTCCTGTAGCAAGTGGAAAATCGACAGTTGCACAGCTTATAGCAAAGCATTTTGGTTTTTATTATATTAACTCTGGTCTTTTGTTTCGTGCCCTTGCTTATCTATTAAAAAATTATTGTCATTATACTGATCAGCAATTAAAAAATATTCAACAACATGATGTACAACTTTTACTCGATGCTGCTGATTTTAAGTATGTTTGTGGTTCTGGTTTGGACATTGCAATTTTTTTTAAAAATAAAAATATTACATCATTTTTAAAATCTGTAGAAATTGATGGTCTTTCATCAATGATTAGCAAGCAAAAATTAGTTAGAGATGCTTTAATTGTTATGCAAAGAGAGTATGCAAAGAAGTATGATCTTGTTGTCGATGGCAGAGACACAGGATCAGTTGTTTTTCCAGATGCAGAATATAAATTTTTTGTAACAGCTTCAAATAAAGTTAGAGCAAGTCGTTGGCAAAAAGATCAAAAAAAAAGAGGTAATTCTTTTTCGCAAAAAGAAGCTTTAGATGTAATTGTTCAAAGAGATGAGCAGGATAGTAACAGAAAGATAGCACCACTGATTGTTCCAAAAGATGGGTTGATTATTGATACTTCTGATTTAAAAATTGAAGAGGTTCTAGTAAAGATTATAGCTAGCATAGATAAAAAAAGGGCGTTGACTTAATATCAACACCCTTTTTTATTTTCTTTATTTTAATATGCAAATTTTCTTTGTTTTGCTGTTACTTTTGGCTTAGGATTTCTTTTTTCTGTTTTCTTTTTCATGTTTTTTTTCATAGCTTTTTCTTTTTTGCTATTAGCCTTTTTGTTGTTAGACTTTCTCATTTTTTTCTTAGAAGAGCGTCTTTTTTTTGTATATTTTTTTTTCTTAGTTTTACACTTTTTTTTCTGCATTTTCTTTTTAGGTGTACGTTTCTTTTTTGTAACTCTTTTTTTCTTTCTAGTTGTGCGTTTTTTCTTTGTAACTTTCTTTTTTATAGCTTTTTTCTTTATAGCTTTTCTTTTAGGTACACGTTTCTTTTTAGGCATTACTTTTTTAGGTTTTTTTATATTAACATCTCTTCTTTTGCATGCTGGTGCAGCAACAAGAGCAAGTATGCAAAGCAGTGAAAGCAACTGTTTTTTCATAAATTTTCTCCTTAAAAACGTTTTTAAAAAAAGATCATAACCGGTGATCACCTTTTATGATACGTATTGATGTTTTCTTTTTTCAAGTATTTTTATAAGAAGGGGTTTTATTTTTGAGGATTCCAATTGTGAAGAAATAACTTTAATGGAGAAAGAGCTTGCTTGCTTTGTGTATTGATAAGAACATGTGGGTTATATTTTTGTATATCAATTTCAAGTTCTTTAAGGTCAATTTCTTCAAAGTCTTGAAGTTTATCTGATTTGTTAAAAATATAAAGCATATCTTTATCAACATTAAGTTCATCTAAAATAGAGTGAACAACTTTAATATGTAGTTGCCAATTTGTATCTGAAATATCAACAACATGAAGAAGAAGATCTGCATATTGCAGTTCGTCAAGTGTTGATTTAAAAGCATTGATGAGTTTATGTGGAAGTTGTTGAATAAATCCAACAGTGTCAGAAATGACACCCTTTTTTTTGCTGTTAATAAAAAGTTCGCGAGTCGTTGTCTCTAGTGTTGCAAATAATTTGTCTTGAGCAAGAACATTACTTTGAGTAAGAGTATTTAAGATTGTAGATTTTCCTGCATTTGTATAGCCGATGAGGCAAATTTGTGGGACTTTATTGGAAAGTCTTGTTTTTCTTTGTATCGCTCGTGCTTTTTCTAGAGATTTTAATTTTTTCTTTAATTTTAAAATTTTATTATTGATATCACGTGTTTCTTTTTCTTTTGCAGTTTCACCAAAACCGCCACGTACACCAATAGAACCAGATTGTTGACTCATCCCAACACCTTTGCCCGAAAGGCGAGTCTTTTTGTGTTCAAGCATTGCAACGGCAACTTGAAGTTTTCCAGATGCAGAATGTGCTGACTTTTCAAATATTTCAAGAATCAATCGTGTTCTGTCATAAATAGGAATATTTAAAAAGTCAGATAGGTTAGATTCTTGTTGCGTGGAAAGAACTTCAGAAATAATTATTTCTTCTATTTCATGTTCATCACAATATTTTTTTAAATCTGCAAGTTTACCTTTGGTAAAAAAGTATACAGGGCTAATTTCTCTTAGCTTTAGAAAGAGACTTGAGTAGTTTTCTATCTCATTTGTTTTTACTAAGTTCATAAATTCTTGATAGTAAGATTCTATAGTGTTGGTTCTTTGATAGGGTGCATGTATGCCAAGAACAAGTATTTTTGGAAGATAAGATGTTGGAGAAATTGCTTTTTTAGTCATAATTATAAAGCTTCACAATAAATATATAAGTTAGACTACTGTAAAAGTATTTTTTACTAAACATTATTCTAATAGAAAATATGACATTGTCAAATTCTTATTTTTTCTTTAAATGTTGTAAAATAGTTTATAAAAAAGGATTTTTAGTATTAATTTTTTGTGATTTTGTTAAATTAGAAGAATATTTGTTGCCTGTTGTTATATAAAAAGAATGAATAAAGGATTTGGTTTATGTTTGATTTTTTATCGGAAAAATTTTCTGGTATTTTTCAAAAAATTACCGGTAAAGGTTCTTTGACCGAAAATAATATTAATGAAGCTTTGCAGAAGGTTAATGATAGCCTTTTAGAAGCTGATGTCCCTTATTCTTTAATACAAGAGTTTATTGAGGGAATAAAAAATGATGTACTTGGTCAAAAAGTAACAAAATCATTAAATCCTGGACAGCAGTTTATTAAAATCATTCATGCACGACTTTTAACTTTGCTTGGTGGTCAAAATAAAACTGCAAATTTTTCTTTTCAAATTCCGTCTATTACCATGGTTCTTGGTTTACAAGGAGCAGGTAAAACAACAACGCTTGCTAAGTTGGCACATTTTGTACAGAAGCAAGCAAAAAAAAGAGGCAAAAAAAGAAATATTTTACTTGCTTCTGTCGATTTTTATCGCCCGGCAGCAATAGATCAGTTAGAGATTCTTGCAGGTCAGGTTGGCGTTACTTTTTATAGAGCAAGCAGTAATGACCCAGTTCAAGCTGCACAAGAAATTGTAGCGTATGCAAAGGCTCATGGTATAGAAATGGTTTTTGTCGACACAGCTGGTCGTTTGCATGTTGATGATTCTATGCTTCAAGAGTTAAAAGATGTTGAAACTGTTCTTAAGCCGAAATATAAATTTTTAGTTCTTGATGCTATGACAGGGCAAGAATCGTTAAATGTTGCACTTGCTTTTGAAAAAGCAGTTCAGTTTAATGCTGCCATTTTAACAAAAATGGATAGTGATTCTCGTGCTGGTGCTGCTTTTTCTTTTCGTTATATATTAAAAAAACCAATAGCTTTTGTTGGTGTTGGTGAAAAAATAGATGATCTTGATCAATTTTATCCTGAGCGTATGGCTGATAGAATATTGGGAATGGGCGATATTCTTAGTTTGATTGAAAAAGCAGAAGAGCAAATAGAAAAAAAAGAGCAAGATAAGGTTTATAATTCATTTAAAAGTGGTAAATTGACACTTCAAGATTTTGCAGATCAAATGGGAATGGTTGGCAAATTTGGTTCATTATCAAAATTAATGAAATATATTCCTGGCATGTCTGGTTTAAATATTTCTCAAGAAATGCTTGATCAGGGAGAATCAGAAATGAAAAAATTTAAAGCAATAATCAGTTCTATGACTGCAAAAGAGAAACTTTTTCCTAAAATTCTTGATGCTTCACGCAAAAAGCGTATAGCAAAAGGGGCAGGAGTTACTGTAACGCAAGTAAATAGTTTATTGCAGAGATTTGAACAAAGTCAGCAATATGTTAAACTTTTTAAAAGGTTTGGTCGTTTTTAAACATAAGGATTTATATGGCAGTTAGAATTAGGTTTTCTCCTGTAGGGAAGAAAAAAACACCATTTTATCGTGTAGCAGTTATTGATTCTCGTAAAAAACTTACAGGTGAATCATTAGAAAATCTTGGCACATATGATGGATTAAAGAGTAAGTTTGTAAACTTTGATGTAGATCGTTTTAATCATTGGTTGGGTCTTGGTGCAAAGCCATCAAAAACAGTTGAAAAAGTTGTAAAACGTTACAAAAAAGAAAATACTCAAGCAGTTGGCTAAGGTTATTCATGTTAAAACAAGTTGTTGAATATATTGTTAAATCTTTAGTTGATCATCCAGCTCTTGCTGTAGTAGTTGAAAAGCGAGAAGACAAAAAGGTGATATTTGAAATTAATGTTGCTGAGTTGGATCGTGGTAAAATTATTGGTAAAGCCGGTGCAACCATTCGTTCTATTCGGTTGCTACTTGCTGCAATGACTCAAAAAGATGATATCCAAATTGTAGTTGATATCACAAAATGAATATTTCTATAGTTTCTGTTTTTCCAGATATATATCAATTATTTTTAAAGACAAGTTTAATACGTCGAGCTCAAGAATCAGGCATCGTTTCTTACGATGTTGATTCTTATTCAAATTTTTCTAAGGCTGGATCACGTATTGATGCACCATCATTTGGTCATGGTGCTGGTATGCTCATCAAGCCTTGTGTTGTTCAAGCAGCAGTTGAAGAAAAAGAAAAGAAGTATGGCAAGTCTTTAAAAATATTTTTTTCACCTCATGGGAAAAAACTTGATCAGGTTTACTTTCAAAAATTAGCAAAAAAGGCTCAAGAAATAGGGCATGTTATGCTTTTGCCTGCCCGTTATGAAGGTATGGATGCTCGAGTAGAGCAAGAGTATGCCGATGAAATCGTCTCACTGGGTGATTTTGTTCTCATGGGCGGAGATTTGCCTGTAATGGTTTTTCTTGAAGGAATGCTACGTTTAGTACCTGGGGTTGTTGGAAAAAAAGAATCAATAGAAAAAGAGTCATTCTCTCAAGCATTTGTAGATCATCCTGAATTTACTGAACCTGTTGAGTGGAAAGGTTATAAGGTTCCAGATGTTGTTAGATCTGGTAATCATGGAGCGGTTGATGCGTGGCGAGAAAATGAGTCAATTAAAAGAAGTGTTAAAAATCATTTTGATTGGGTTCGGTCTCATAACATGACCAAAGATCAAAAAGAAAAAACTTCGCTTCATATTCCTCCTCACTATGTTGTTTTAATGCATGATCAGGTGATTATAGATAGTTCAGGTAGAATTGGTGCTTCTTCTGTAACTTCAATAGATATTCATGATATAGCTCGTTCTGCAAAGACATATGGGATTAAAAATTTTTTTATTGTAACACCATTAAAAGATCAGCATAAAATTGTTAAAAAATTAATAGATTTTTGGCATGGATCTGTCGGTAAAAATTATAATAAAAATAGGTATAAGGCTCTTCAAATTGTAAAAATATGCTCTAGTTTACAAGAAGTTATTGAGCAAATAGAGTTAGCAGAAAATGTTAAGCCGCTAGTGGTTACTACTTCTGCTCGAGTTGAAAATAAAGATTCAATGATTACTTATTACGATCAAGAAAAAGTATGGCAGAAAGAAAAACCTGTGCTTTTATTGTTTGGGACAGCTCAAGGTCTTTCAAGCGATGTAATAAAGCAATCAGATTATCTTTTGTTGCCAGTTTATGGTTTTTCAGCATTTAATCATCTTTCTGTCAGATCAGCTGTTGCGATTATTTTAGATAGATGGCTAGGTATTAATATAAAACAAGTTAAGTAGGGGTTTGCAGAAAGCTTCTTTTGTTTTATTATTAAGTAATAATTCATTTTAAAATTTTGATAAATAAAAATCTTGCAAGGATCAAAATGAAAGCAAAAAAATATACGAAAGAAACTATTTCAAGTATTGGAATGTATGACCGTAATTTTCCGGAATTTCAGGTAGGTGACGCTGTTGCAGTTAAGCTACGTATTAAAGAAGGAAATAAAGAAAGAATTCAAACTTTTGAAGGTGATGTCATTGCTATGCATAAAAAAGGTGCAAGTAGTTCTTTTACAGTACGTAAAATTGGTGCAAACTCTGTAGCTGTTGAGCGTATTTTCCCTTTTTATACACCTCTTATAGAATCTATTAAGTTTATTCGTCCTGGTAAAGTAAGAAGAGCTAAGCTTTATTACATGAGAGATCGTATTGGTAAAGCTGCTCGTGTACAAGAGCGAGTTCTTACAAAAGAGCAAAAAGAGTTGCAAAAACAAAAAAATAGCAAAAAAACTGCAGCTCCTGTTGAAAAAGTAGCTGCAAAAACCGCTGTCGAAAAACCTGCTACAGCAAAAAGCAGTGAAAAAGTAGAAGCAGTTGCTCAAAAAGAAGCTCCTAAAAAAGCTGATAAAGAATAATTTTTTGGAGAGTTTGAGTGTTTAAGCAAATAATTTGTTGTAGTGTACTGTGTTTATGCTTATCAGGTTGTTTGAAAAAAAAATCAAACTTGAATCATCAAATTTTTGAGCAAATTTCAGAAGAAACTGTTCGTAAAGAAATTTCTTCTGAAAGTTTGCAAAATCAAGAAAAGGCCTCTAATTCAGAGGCCTTTTTCTATGAAAAAAAACAATTTACAATCGATGATGATTTTGCTTACTATGTTCAACAGCAAGAGTCTCGCTTACCAGATATTCCAATTTCTTTAGCTATGCAGCCACTGCCAGAGTTTTTTAGTAAAAATGCTATAAATAATAGTTCAAAAGACATAGTTGTAGGTTACAGCGCTTTTTTATCATATGAAAATGCAGTAAATTTTTATAGACAGGAAATGGAATGTTTTGGATGGGAGTGTGAAAAACAGTTTATTACTTATGAAGCTTTATTTTTATTTAAAAAGCCAGGTAAAACTTGTATAATTTCTATCAGACCTTATGCATATGATAAACATAAAGACTTAAAAAATATTAAGATTTTATTTTTCATTAAGTTTTTATGAGAAGATTTTTTTTTCAATATATAGTCAAGCTCTTGTTGTTCTTTTATTAGGTTTTTTAATTTTATTTTGTTTTTATAAAATGCTTCATATCTTTCTCTGTAGTTCTTTAATTGCTCTTCTTTGGTTTGCTTAGGTATATATTTGATTCCTTGCAAGTGATCTCTAATCATTTGTATATCATTTTGATTTTTATTAAGTCTATTTTTAAAATGTTTAATCATCATTTCTTCTTTGAGTTTTTTTTCTTTTCTTTTTTGCTCTAAAGAATTTTCTTGTTGATCTTTTTCTGGTATATCGTCAATGTTTTCTATTGTTGTTGCTGTTAAGTTTCTGTTTTGTATATTTTTTAAGCAATTGTTTCCTCCGTACAAAAAAAACTTTATGAAGATAAATAGTGGTATAGTTATTATTATTTTTTTATTTTGATGATCAGAATACCCTCGGACTTTTAAGTCCAGGGATGAATGATCATGGGTTCCTTTAGCTGAATCCATGGCTTTTAAGCCATGGTGTGCTTCAATCATAAATTTTTCTTTATGGCGATAATCTAAAAAAGGTGCTGCTTTAAAGCAGCACCTTTTTTATTAATTTATTCAATATCTTGGATTCGTTCTTCTGTTCTTTCAATTCTTTTTTCAATTCTTTCAATTTTATCGTTAAGTTTTTTTACTTCATAGTCAGTTGCAGCATCTTCAGGGTCTAGTGCAGCAATTTCATCTTTATATTTATCGATTCTCTTTTTATAACGATCGATTTTTCTTTCAAGTCTTCTTATTTTTCTTTCATTTCTTTGTGCTCTTCGTTCTTCTGCATCATAGCTGTCATGTTTGCTTGATCCTGCAAGTAGGCCAGCTGTTGTACCGACACCAAAACCAATTGCAGCACCTCTTCCTTTACCTGCAGCACCACCTACAGCAGCACCTAAAGCCCCACCAAGAAGAGCGCTTTTTGCTGCATCATGATCAGCTTTAAGAGGTCTTTCTAGGGGTCCTATTGCTAAAAGCGCAATTAAAGATCCTGCTCCTATAAAAGAGATTAAAAGTTTGTTTTTTAATCTTTTTTTCATGTACTTTCTCCTTATAAACGTAAAGTTATTCTTTATATTTATAAGGTTATAGTAAAAAAGCTTCTTATTTCAACGGTTTTTAGCCGTAAAGTCCTTATTTGAAAGGATTTTACGGTTCAGAGGTTTAAATGAGTTTTTTAAATTGATTTATTTTTCCTGCTCCAAGAAGTAAAATAAGGTCATTTTCTTTAATATTGCTTTCTACTGCTTGTTTGATTTGAGCAAAGCTATCTTCAAATGGTGCATATTGGATATTTATGTCAGGATTAACTTTTTTTATTGCTGAAATTAAATTTTTGCTTGTTATGTTTTCAATTGGAGGTTCACTTGCAGGGTAGATATCTGTGATAATTAATCGGTTAATAGAGCTTTTTGCAAAAACGCTTACAAAGTCATTCCAAAGGGCAGCAGTTCTACTATAGCGATGTGGTTGAAAAACAACGGTGATATTTTTTTTTGCACGTTTTTTAGCAGTTTTGAGTGTATGCATAATTTCTGTTGGATGGTGACCGTAATCATCAAAAAGTTCTGCACCTTTAAAGAGTCCATTGTAAGAAAATCTTCGTTCTATTCCTTTAAAGGTTAAAAGTGCTTCTTTTATTGTCTTTAGTGGTACATTTAACTCAAGTGCAAGTGCAATTGCAGCAAGGCTGTTAAGGACATTGTGATGTCCTGGCATTGTAATAGTTATTGTGTCAGAAATTGTTGTAGTTTTTGTTTTGATAAAAAGCTCAAATATTGAATGATCAGGCTGAAGAGTAATATTTTTAGCATAAATGTCTGCTTTTTCTGTTGTTCCGTATCTAATAATATTGATGTGTGATAGTGGTAAAATAGATTGTATGTGTGGGTCATCAATGCATACAATTGCTTTGCCGTAAAAAGGTAAGTTGTTTAAAAATTGTTTAAAAGTTGTTTTTACTTCTTCAATATTTTTATAAGTTTCCAGGTGTTCAAGATCAATATTGGTGATAACCGCAAGTGTTGCTTGCAGGTGTAAAAGTGATTTATCACTTTCATCAGCTTCTGCAACCAAAAAGTTTCCTTTTCCAAAGCGAGCATTGGTTGAAATGTTTTTCAAGTGACCGCCTATGACAACTGTCGGGTCAATGCCTGCTTCTATGAGAATGTGAGAAGTTAAAGAAGTTGTTGTAGTTTTTCCGTGAGAACCTGCAATTGCAAGGCTATATTTTGTTCTCATAAGTTCGGCAAGCATAATGGCACGTGGTATTATTGGAATATTTAATTTTTGTGCATGCAATATTTCAGGATTGTTTTTTTTTATTGCTGAAGAATAGACTAAAATATCAATTGTTGAGTCTTTGCAGCCATCAGTGTTGTTGCCTTGAAAAATAGAACAGTTAATTTCTTGTAGTTCTTTTACGCTTTTTTTGTTGGTATCAAGGTCGCATCCAGAAATTTTGTATCCTTGAAATCGTAATATTTTTGCAATACCACTCATTCCTATTCCGCCAATGCCAACAAAGTGTATATGGGCTTTTTTTTTATACATGTATTTTATGTCCTAAAATTATTTTCTTTACTTTGTTTTGTCTGTTTTTATATGGTTTTGATATAGAAAATATAGTATACCAGGAGATATATCATGAACAAAAAAATTACATTTAGAGGCATGGAGCAATCAACTGCCATAGAAAATTTTATACATGAACAGCTTGCAAAAGTAGAAGAATTTTTAAGTAACGAAAATACGCCCATTCATATTGATGTTGTATTAAAGCCCTCAAAAATTCGAGCTCATCATGATGTTGAGATTCGAGTTAAAAGCCCTAACTATGATAGAATCTCTAACTATGAAGGAACAGATTTTTATCACACGATAACTCGAGTTATAGATGTTATGTATAAAGAACTGCTTGAAGACAAGAAAAAACGCGTTGATTCTCGTAAATGGACTGGAAGAAAAGACGATTTTAAAAAAGAACGTTAAAAAAGCCGCTCATAAAAGCGGCTTTTTTTCTAACAAATTTTATTTGCCTCTAGGTTATTTTTTTTAATTCTTTTATAAATTCTTCATTTGGCATATCGTACAGTTCACTTGCCCAACGTTTTACAAGCTTGCCATTGTTAGGATCAATTAATAAAAATGCTGGAAAACCAATGATATTATATCGTTTTTGCAGTTCTTCAAAGCATTTGTCATAAGATCCGTCAACTTTTACATCAACAAATTTTTTCAGTGCCGTGCGTACATTTTCATCGCAAAAAACCGTTTTATCAATTGCTTTGCATATTGAGCAAAATGGTGCACCAACATCAATAAATAAATATTTTTTTTCTTTTATAGCAACAGAAAGAGCTTCTTCATAATTTTTTTGCCAGAAAGTGTCGATAGGCATTTTTTTTCTTAAAAATGTTTCTTGGTAAGCTTTAAATCCTAGTACAATTGATGCACCACAAAGTAATGTTCCTGCTATGCTATACATTCGTTTTTTTGTTGAAGAATTATTATTTTGTAAACTTGCATACAAATAGTATGCACCAGAGATAAGAATAAAAATGCTAATAAGTAATAAAAGAATATTAAGAGGTAAGATATTATTTAAAAAATAAAAAATCATACCAAAAAGCATAAAGCCAAATAGTTTTTTTATTTCAATCATCCATAGGCCAGCTTTAGGTAAAACACTTAATGAACCTGAAAATGTTCCAATTAGTAGTAGTGGAACGCCAAGGCCTAGTCCAAAATTGAAAAGAAGAATAAAACCAAGCATTTTACTGCCGAGTGTGCTAACAATGCTTAAAAGCAATATAAGTCCAGGAGATAAACATGGTGAGGCAATTGTTCCGCTAATTGCACCAAATAAAAATATAGAAATAAGTGATCCACTATGGGATGTATTATTGTTTTGTAAAAATTTTGGAGTATACATATCGTAAAATCCAAACATAGAAAGTGCTAAATAACCAAGAAAGAGGACAAGCGTTGTTATAAAAATGGGATTGGTCATCAGTGTTCCAAATACTTGTCCCGTAAAAGCGGCCATAAGTCCAAGCAGGGCAAAAGTTGTTGCTATTCCGCAGGTGTAACTCAATGAGAGTAAGAAGTTTCTTGTAATCGATTTTTCACCTTGAGATTGAAGTATGCCAACTGTAATTGGAATCATAGGGTAAATACAAGGAGTTAAACTCATAAGTACTCCAAGCAAAAGAGCAAGAAATATTTGTAACCATACAGAGTTTGTTGTTTTTACAAGGTCAGAAAGTGTTTGATAAAGAGAGTTTTTTTTAGCGATTGTATTTTTTTTTACTGAGTTATTAAGATCTATTTGTGTTTGTAAATTTTGATTGTTTACAGATTCTTTTTGTATTGAGCTGCTATTTTTTTGATGAGATAAAGCAACTATCTTTTTTTCTATTTTGCCAGAAGATTCAAGATAGTAGATCATGTGAATATTTTTATCAATTATTTCATCTTGAGTTTTATTATTAGAAATTTTTAAAGTAAGAGAAAAATTTTTATTAAAAACCTTTTTATTCTCTTTTTTTGAATTTTTAAATTCAGAGTTAATATGGTTAATGGGTGTTATAGATGGTTTCCAAGATAAAACTTTAATGTCTGGGCTATCAACAGAAAAATTAAGATAATCTTTATACAAAAGTTCATTTTCAGAAAGTGAAACATCAAGTTTTACTGTGTGTAGTGACGTTGTTTGATCATACTTTTGTTCAATTAACTTTATGTCTGCTTGTGTCTGTATAAAACTTTGGCAAAAGAATAAGAGAAAAGAAAGCAGTGTACACTTTTTAAGTAGATGCATATTTTGGGCCTTTGAAAATAAAAATTGTTTTTATATAGTTTTAATACTTCTGGTAGTTTACTTGTAATGAATGTTGAGTACAAGCACAATAAACTTAAAAACTTGATGAAAGTTCTGTAAGTTCTTTTGTTATTTTTTCTTGACGTAGTTTGTTATATTCTAGTTTCATTTCTTTTAGAAGTTTCTTTGCGTTTCTTGTTGCGCTATCCATTGATATAAATCGAGAAGCTTGTTCTGCTAAAAAAGATTGAAATAAAATATAATATATTTTTGTTGCAATATAATTTTTTGCTAAATCATCTAAAAACTCATGTGGATCTTGGTGCCAACTATAATCTTGTGCTCCAGTATTATCTTGAACTTCTTTATTTTCTTCATTTTGTAAGGGTACAAAAACTGTTGTGGAAGGTTTTTGAGTAAAAAAAGTTTCTGCAATTGTGCTGACAAAAGTTATTGAAGAATAGTTCTTGTAGTTGTCTAATATTTTTTTACTAATTGTATCAATCAGCGGTATGATTGTTCGAGCATTAAAGTTTTTATAGCTTAAAAATAGGTTTAGGTTTTCTTTTTTTTTGATATAGCTTTCAGCCTTTGTTCCAATTGTTATAAAATCGATATTTGAAGAATCTTTATTTTTTATATGATCTGAAAGGTGCCGAAAAAGGCTAGAGTTGAAAGATCCACAAAGACCTTTTTGTGATCCTATTAAAATTATTAAATTTTTTTCCGTTTTTTTTGTGCTAGATTTATAAAGAAAATGATTCCATGATGGAATAGTTTTCTTTACTTTTGTTAGTAAAGATTCCGTCGTTTTGAGATATGTTAATAGATTTTTTAACTTATTTCTTAAGTTTGAATGTGTAGATTTAGATATGAGTTGCATTGCATGAGTTATTTTTTCAATAGTTTCAATAGCTTTAATGCGTTGACGCATTTGAATAAGTTTCGACATAAAAGCCTCTATTTTTTAATTAGAAATTACGCATATCTTTTAGTTAGTGTAAGAGTTTGTGCTTTTTCTGTAAAGAAAAGTTAATGGATATTGTAGTATGATTTTATTGATTGATGCTTATAATGTATTAAAACAAGTAGGCAGGTCGCAAAATATAGATGAAGCTGATCGTAATAAGTTTGTTAAACAGCTTGTTTTGTATTCTCAAAAAAAAAGACATAAAGTCGTTTTAGTTTTTGATGGTGGAGCAGATGATGCTCCTTACAGAGAAAAAGTAAAAAATGTGTATGTAGTTTATTCAGGATATAGTCAAACTGCAGATGACTATATAAAGCAATATATTCTTGATAACAAAAATAAAGATATTTTACTTGTCAGTTATGATCGAGAATTAAGAAATTTTGCTTCAAAATATTCTATTGATTCTATTGGTTCACATGAATTTTATGGCATTATGATAGCAGCTTTGCGTGTAAAAAATGTAGATGGCACAAAAATTTCTAAAAATATTATTAAAACTTCACAAGCAAGCAATGATGAGCTTGATCAGCTAATGCAATCAACAAATATAGAATATAAAGCTGATGATTTTGTACATGAAAATAAAGTTTGCACCGGTTCTTTTTGCAAAGTTTCAAAAAAAGAACGAAAAATTATTAATAAAATTAAAAAGTTATAACTAAAGTTTAGGTTAAAAGATTTTATGGAGAAAAAAATCATTGCTGGAGTTGATGAAATAGATTCTGTTGTTGCTTATATTATTGAGCAGATGAAAGATTCGTCGATAGTAACTTTTACAGGTTCTTTAGGCGCTGGTAAAACAACGTTAATTCGAAAATTATTGCGCAAATGTGGTGTTGATGGTGTTATTACGAGTCCAACATTTACATATGTAAATCATTATAAAAATAATGCTGGCAACTATTTTTATCATTTTGATTGTTACCGAATTGAAGATGTTGAGGATTTTTGTGCTTTAGGATTTGATGAATATTTATATCAAGATTTGAGTTGGAGTTTTATTGAATGGCCAGAAGTCATAAATTCTTTAATTGCAAAAAAAGTATGTAAAGTCCATATAGAATATTTTGGGCAAGATAAGCGTTTATTTACAATAGAAAGAGTTTAGAAATATGTCAGATAGTTTGTTAAAACAAAAGCCAGACTACCTTATTTGCACTTGTATGGGCGTTATGTATTCCGAAATTGTCGATGCTATAGAAAATGGCGATAAAACATTTGATATGCTTTCTGAATCGATTATGGTAGGCACAGGGTGCAGTAGCTGTGTTCAAGAAGTTAAAGAAATTTTAGAAGAAAAAGTTAAAAAATAGTAAATTTAAGTTGAAATACTTTGAAAAAACAATATTATAGTTTCATATGAGAGTAATGAGTGAAAAAATTGACATATTTCGGCGAGATTCCCGAGCGGTCAAAGGGGACGGTCTGTAAAACCGTTGGCTCAGCCTTCACAGGTTCGAATCCTGTTCTCGCCACCAAAAAGCTAGCTTAGGCGGGAATAGCTCAATTGGCTAGAGCGACAGCCTTCCAAGCTGTAGGTTGCGGGTTCGAGTCCCGTTTCCCGCTCCAGATTAGCTTAAGGGTAGAGTTTTAAAGCGTATAGTGCTGGCGTAGCTCAGTTGGTAGAGCAGCTGATTTGTAATCAGCAGGTCACCGGTTCAAATCCGGTCGCCAGCTCCAGGTACTATTTAAGTCTATTTTTTATATAAAATTAAGTTGTCATTTTCTATTTTTTTATTTACCCTAAGGGTAATCAAGGATAGTTTAATGCCCACGTAGCTCAGCAGGTAGAGCACTTCCTTGGTAAGGGAGAGGTCGTCGGTTCAAATCCGGTCGCGGGCTCCAGTGGAAATTGATTCTTGCAAATGTTTTTATTGAGGTAAAATTGCTATGGCAAAAAATAGAACAACAACTCATCTAGCTTGTACTAAGTGCAAAGAAAGAAATTACACTCAGGTTGTTGCTAAACAAAGAGCTATAGGCTCACTAAAATTAAATAAATTTTGTTCACGTTGTCGAGCTCATAACGCTCACAAAGAAACTAAATAGTTTTTGGAAGGCCAGTAGCTCCAATTGGTAGAGCAGCAGACTCCAAATCTGCGTGTTGGGGGTTCGAATCCCTCCTGGCCTGCCAACATTTATTAGAGCTTTGATAATTAAAATTTTTCTAAAAAGGTTGGTTTTAATATAATATGAAGAATGTTTTTCAATTTGTAAGTGAAGTTAAACTTGAGCTTTCTCGTGTTGTTTGGCCTAAGCTTGATGAATGGATTAGGGCGACACTTGTTGTAATGGCTCTCGTTTTTATTTTTGCTGTGTATTTAGGATTGGTTGACTTTTGCCTTTCCAAACTTGTGCAACAAATATTTAAGATGTATAGTTAATTAAGGAACTTCAGCTGAATTAGGACAGATAAATGAAACGTTGGTATGTAGTTCAGGTTTATGCTGGCTACGAAGAGGCTATTAAGCTTGATCTAGAAAAGCACATCGCAAATGAAGGTGCAGAAAATCTTTTTGGTGAGGTGCTTGTTCCTTCAGCTAAAATGAAAAATTTTTTTGATGTAGATGAGTCAAAAGATCAGCAGCTTTTTCCAGGGTATATTTTAGTGGAAGTAGATACTCCTGTTGGCGCAGAAATGTCTCCAGAGGCGCTTCGATTGGTTACTTCTCGACCTCGAGTATTACGTTTTTTAGGTGGGAAAAATCCAATACCTCTGGCAAAGGCGGAAGTTGCCCGCATTCTTTCTCAAGTTCGTGGAGAAGTTATTGTTTCTACCGACAAAGTGAAGTTTGTAGTTGGCGACGAAGTTGAAATTAAAGAGGGTCCTTTTGCGGGATTTGTTGGTATCATTGATAAGATTGACGATGAAAATGAAAAACTAACAGTCATGGTAAGCATCTTTGGAAGAATGACGCCTGTTGAGTTAGTTTTCAATCAAGTTAAACGATAATTTGGAGTTCAGCTGTTATGGCGAAAGAAATTAAAGGTAAAGTTAAATTGCAAATTCTTGGTGGCGGTGCAACGCCAGCTCCTCCTGTTGGTTCTTCTTTAGGGCAACAGGGTGTTAATATTATGGATTTTTGTAAGCAATTTAATGCTAAAACAGCGGGAAGAAAAGGTGAAACTGTTCCTGTAGAAATTACTATTTATAAAGATAGATCGTTTACATTTATTCTTAAAACGCCTCCTGCTTCAGAGCTTATTAAGAAAAAAATAAATGTAAAAAAGGGTTCTTCAAATCCTAACACAAATAAGATTGGTTCTATTTCGTGGGCAGATATTGAAGAAATAGCTAAAGTTAAGATGCCAGATTTAAATGCTAATGATGTAGAGCAGGCAAAGAAGGTTATAGCTGGTAGTGCCCGTAGTATGGGTGTTGATGTTATTGATTAATTTGTAAGGGCTTGCAATATGTCAAAGCATGGTAAGAATTATCAAAAATCCGCAAGCGGTGTTGAAAAAAATAAACTTATGTCTTCAGTTTCAGCTATAGAAAAAGCAAAAGAGTTATCTTATGCTAAGTTTGATGAATCTTTAGATGTAAGTGTTAATTTAGGGATTGATCCTTTAAAAGGTGATCAAGTTGTTCGTGGTTCTGTTATGCTTCCACATGGTTCAGGTAAAAAAACTGTTGTAGTTGTTTTTGCAAAAGGTGATTATGCTGATCAAGCAAAAAAAGCAGGAGCAGATTTTGTAGGGTCTGATGACTTAATAGATAAGATATCTAAAGGGTGGTTAGACTTTAATTTTGCTGTTGCAACTCCTGATATGATGGGTTCTGTTGGAAAACTAGCAAAATTACTTGGTCCACGTGGGCTTCTTCCTAATAAAAAGTTTGGAACCGTTACTTTTGATGTTGAATCTATTGTTACAGATTTAAAAAAAGGTCGTTTGTTCTTTAAAAACGATAAAAGTGGCTTAGTTCATTTCTCATTTGGAAAGTTATCATTTGATTCTGCTTCTTTATCTGAAAACTTAAATGCCTTTATTAAGGCTCTTTTTTCAGCAAAGCCTTCTAGTTCAAAAGGTAAGTTTTTGAAAAAGATTACTGTATCTTCTTCAATGGGAGTTGGTCTTTCGGTAAACCCTGATAGTTTTTCTAGAATATAAGACAAAAGGGAATTACAATGAATCGTGAACAAAAAAGTTTATTAATTAAAGAACTTAGTAATAATTTTGAAAATGCAGAAGCAACATTTTTAGTTGATTATCAAGGTTTGACAGTTGCTCAGATGCAAACATTGCGTCGAGGACTTAGATCTAAAGGTGGTCAATTAAAAATAGCAAAAAATCGTTTAGTAAAGCGAGCTATTAGTGAAGTAGATGTGGTTTGTAAAGAGCTTCCTGATTATTTGAAAAAGCAGTTGGGAATGGTTTTTGCAGGTAAAGACTTTACTGAGGTTGCAAAGGTTCTTTCAGATTTTTCTAAAGAAAACGAAGCATTAAGCTTGGTTGTTGGTTGTTTAGATGCGCAACTTATTGATGCTGAAAAAATAGCAAAACTTGCAAGTTTACCTTCAAAAGAAGTTTTACTTGGCAAAGTGTGTGGTACTTTGCAGGCGCCAATCGCAGCTGTTCCACGAGTGTTGAATTCGCTTGTGTTAAAGATGTTGTATGCGCTTAAGCAGGTTGAGCAAACAAAAAAATAAGTGTAAAATAAATAGTATTGGTGATTAATATAGTATATGAATAATTCATATACAGTAATTGTGTACAGGGAATATAACATGGCATCAAATTCTTTTGATAAAATAATTGAAGAAATTGGCGGAATGACAGTTTTACAGTTAGCTGATTTTGTAAAAGCTCTTGAAGATAAGTTCGGTGTTTCAGCTGCAATGCCTGTTGCTGCAGCAGCTCCAGCTGCTGGCGGTGAAGCTGCTGGTAAAGCTGAAGAAAAAACAGAGTACAAAGTAACTCTTAAAGAAGCTGGTTCAGAAAAAATTAAAAACATTAAAGCTTTAAGAAAAGTTACTTCTTTAAGTTTAGGTGACGCTAAAAAAGCGGTAGAGCAAACACCAACAGTAATTGGTGAATCTGTACCTAAAGAAGAAGCTCAAAATATGAAAAAAGAACTAGAAGCAGTTGGTGCTAAAGTTGAGCTTTCATAAAATTATTACAGTTTTAAGTTGAGATTATAAGCGCACATTTTTTTGTGCGCTAAGTTCTTATATAAATTCTTTATATTTATATATTTTTTGAATGTACTGTAATACAATTAAGTTTTTAATAAATTGTTTATTCCTCCAGGGTGGGGGTTGTGAAAAATAAAACCAAAATGGTTTTTGTATAATGAGGAGCCGCTTAATGTCTAGCTACGTGGGCAATACTATTCGTAAGTCTTTTGGGAAGATTAAAGATATAGTTGCAGTTCCTAATCTGATCGAAATTCAGTCCAATGCTTTTAATGATTTCGTTCAATTAGACTATCTTCCTTCAGAGCGTAAATTAATTGGACTTGAAAAAGTTTTACGTGATGTTTTTCCTATAGAATATAATGACAAAATGTCATTAGAATATGTTAGTTACGAGTTAGGTGATTGGGCTTGTACTTGTGGAAAGTTAACAGGAATAGAAAATCGATACTCTTGGTCTTGTTATTCTTGTAAAAAATCAGATTGTTCAAGGCTTGACTCTGATTTAAATTGTACTTCTTGTAATAAAAATACTGCACGATATAAAACTTGTTCTAACTGTTTATCAAGAGTTGTTATTAAGTTAGCAATGGATGTTGATGAATGTCGATCTAGTGAACAAACTTTTTCTATGCCATTAAAAATTAAAATTCAACTTATCAATTGGGATGTTGAAGAAGATGGTACAAGAATTGTAAGAGATATTAAAGAGCAAGATATTTTCTTTGTAGATCTTCCTGTTATGGCTGATTTGTATGAAGAAAAAGGATCTTTTTTACTCGGTAATTTGGGAACTTTTTTAATTAACGGTGTAGATCGTGTTATTGTTAGTCAGTTGCATCGTTCTCCTGGCGCTATTTTTTCTCAAAGCAAAAAAATTAAAGATTATCGAGGTCGCCCATACTTTTTAGCTCGTATTATTCCTATGCGTGGTTCATGGGTTGATTTTGAATTTGATAGTAGTGATTTACTTTATGTTCGCATTGATAAAAAGAAAAAATTATTAGTAACTACTTTCTTACAAGC
>CAZYJE010000038.1:0-1473 GCA_964647685.1 uncultured Pseudomonadota bacterium | reverse complement strand
GCTATTTACACAATCTGCTTGTCTTCTTTTTTTAGTTTCATCAGGAAAGCCTTTTCAATTGAGGCTATTATTGTCAGGACACAGCGACTCGTAAGCGGTCATGCACCATTCAGCTTTCCCGCCGACCATTGTCATCAGTACCTCTATTTCGGCCCAAACCCCAAACCCCAAACCCCAAACCCCAAACCCCGCTTGTGTACAGGTGTCAATTTAACTTCTTTAAAACTACAAAAACTGAACTTAAGTGTTATTTTACTTCGCCATAAATAATAATGATAAATTGCACAGAATATCCCATTTCAATTCGATTTTGCAAAGAAAGCGGTAAATTGAAATTGTTTTCACAAGAAAAAGGTTTTCAAAGAAATAAGAGACCTATCTTGACACAATTCGTATCGGATCTGAAGAAGTTAAAGAGAAACAGCTTTTTCTGCTTTTCAGCTTCTAAAGCTCAAATCAGATCGGAGGATCTTAAAAAACTGCTTAAGCTATATAACAATCATATCTCAGCAAGGTATGTGCTTATTAACAGGTGTCCAGTCAAAAAGAACATCCCTTTACAAAAGATCTTTTTAATCTTTGTGGAGAATCATAGTTCAAACGCTACAAGACAAACCAAAGACGCTTTTAGTCAAAAGCTTAAATTATACTACACCTCTCCCAACTCATCACCAACATCAGAAGAAAGAAAAGTACTTGGATATATAACAGAGCTAAAGAACGGGAAAGAAGTGCCTGTTCGATTCAAAAAGGAAAGGCGCAGTAGAGTGGAAATCCATTAAGGGAATTTTCAATAAATTAGTTTTTGCTTGTAATTTTAAATCATCAGCCTTTTAAAGCCAATTGTTGTTTTATTTAGTTTATTGTATTATTCTGGGGTTTGGGGTTTGGGGTTTGGGGTTTGGGGTTTGGGGTTTGGGGTGACTGCATTGGTGGGAGGTCTATTGAGAGCTCTATTGGAAGCATATCGGTCCAAGCAGTTAATAGAACCGTTCATCCCTCTAAGTGGTACTTGGGGAGGAGGTGGGTTCTTCTGAGGGTGGGGGGTCCCTTGAGGGATGGGGTTTCCAGTGCCTGTGTAGAAGCATTGGTTGGGGTTCGACATGATAGGCTTTTGTGGCGATCGGTGGTTTTTCGATGGCTTGTGCTTTATTGCTATCGCCGGCGTGGGCTTTATCGATTTCGGCTTGTGCTTTAGCTTTTGTTGCGATCGTCGTCTTGCGGTCGATGGCTTGTGCTTTATTGTGATCTATTGTGATCGACGGCGTGTGCTTTATCGATTTTTATTGCAATCGATTGATCTATTGTGATCGACGGCGTGTGCTTTATCGATTTTCGGCTTTTGGCTTGTGTTTTAGCTTTATTGCGATCGTCGGCTTGTGTTGCGATCGTCGGCTTGTGTTGCGATCGATGGCTTGTGCTTTATTTGTAATCGATGGCTTTTTGTTGTGCTTTATCGATTTTCGGCTTTGG
>CAZYJE010000037.1:0-107096 GCA_964647685.1 uncultured Pseudomonadota bacterium | reverse complement strand
GATGCAATTTACGGCTTGTCGGTAGCACCGCCCATTTGGGAACTACGACGCGTTTTGGAAATTCCGGCTTTAGCCGTAGTTGGAGGTCTACCTAATGTTTTTGTCATTAACTGCCAGCCCTGCCAGTCATTTTGTTCAAGGCCATCTTCTATTGAAAATAACGGATATTGTTCTGCAAGTTCTTTGTACCAAGTAATGAGCTCTTCTGTTTTGTAGCATTTGTTTGCAATTGTGTAATGCTTTGTCTCTTTATTGTAAAACTCTGATGCTGCAACATCAAGGGCAATTGCAAATTCATAGTTATTTATTTTTTTATTCTCTTCAATTGCCTGCATTAAAAGATCAAAAGCCTGAGTTTCACTTTCAAAGTTTGGTGCAAATCCGCCTTCGTCACCAACAAGAGTAGTTTTATTATTTTTGATAAGTATTTTTTTTAAAGTATGAAAAAATTCAGAGCCAGCTTGCATCGCTTGTCTAAAACTTTCAACATTGGTTGGAGTGACCATTATTTCTTGAATAGTTAAATTGTTGTCTGCATGTGCACCACCATTAATGATGTTAAAAAGAGGTTTTGCGATACTAATGGAGCTGATATTACAAAGTGATGCAAAAAGTTCATAAAGCGGTACATTTTCTATTGCTGCTTGTGTTTTTACAACAGCTGCGCTGACTGCTAGTGTTGCATTTGCACCAAGATTACTTTTATTTTTTGTGTCATCAAGATCAATTAAGATAGTATCGAGTGTTACAACATCAGGATTTTTACCAATTAATAAAGGTGCTATTTTTGTATGTATATTTTCTATTGCTTTTTGCACACCTTTGCCATGAAAATCTTGTGTATTATCGCGAAGCTCAAGTGCTTCATGCTGGCCGGTCGATGCACCAGAAGGCACAGACGCTCGCTTAGAAAATTGATTATTTATAATAACTTCACATTCAATGGTAGGAAGTCCACGAGAGTCAAATATTTGGCAGGCTTTAATATTGGTAATTTTCATAATTTTATCTTTATTAATCTAACTATTATTAGTTTTAATTAAGGATAGATAAAGTTATAAAAGGGTCAATCATTATTATTTATTGATTAGAATTTGAGTATATATGATCATAAAATTCTCCCAAAAGATTTATATCTTTTATAGCCAATGTAGGATAATTTTCTTCTTCATGATATAGCACATCTTCTATATCATTTGTATCTTTATAGGGGTTTTGATTAGAGCAAAAATTGAGTAAGTTTTGAGAGTCTTTTTTAAGATTTAAATATTCTTCTAGGTTATATTTTACTGCACTAAAGTCATGTTGCTCTTGACCATCCTCTATAACTGCTCGATCAAAGCAAAAATCTCTCAAATCTGATATTTTATTTTTATAATAATTATAAATACTGTCAAATGACTCTTTTAATTTTTCTTTTTCTATGTTTTTATATCCATTTGTTTCTATTTCTAGCGTTAATAATGGCGTCAAAAGAAAGTAAAATTCTCTAAAATCAGTTATATCATAAGCAATAATGTCTTTATTGTTTCTTGATATATTTATTTTGAATACATTGTTTTTTATAAATTCTGAAATATTGAGCTCTTTTATTTTTGTTTTTTTAATTATCTGCAAATTAGGTTTTTTAACTTTTTTTGTGGGTGAATTATTAAGATTCTTTCTCTTTCTTTTTTCTTTAAATAGTTCTATTGCTTCTTGTGAGCTAACTGTGAAAGTAATAGGTTGTGGCAAGTAATGATTTTGAGAACCATCGAGCATACCTTGCAAAAAAGAGCAGGGAACAGCTAAAAATATAAAAATATAATATTTAATTGTTCCCATAGTTTTTACTTTTTAATTTGTGGCATTAATTTAATACCATAGTCTTTAAGTTGTTCGTTATCTATTTCTGTTGGAGCTTGCATCATAGGGTCATAACCACGCTGCGTTTTTGGAAATGCAATAACTTCACGTATTGATTGTGACTTAGAAAGAAGCATAATCATTCGATCAACACCCAAAGCTATGCCGCCATGAGGTGGAAAACCAAGTTCTTGAGCTTCGAGTAAAAAGCCGAATTTTTTTTGTACTTGTTCTTTTGTAAGACCAAGAAGGTCAAAAACTTTACTTTGCATATCAGGGTTATGAATTCTTATCGAACCACCACCAAGTTCTACACCATTTAAGACAACGTCGTAAGCACGAGCCTTCATTTCTTTAGGATCCATATTTTCCCAACCTTGCTGAGGACTTGTAAATGGATGATGCATGGCAAAATATTGTTTTGTAGTTTTGTCATATTCAAACAGAGGAAAGTTTACAATCCAGCAGAAGTTAAACTCATTTTCTGGAATGATAGCAAGTTCTTTTGCAAGTTCAACACGAAGTTTGCCAAGAAGTGGCCACGCTTCATCATAATCACCTGCGATTAAAAATAGGGTGCTACCTGTAGAAAAAGTAGGCATTGTTTTTTGTGCAAGTTCAGCAAAATTGTTCGGTAAGAACTTTTTAACTGGTGAGTCAATAGTTCCATCTTCTTTTACGGTAATCCATAAAAGACCTTTTGCTCCAAGTTTTGTAGCCTTGCCAACCCAGCCATCAAGTTCTGAGCGAGAAAATTGTTTATTTTCAACATGAAGAGCACCAATTTTGCCACCCTTGTCCAATACAGTTTTTATAAATTTTAAATTTGTATTTTCAAATAAAGAGCCGCAGTCTTGAATTTTTAAATCGTAACGCAGATCAGGTTTATCTGAACCATAATCTTTCATTGCATCATCGTAGTCCATGCGGGCAAAAGGAATAGAAATGTTTATGTTCATGCATTTTTTAAAAGTTTGATGGAGCATTTTTTCTATAACATCAAAGACATTACCTTCTTTGATAAAAGACATTTCAAGGTCAAGCTGCGTAAATTCTGGTTGACGGTCAGCACGTAAATCTTCATCACGAAAACAACGAGCAACTTGGAAATATTTTTCCATGCCACTTGCCATAAGAAGTTGCTTATAAAGTTGTGGAGATTGTGGCATTGCATAAACACTACCAGGATGAATACGAGAAGGAACTAAAAACTCACGAGCACCTTCAGGTGTATTTTTTGTAAGTATTGGAGTTTCTATTTCATAAAATTCTTGAGAATTTAAAAAGTTGCGCATCTCAAAAATTACTTTGTGCCGCAATGCAAGCTTATCTCTCATTTGTGGGCGACGTAAATCTAAGTAGCGATATTTAAGGCGCAGTTCTTCGTCAATTTTTTCTGCATCAGTAATTGCAAAAGGAGGTGTTTTTGAAGCACTTTCAATTGTTAACTTATTAACTTGTAGTTCCCATTTGCCAGTCGCAAGTGTTTCATTTATTGTTCCTTCAGCACGGTTTACAACTACACCAGTAACAGAAATTACAAATTCAGAACGCAATGTATGAGCTAATTTATGGGTATCTGCATCAAAATCAGGATTAAAAACAATTTGCATCAGTCCACTGCGATCTCGCAAATCAATAAATATTAGATTACCGTGATCTCGGCGACGGGCAACCCAACCAGAAAGAGAAATTTCTTTGTTTAAAAGTGATGCATCAACGAGTCCACATGATGTGGTGCGTTCAAATAATTCCATAATATTGTTTCCCACAGGTTATAATTTGGTATAAATACTAAAAAATAGTATGTATTTATTATAAAACAACTTCTGTTTTTCTTCAATTATGGTTTTTGCTTGCTTAAAAATTATAAATAAATTAAATTGAAAAGAATTAATATAAAGTTCTTAATCTTTAAAGGAGCTGTGTCATGATAACTATTACAGTTGTTTCTTAATTTTATTTATTTAATTTAAAATCAATTAAATAAGTATTTCTATTATTCCATTTATTATAATTTAATTTTTTGCTACATAATTTTTTTGTAAGCAAATATTTCTATGAAGGTAAACTGTTATGAGTACAGTACTACTTGAAATTAGTCGCGTAGAAAAACACTACGGTGACTTTAAGGCGCTGCAAGGTGTTTCTTTTTCTTTAAATGAGGGTGAAATTGTTAGTTTACTTGGTGTAAATGGCGCCGGTAAAACAACGATTTCTTCTATTATTGCAACCCTCCATCCAGCAACTGCAGGCGATATTTTTTTTAAAGGGCAATCAATTTACAAAGATATTTCAAAATATCGAATGAATATTGGCTATTGTCCACAGAAACCAAATTTAAATCCTGCTTTTACAGTCAGAGATAATTTAGTTTTTGGTGGTTGTTATTTTGGTTTAACTGTGCAGCAATCGCAAGAACGAGCAGAAAAACTTGCACAAGAACTAGAATTTACAAAGTTTCTTGATAAGATGCCCCATACACTTTCTGGTGGTTACAAGCAGCGAGTTCTTATTGCACGAACATTAATACATAAACCAAAATTAGTAATTCTTGATGAGCCAACAGTTGCTCTTGATCCACATGTGCGTCGACAAATATGGGAAATTTTAAAACAAGTAAAACAACAAGGTATTTCTATTTTGTTAACAACTCATTATTTAGATGAAGCTGAGTATCTGTCAGATTTTGTTTGTGTTATGGACAAAGGTTTGATCAGGCTTGTCGATACGCCACAAAATTTAATGAAAACTTTTGGCAAAAAGAATTTAGAAGATGTTTTTATTCAGTTAACAGAAGAACAGGAAGGAAAGTAAATTATGGAACTTTCTCATCTATATGTTTTTAAACAAATGCTTTTTACAGATATGGTTCTTGTAAGACGTGGCTTTAAAGACAAAGTTATAAATCTTACTATTTGGTTTGCAACACAGCTTATTGTTTTTGCATATCTTATGCCATATTTAGGTTTTCCTATAAAATATATTGGTTTTTTTCTTGCAAGTTTGGCTGCAAGTGGCGGACTTTTTGAAGTTTTTCCAAGTGCTGTAACATTGGTTGCAGATATGGAAGGTGATAAAATTATAGAATATAATTTTACTTTGCCAGTTCCTTCTTGGATGGTTTTGCTTAAAATGATTGTTTATTATTCAGTCAATGCAGCGATTCAAATGTGTTTTGTTCTCCCTTTTGGACTTTTGATTTCATGGGGCAAAGTTGATATTACAACTATAAGTTTTGTAAAATATGGTCTTTTGTTTATTGCAACTTCCATGTTTTATGGTTCATTTACACTGCTTGTAGCAAGTAGAATAAAAAGTATGCTTTCTATTGGAAGTGGTTGGATGCGATTTGTTTATCCTATATGGTTTTTAGGTTGTTTTCAGTTTTCGTGGCAAGCTCTTTATTCATGGTCGCCATTTTTTGCATATGTAAATCTATTAAACCCTATGGTTTATGTTATGGAAGGCACAAGAGCCGCAATTCTTGGGCAACAAAACTTCTTAAATTACTGGCTGTGTTTAATTATGACACTGTTTTTTAGTGTGTTTTATGCGTGGTGGTCAATTAAGAAGTTGAAAAAACGTTTAGATTTTGTTTAAAAAAAAAGGAGCTCTTATTGAGCTCCTTAAATTTTATGATATATTACAGCCGCAGCAACTTTTTCTAAATTTACCATTTTGTGCATCTTGACAATATCTAGCAAGATGGTGTTCATAGTTATCATCTGTAATTTCTTTATCAAAATATTTTTTTAAGTCCTTTTTATTTTCTTCAATATATTTTTCAGATCTATTCCTAAATTCAGTTAATGATGCAACAAGAATTTGTTTATTGTGATCATCATTACCATTAGGATTTCTATCCATTGAATATGTTACATTTGCAATTATTAGTAAAACAAATAAATATCTTTTCATTTTAATTCTTTCAGATTATTAATTTTTTCTGTAGCTAATTTTATTTGATTTTACTATAGCAAAAAATTTACAATTGGAAAGTATTTATTGTTTTTATTATTTAAAAATGAGCTCTACTTTTTTTAAATTATTTTCTTTTTTGAAACTTTTTAACTATAAAGTTTTATTGCTATTGAGTGAAGAAGGTGTGAAAACAGATTTTCTTCTTTTTTTTGTTGTTTCAAAAGATGTAAGCACATTGTTTCTGTGTTCTTCTAATTTTTCTCTTGATTTTTTCATTTTTTTTATTACTTTTTTATTTTTTTCATAAAACTTTAAAAGATTTTCCTTTAGCTCTTTTTTTTGTTTTACATTAATTTTTTGAGTTTTATCTTCTTTCTTTTTTGAGCTGCATAAATTTGAAATAAAGTTTTGCATAGGGTAAAAGTTGGTAAAAATAAATATCAATACATAATAAATACTCATAAATTTTTTACCACCTTGAAAGTGGTGATGGAGTTTTTCGTTCAGAAGATGAGCTTTCTTCATAATATTTCCTCCACAGTAAGCATTTTTCATTAAAAGTTTTAATTCTTTTTAAGTTTAAAGGTGGAACTTTCGGATGCTTTTTTTCGTTTTGGTTTAATTTTTCACTACATAAATAGATATGTTTTATGTATAGAGCATTATACTTATTTGAAAGGTCATAGTATAAACTTTCAAATAATTCTTCTTTTTTTTCTAGATTGGCTAATTTTCTGTATAAAGAAATTTTACCTTTTTTTTTCTTGAATTTTTTTCTTTTTTTCAAAGAATAACAGTTTGAGTCTCTAGGATTTAAATATAAATAACTTTCTAATAATTTATTATAAGTTTTAATTAAATTATTGTAGTTTTTTATAATTTTTTGATTATGAGAGCTTTTTTGAGCGATTAAATACCTCAGTTGCCTTTCTTTTTTTTGTTGTACAAAAGAATGATGCCGAAAGTAGCAATTGTTTTTTTGTAGAGTAAGTTTATAGTTCTGATGTTTTTGTATAGGTGGTAAAGAGAGTGTTGCATTTAATAAGGATGGCAAAAAAGATAAAAAAACTATAATATTCATATTTATTACCCATATAATTGCATAAATACATTGTCTTTTAGGTTTTTACATGGGAAATGTTCTTTTTCTTTCATTTTTTTAAAATATTCTTTAATAATGTCTTCAGTTGATTTTTTATTATAAATATCAGGGAAAAAAGATTTCGTTTCTTCAATTGCTTTTTCAGACTGTTTAAGATACTCAAAAGATTTTTTATAGTTTGACCATATTTTTTTTGCTTTTTGCTCTTTCATTTTTCTTTTTAGTATATTATTTTTTGCTTTTGCCTTTTTATAAAGTCGCTTTATTTTTTTAAGTTTTTGTTTTTCATTATATCTACTACGTCGTATATCATTTTTATTGTTTAATTTTTTCAAATTTTTAAATTTTGGAATATAAGGTTTATTTTTAATTACTGGAAGCATTGAAAATGCACTTAATGAGTAAAAAAATAATAAAAATATGGAGTATTTTTTCATTAAAAAAGTCCTTTTTTCTTAAGGTGTTTTTGGTGATATTGGAGTTCTTGGAATAACGATGGTAATTTTTCTTTTTTTTTGTTTTTCTTCTATAATCTTCTTTTTCAGTTTTTTTTTACTTCTTTTTCTATTTTTCGATTTTATTTTTAATTTTTTGCCAATCATTAAAAAATTTTTCTCTTTTTTTATTTTTTTATGATATGTCTTATGTGAAATCGATATTTTTTGTTTTAATTTTTTACTGTTTTTTTTATTTTTTTTAAATCGTAGGAAAAAAGTATTTGTTTTTATTGGTGGAATTAAAGGTTTTTGGCTTAAGTATGGCATCATTGTTACTATATTATGTGCAAAAAATAAGAAAAATAGAATATATTTTTTAGTCATGGTTATTTAATTAATTTAAAATTGACTATTTATGTAAGAATTATATTCAATTATCTAGTGTAAAGTCTACAAGTTTTATTCAGTTTGCAATTAAATTTTTTAATATAATTTATTCAAAAAGTACTTTATAGGCAGAATTTAGACGATTTTTTTTTATTTTTACAGGTCTTTTTTTGAGCTTTATTTTTTTTACATGCATTAATTTTTTCTTATGATTTTTCTTTTTTGGTCTTTCTAGTTTGTAAGGAGTTACGTTCTGTATATTAAAAAATTGCCTCTTTTGTTTTGAGTCATTTTTATAATTTTCTAATTTGGCATGTCTTTTTTGAATTTGTCTTTCAATTTTTTTTGTATTTGGAAGAGCTTCTTTTAAATCAAGATTTGATATATTTGGTTTCTTTTTAATGTAAGGAAGCATGGAAAAAGTATTTAGAGAAATAGAAAGAAATAAAAAAAATAGAAAAATTTTCACTAAACCCCCTTATGGTTAGTAAAATTTTTGTATAAAAAAAGCAGCTAACAAGTAGCTGCTTTTTTTATATATAGTTTATATTCCTTAGAAAGTATATTCTATTCCACCACTTAATGTCCATGAAACATCTGTTCCAATATTTGGGATAGGTTCATTATTAAAACCGGTTGGATCAAAACGATCAAGAATTTTTTGTTGGTTTGAATTCATTGGTTTACCACGAACATCATCATAGTGAGATCCTGGTACAAATACAGATGCAACACTCACAAATTTTAAATTTTTAATTAATTCTTTTGTTACAAAAAGATTAACCTCTACTCCTAGATGAGAGTTTGCTTGTTCTTCTAATGTTGTGTTATTTAGAGCATCAAACTTTCTGTCCGGATTTGTTTGCCAGTAAGAAAGAACATTAGATGTTACAACAAATTTTTTCTTCCAATCTTTTGGACTCCATGAAAGACCGCCACCTACAAGTGCTAAGTTAGTAAGTCCTGAAGCAATTGCTCCAAATCTGTTTGGTTGCTCTTTTGATGGTGGAGTATCGAGTGGAAGTTGTAATTTACCCGCACTTCCTAAAAAGAAAGCACTTTTTACACGTTTACCAGCATATGTTTCTTGCAGTCCAACAAATCCTTTATAGTCGCCATCTTTTTTGATTGAGTTAGGGTCTAGATCACCACTTACGTATGCAGCAGTTGCAGCAATGGTAAAATGTTTTTCTGGTGAATGAACACACCCGTCAGTTATAAACATCCAACCTTTGTAGTTGTTTTGGTAAGGATCACGGAATCTGTCTGCAGCATTGTAAAGTTCTACATCAGCTCCTGCTACAGGAAGGGTAGAAAGATTGTTAAGTCCAGTTGCTATTCCTATAGATTGGCCATTATTGTTTTCACTTCGTGGTGCATTGTTAATAAGGCTTTGAGCATTAGATGATGGAATAACAGCACTTGCATCTGTTACTCGTACTGTTAGATAAGGTGCTTTAAAAGCATTGATATTGCTAGAAACATTTGTATCATTTATTGGATCACCAACAAGAACATGGCTGTTTACTTCGCAAGCTTTTCCATTACGATTTTGCAGTTGAATAACATTTCTGTCCCAACCTTTTACTTTTTGGTGACCAATATTAACTGCGCAATCAAAACCAAACTCAAATCTATTTTGAACAAGCTCCGTTGCAAGACCAATAGTTCCAAGCTTGCTTGTTGCATCAGCTGAAAATTCTACTTTTTGTTCAGGATCACTATTGTAAACAATGTAAGGCTCAACTATTAACTTACCTCTTTCTTTGCTATTTACAGGTGTCCATTTTAATCTTCCTGCATAGAGCATATTTATTTTACCAAATTCACGCTCTGGTTTTTTTAGTCGTCCATATTCTTGACCGCGAATTTTTTCTGCAGTTCTTGAAAGGCTGTTTGATTTGTTATTCAAAAACGCTGTGTAAATATCATAAGATAGTGAATCAAAAATATTTCCAGAAAGTTTACCGCCAAAAGCATATTGATCAACAACGCCATCAGAGAAAAAACCAAGAAAGTTAGGACCAACAGCAAAAGAGCTACCAAGGGCAACACCACGACCAACTTGAAACGGAAAAGCTCCAAAAGTAAGTGTTTGCGGTTTGTTTGAGTAACTAAGGCCAAGTGCGTCATTAAGAGAGAATTGCAGCCAAGCTTCACGTATCCAGAAAATATTTCTAGGAATAAAGTGTTTGTGATTTTGCCCAACACTGTTTAAAATTTTAGTAGAGCGTGTTGTTGTTGGAGCTACTTCATTGCTGCCCCATACATGTTTATTTCTTCCAGAAAGTTTACCAACAATTAAATCTCCAAAACTAAAGTCATAATTTACATCAAGCATATGCTTTGTGTGAAATATTTGATCAAGTTCTTCAGAGTTATTAAGTAAACTAATGTTTTTACCATAATAGCTATTTGCAGGTTTTAGTTTTCCAGAAATTTTGTAAGAAAACTCAGGAGTTTGAGGCTTTTTTACCCTTATTTTAAGGGGTCTTGATGGAGTTATTGGAAAAGAAAAAAGCGCTGCAATAGATAGCGCGATTTTTTTATAATTATTAAACGTTTTCATAAAGGTCCTTGATGTTTTAAGGATAATGAAAGATATTTTGTTTCGAAAAATGTTTTTATACTTCAGGAGGTAAGTATAATAGTACTTATAGCACTGTTTATCAGTTTATAAGTGCAGAGTGTATTGTCAATTTATTTTACCTTTTAATTGGTGTTTTTACTGTAACGACAATGTAGTTTGATAGTTATAATAATAGTAGTAATGATTATTTCATTTTAATGAACTGGATTGCTTCGCTTCGCTCGCAAAGACGATAGGATAATGTTAATTTATTACAATAAAGTAAAATTTAATTTTTAAAAAAATAAAAAAATTTAGCAATAATATAAAGTAACTTTATTTATAATAAAACTATTCAATAATACGTCTTTGCGAGCCTATGTTAATAGGCGCGGCAATCCAGTTCGTTTTGTAATTTTTTTCATTATATAAATTGAAAACGTTAATAAGGTTTCTATAAAGGTTTTAAAATGAAAAAGCAGCAAAAATTATTATTAGGTGCGCATATTTCTATTGCAGGAGGTATGCAAAATATTTTTGATAGAGCAGAATCTATAGGTTGTACTGCTTTGCAATTTTTTACAAAAAGTAATCGTCAATGGAAAGCAAAAAAACTAGCAAGTGAAGATGTAGAAACTTTTAAACAAGCAAAAAATAATTCAAGCATTAAGCATACAATGGTGCATGCAAGTTATTTAATTAATCTTGGATCCCCAAATGAGCAAACGCAAGAAAAATCTAAAGATGCTCTTATTGTCGAACTTGATCGTTGTAATACATTAGAAGTTCCATATTTGATTTTACATCCCGGATCACACTTAAAAACAGATAAACAGGAGTGTCTTGAAAGAATAGCACAAAGTTTAAATGAGATTTTTGAAAAATATCCTGGAAAAACTTCCATACTACTTGAGACTATGGCAGGGCAAGGTTCATCTGTCTGTCATCAGTTTGAAGATTTGGCATTTCTTTTAAGTAAAATTAAAAACAAGAAAAGAGTTGGTATTTGTTTTGACACGTGTCATGTTTTTGCTGCTGGTTATGATTTTTCTACAAAAGAAAACTACAAAAAAATGTGGCAAGAGTTTGATGAAATAGTTGGAATAAAAAATATTAAAGCGTTTCATATAAATGACTCTAAAAAAGATTGTGGATCAAAAGTTGATAGGCATGAAAATATTGGAAAAGGAAAAATGAGTTTAAATTCATTTAAACTTTTGTTTAATGATCCACAATTTTTTAGTGTTCCAAAAGTTCTTGAAACGCCAGATGGAACACTTGAAGAATATGCAAAAAATATTGAAGTAATTAAAAAATTAATTTTTTAAAAGCCCCATTTTTTTTTGATTTTTTCTAAAGTACCATCTTTTTTTAGTTGTTGCAGCGTTTGTTGAATTATTCTATAAAGATTTGGGTACTGTTTTGAAACTCCCAGAGCATAATTATTGCTTGTTTCATCAATAATTGTTACAGAAAATTCTTGCTGTCCTTCTTTTAAATAAGATTTTGAGCTGTTTTTTGAAATAATAAAAGCATCGCTTTTTCCTTTTTTAAGTGCATCAAAACCTTGAGATGGAGTTGCAAGTTTTTGTAAAATTGGTCCGTTTATTTGAGACATATAAATATCAGAAATGTAGCCTTCATTAACGACAACTTTTTTGTTTTTCAGTTCTTCTATTTTTGAAATAGGATTTTTTTTCAAAGTGATGAGTAAAAGTGGATCATTTTCTAAGTAAGAATCTGTAAAAAATATATTTTTTGATCGTTGTGCTGTTGGTGTCATACCCGCTGCAATAACTTGAATTTTATTAAATTTTAATGAAGGAATAAGTGCTGTAAAAGCCATATCTTTGATTTCTATTTTTTTGCCAATTCTTTTTGATATTTCTCCAATAATATCTATATCAAGCCCAACAATTCTATTGTTTTCTATAAAAGTAAATGGTGGGTACTCTGCATTAGTACCAACAATAATAGTATTTTGATTTGTGGTTTGATTTGTTTTCTTTTTTGCCATGTACCACAAAAACATCATACTCAAAGATAATAGGACAATAACAATTATTGGTGGTTTTTGCATAAAAGTCTCCTTATAAAAAATGGTGTATACAAAAAGTATACACCATAGTTTCTCAAGAGAAAGAATTTCATTAATATTATATTTAATTAGTTGTATAATGACTTTTATTTATTGGAGCTCTACAAAAAGGACATTGGTTTATTTGTTTAAAACACTTTTGACATAGTCGATGTTTAAAATGACATTTTAATGTTGTAATGTTTGAAGATTTTTTTTTATAAAAACATATTGAGCATTCTTCTATAGTTTTTTCTTTAATAAAGTTAATTAGTTTACAATTAGGATCTGTAATACATTTTTCCAGTAAGTCTCTGTTTTTATTGTTGTAGAAAATATCAAAAAAGTAGTCTGATAAATATGATTGTGTTCGTGCTGGAGAGTACCATTTTTTGCCATTTATGCGTTTAAAGTTGTAAGGGTCTTCAGATGCATTATGTAGTAATTTTTTAACTAATATGCAGCTGTTGTAAAAAACTTCTTCACTATCATAGCCATATTCTGCTCCAATTTTTTCTTTAATAAAAGATTTAAGGTCATTTTCTGTCCATTTATAATTTGCATCATCATTGCTATATGGATTTGATGAATATGTTCTTGATTGTAGTAAAAATGGTAAAAGAAATAGTGAAAATAGTATTAGCTTCTTGCGCATAACTCTTCCTTATTTGAGTTTGTAAAGTTTGATTATTGATGATTTATTATATTTGCTTATAAAACTTTGTAAAATATAAACATTAGCAATGATCAATTGGCTCATATGGGGCTTTAATAATTGAAGTAACTTTTATTTTGCACTCTGGGCATATTTTACCATGTTTGTTTTTCCAATAACCAAAGCACTCATTGCAAATGTCGTGCCCACAGGGTTGCAAAAAAATTTGTCGAGCTCCATCGGTATTAAAAAGATATGAGCATTTTCTACATCTTTCAGAAATTATAAGAGCTTTGTTTTTTTGATTTAAATTTTTCTGGTTTGTTTTTAAAAATGTTGGAAGTAGTAGTATAAAAAATATTATTATTTTCTTCATTTTTTCCCTTTTTTTAAAAAATTTCTTGTATAAAAGTATCAATATCTTTTGTTGTTACGCTGTCACCAACTGCACGATAAAATTTTTCATCATATTCACGTGTTTGAACAACAACAGGCATAGTCAGAGCGTGGCCTAAAAGAAGAGCTTGTTTTTTGCTATCCAGTGAAGACAAAATAGTTTTTAAGTTGTGAGCTCCACTAATACCTGTAAGAACAGCTGCAATATCTTTATCATCATTAAGTTGAGCAATTATTTTGGTACCAATTTGAGAAAGTACCTCTTGGTCGATTCCAGAAGGTCGTTGATCAACAATTAAAAGTGAAACGTAATACTTTCTCATTTCTCGAGCGATAATTCCAAAGATTGTTTGTTTTGCGGCGTGTGAATTTAAAAATTTATGTGCTTCTTCGATTGTTATCATTAATTTTTTTGGTTCATCAGCTTTATTTTGTGATCCTAAGAATTTTTCTGTTTGTTGAACATATGATTTGTGAATTTTTCTTGTAATTATATTTGCAATCAAAAGGTACACAAACGTTGAAGTATGATTGCCAAATTCTATAATAACATGCGTTCCACTATTTAAATATTCTATTAATTGATCAATAACTTCTTGACGATAGGCTCCAGTTGCCATTGGTTTAAAAAAAGGAAGTCTTTCAATTCTTTTTAGTTTTCTATAAAGAGCTGCAATAGATTCTGGGTGTGCACCAAGTGAGTCGGCAAAGTCTTTTAGATTTTCACCATTTTGTAGTAAGGCTTGAAGCCAGTTTTTTTTATGTTTTGCAGCAATTAAATAAGCAGCTTCTAGAGCTGTTGGATGAAGATGGAGTTCACTTTGCAAGGAAATTATATCTTCAACGTGAATTGATTGATAGCTCAAAGTTACTTCTACATCTGGGCAGCCGCCACGTCTTCTTGTTGAGTTTGGATCAAGTGAAAAAATAACAACTTTAGAAGGAAATAAGGTTTTAAGCCCTTTAACAAAAGACTGGCCTTTGCCTTCTTTTCTTGCTTGTAGTCCATACTCACTATGCATGTCAAAAATGAGGTTGACAGCTTTTTCATTTTTAATGAGTCCAGCAAGTACTAAACGTGTTAAAAATGTTTTACCTGTTCCTGTTTTTCCAAATATTCCATTACTTCGTTCTGTTAATTTTTCTAGGTTAAGGCACACTGGAGTTGTCATATCAAGTGGAGTGCCAATATTGAAATATCTTTTTGAAGCATCATGTTCGTCACCAAAAATAAGAGAAACGTCTTTATTGCTTGCTTCATAAACAGGGCAGAAATGAGGTGGTATTGTTTTAACAGGTGAAGGAATATTGTCTTTTGCAAGCATGAGCATAGGTTTTAAGTTTGCTGTAGCATAAATATCTTTTTGTTGTAAAACAGATTGTAAAAGATTTTCATTTTCAGTTGGTGGGTACAAAAGAATATCAGAATGAGTGACTTGTAATGTCAAATCGGTAATAAGAGAGAAGAATTTATATTTTTTACCGACAATGGAAACAAATTTTCCAGTTTTTATATCTTCTAAATTAGTTTGTGGATCTACTTTTAACAAAAAGCCATCAGTTAATGACCCTGAAATTATAGATCCAACTTTTTTTCTCATAAATCATTATTTTTTAAAAGTACAATTACTTGATCTCTTGTTACTTCGACAATGCCGCTTTTTGGTGTTATTGTCTCTTGCTTGCCATTTTCAAGGCAATAATGAAGAGGTTGATTTGGTTGTAAACTTAAAAGCATTGGCCCGTGACCAGGTTGAATAATAAAATTTCCTGCTTTTGTGTTAATCTCTAACCATGAAACAGTTACTGTTTTACTTGATTCAGGAGATAATAATTGTAGCTTCATAGACACTTTCTATAGTGTTTCTGCTTTTTTATAAACATCTTCAAGAGTTCCTACCATGTAAAATGCTTGTTCTGGTATATCGTCACACTCGCCATTAATAATTTTTTCAAAGTCATTAATTGCTTGTTCTTTTTCAACATACACCCCAGGCATTCCTGTGGCAAATTCTGCTGTAAACATTGGCTGAGTTAAGAACTTTTGAATTTTTTTTGCTCGCAGTACCGTTTGTTTATCTGTTTCTGAAAGCTCTTCCATTCCTAAAATTGCTATAATATCTTGTAGTTCTTTATATCGTTGCAATGTTGTTTGAATTGCTTGTGAAACGCGGTAATGTTTTTCTCCAACTATATCTGCAGAAAGTCCTTTAGAAGAAGATGCAAGAGGGTCGATTGCAGGATAAAGTCCAAGTTCAACTAATTTTCTAGAAAGTACAGTATTTGCATCAAGATGCATAAATGTTGTTGCAGGTGCAGGATCTGTAATGTCGTCTGCTGGAACATAAACAGCTTGAATAGAAGTAATAGATCCGTTTACAGTATTTGCAATTCTTTCTTGCAGCGCACCCATTTCTGTTGCAAGTGTTGGTTGATAACCAACTGCAGAAGGCATTCTTCCTAAAAGAGCAGAAACTTCTGATCCTGCTTGCACGTATCTGAAAATATTATCTATAAATAAAAGAACATCTTTTTTTTCTTCATCTCTAAAGTATTCTGCCATTGTAAGACCAGTAAGGCCAACTCTTAATCTGGCACCAGGCATTTCGCCCATTTGACCAAAAACTAATGCTGTTTTTGAAAGCACTCCAGAACGTTTCATTTCTAGCCAAAGGTCGTTACCTTCTCGAGTACGTTCACCTATTCCTGTAAAAACAGAAACGCCACCATGCTTTGTGGCTATGTTATGAATAAGCTCTTGTACCAAAACAGTTTTTCCAACACCAGCACCACCAAAAAGACCAATTTTTGACCCTTTAATATATGGGCACATGATATCAATAACTTTAATTCCTGTCTCTTGTATCTCATGTGTAATCTTTTGCTCAATTAGTTTTGGAGCAGAGCGGAATATGTTCCATTTTTTTTTTGCTTCAAATTCAGGTTTATCGTCAATGCTTTGTCCAAGGACATTAAAGATTCTACCCAAAACTTCTTGCCCTACAGGAACAGAAATTGGAGCACCAGTATCAATAACTTTTAGGCCTCTTTTGATTCCAAGAAGTGGTTGAATCGCAATACAACGAACAATGCCGTCACCAAGTTGCTGAGCAACTTCTACGACAGCTATTTTTTTACCATCATCAGTAAGATTGATTGCTAATTTGTTTGGAATAGCTGGGGTATTGTCACGGTCAAATTCGATATCGACGATTGTGCCGCTAATTCGTAAAACAGTTCCGAAAGAATTATTACTTTTATTTTGATTTATATCATTCATAACTTTTTTATCCCTGACCGAGGGTATTTTATGTTTTTACTCTATAATACTTAAGCTAATGAATGAACTGCTTCTTGTAAAGATTTATGAAGTTTCGTTTAATCTTTAAAAATCACTTTTATTTTTAAAGTCTAACTTTTTTAGTCTCTTTTCTTTTTGATATTGAACAAATTCTTTTATTGTAGGTTTTTCAGAGTTTTGGGGAATATATTTACAAGCTCTTTTATATACTTGTTTTGCATGTAATTCTACTTTTTCATCTATAGAGAGATTTTTTGTAGAATCAATTAATTGTTTTGAGTTCAGATTTGATTTGCTTGTTGGCTGATTTATTTCTTCGTTTAAATCGTGATAGCCTTTTATCCCGGCAAATACACAGGCTCCTATTGCTAACTTTGTAGCTTGTTGTGTAATTGTTCCTGTATTGTCAATATTTCCTAAACAATAGCTTGTAATGGGATTGTAGTATAGAGAATTTGTCCATTGGTAAGCACTAATAGCCGCTACTGCAGTAGCAGGCAAATAAGCAGAAGCAGCATTTAAAGCCATAGAAGTCATTATATTTACCCCTGTTTGCCAGATCCATGAAGCTTGCGCCATGAAAGGTTGAGCAATAAGCCCAATTAAAAGCATATTTCGTATTATTTTTTTAATTTTCATCTTTTTCTCTACCTTTTTATTTTTTAATATTTCTATTTGTATTAATTTTAGCATGTAGATTATTTAAGGTCAAAAGCCCCTTAAATAAAGGGGCTTTGAGTAAAAAGAGTGAAATTTAATTTATTTTAAGCGAAAAATGTTAATTTTGTTTAGATTTTCTAACAGTAGGTAAAATAATGTCGATAACTTCATTTATATGCTTAACAAAGATAATGTTAATGCCTTTTTGTATCTTTTCTAGTCCAATAAGGTCGTTTCTATTTTTTTCGGGAATGATCACATGTGGTATTTTATTTTTCTTTGCCGCTAGTATTTTTTCTTTTAGACCACCAATTGGCATAATATCTCCACGAAGATTTAATTCTCCTGTCATTGCATAATTTGCACTAATTGGTTGTTGCGCAAGGCTTGAAAGTATCGATATTAATATTGCTCCTCCAGCAGAAGGACCATCTTTTATTATTGACCCAGCAGGAAAGTGTATGTGAAGATCATGTTTTGATAGAAGCTTTGGATCAATTTTAAACTCTTTTTCATGAGCACGTACGTAAGTCATTGCTATTTGAGCAGATTCACTTATCACCTTTTTAAGGTTTCCTGTTAAGATGAGTTGTCCATGTCCTGGTCGCAATAAAGACTCTATTTTTAAAATAGATCCTCCATAGGGTGACCATGCAAGTCCATTCATAATTCCTATTTGATCTTTCTGTTTTTCATACTCATTTATTATTTTTTTCTTTCCTAAATAGTCAGTGATATTTAAGGGTGTAAAGATCGGAACTGTTTTATTTTCTAAGATTTGTCGAGCTGCTTTTGAGTATAATTTTTTAATTTCACGTTCCAGCTGCCTAACTCCAGCTTCCATTGTGTAAGAGTCTATTATGGTTTTTATAGTTTCATCGTCTATGTATAAAGTTTCATTATTTAAATTAATTTCTTTTGCAACTTTTTTAATAATATAATTTTTAGCGATATTAATCTTTTCTTCTTGAGTGTATCCAGGTATATGGATAATTTCCATTCTACTCCTTAAAGGACCTGGTATAGAATGCGCATCATTTGCTGTTGCAATAAATAAAACTTTAGACAAATCTATGGAGGAACCTAAGCACTTATCATAAAAATTATTATTTTGCTGAGGATCAAGAATTTCTAGTAGTACGCCAGAAGGATTTCCTGATATGGGGTTAAAATTATTTATTTTATCTATTTCATCAAGAAGTAGCACTGGATTTAAAGACTTTGCCTTTTGCATTGCTTTTGCTATTTTACCAGGTTGAGCACTAAGATATATTGGTTTACTGCCTTTTAAGTCTCTAGAGTCACTTGTTCCACCGAGAGCAATTTTTGCATAATTTTTATTTAAACTTTTTGCAATAGATTTAACAATTGATGTTTTTCCAACACCAGGAGGGCCAACAAGGCATAATACTGTTGGTGTACAATTTTTGTTGCATGAAAGACTTGCAATAAAATCTAAAATTTGATTTTTGACAATACTTAAACCATCGTGGGTTTCATTAAGTATTTTTTTTGCATTGTTAATATCAAGATTATCCTTTGTTGTTTTTAGTCCTAAATTTTTTTTACTTTTTCCTAAGTAAGATACAATCTTGTAAGCAGCTATTGTTCCAAATGTAAACATTATTCCATAAAATATAGGATTTCTTTCTATAGAATTTAATATTGATGTTTCTTCATTTAATTTATCGAGTTTTTTTTTGCTATTTCAAGGTTGATTTTAGCTCTTTTTTCTTCAAAATTCAGTATTCTTAGTTTAAACTCTTTTTCAGAAAAGCATATTTGTTGGAAATTGGTTAAAGCAAAACTTATAACCAAGAGCATATTAAAAATTTTTCTATTAGAAATTTTATTTATTTTCATAGTTATTTCTTTAAAATATAATAATTTTATACATATTTTGTATATATATAATAATTTTTATTTATTTTTCTGTAAAAAGCTATTTGATATAGCCATATAGATTGAGCTTTATTTGTTTTTAACAATTAAGCTTGTTATATCTGCTTACTTGTCACGGTGAAGCTTAAAAAGTGAAGGCGGATGCAAATTTGCAATGATGGAACCGTAAATGGCAAGCTATATGACCATATATAAATTTTATAGCGGATATTTTTGTATGGAATTATGAAATGATTTACTTTTTTCTATTAAATCATTTTTTTTAAGAAGCCCTGTTTTTGCATCTAAATGACTTATGACAGAAGAGGCATTGATAACTCCATAAAATATTGCTGATTCTAATGCAGTTCCTTCTGTAGTTGATGCTACAAAGCATGATCCAAATGCATCACCTGCTCCTAAGGTGTTTGCAATAGAGGTTTTGATGCTTGGGTGAAAGTAGATTGAATTTTTATGTGCAACATAAACGCCTTCGGCTCCATTGGTAATAACGATAGTTTTTGGCCCGCGCTTTAGTATTTCTATAAAAAAATTAGGGATATTGAATGATATGTTTTCGTAAAAAATTGGTGATTGTAGTAATTGTGGGAGAGTTTTGTTTTTACTATCATCCTTTTTAGAAATACTGTTTTCTTTTTGCAAATGCTTATTTGTTTCTATGAGTGAATTCATTAATATTTTAGCTTCATCGCTGTTTAAAATAAGTGTTTCTATATAGGGCAGTGCTTTGCATAAAGTTTCTGCGCCAGCGGCAAGTTGACTACTTCCTGGATTTGTTGCTACAGGAATATTTTTTTCATAAGCGTATTTTACAATAGGTAGCAAAAGTTGAGAGGATTTTCCAGAAAGTGATGTTATATACAGTTGGTCTGCTTTATTAATTGCATCAAGAGATATATCTATTTTTTCAAGAGTTGTATTTGCACCACGATAAGCAAGTAAGCTGCGATCGCCACTTGGTGATGGAACAATAAAGGAGCTTCCTGTTGAAGTAGTGCTGCTTTTTATAATCATGTTTGTATCTATAGATTCGTTTTGTAAATTATTGATAATAAATTCACCTTGATCGTCAGATCCTACTTTACAAATAATAGAAACATCACAACCAAGACGCTTAAATGATACAGCAGAATTAGTAGCGCCACCTCCAGTTGTATAGTTTATTTTTTCAACTTCTACTTTGTGACCTTCTTTTAAGATGAGAAAAGATTCTTTTTTTTGTAGAGTTTCTAAGTGAAGCATTTCTGGATTTGCATAAGAAATAAAAATATCTTGAGTTGCTCCGCCAATTGTTATTATTTTTTTGGTCATTACTTTTCTTGTTTAGAAATTAAAAAGCTATCCTATTTATTTTGTTATAATATCACGATATTTTTTAAATAGGATAGCCTTTTTTTATATTATGTTTTTTTTAACCGTATTTGGTAAAACATGTTTTAAAACATCATCTGCATGGTTAACTAAAATGACATTAATTCCTTCCAGCATTTTTTCTGCGCCTACTAAGTCATTTTTATTTCTTAAAGGAATAATAACATGTGGAATTTTATTGCGTTTTGCTGCAAGTATTTTTTCTTTTACCCCTCCAATTGGCATAACGTTTCCACGCAGATTCAGCTCACCCGTCATTGCGTATTGCGCGTTAATTGGTTGTTGAGTTAGTGCTGAAAGAATTGATGTCAGCATTGTTATTCCGGCAGAAGGTCCATCTTTTGGAATTGCTCCGGCAGGAACATGAATATGTAGATCGTGTTCAGTTAAATGTTTTGGATTAATTTTGAATGTTTTTGCATGAGCGCGAGCATATGTCATTGCAGCTTGAGCAGATTCTTTCATAACATCTCCAAGTTGACCTGTTAGTATTAATTTGCCAGTTCCTGGAAGTAGTACAGCTTCAACCTTAAGGACTTCTCCACCATACATTGTCCATGCAAGACCATTTGTTATACCTATTTGATTGCTATGAAGCTCTTGGTCATCAACAAATTTTTTTGGACCAAGGTATGTAGAAAGGTTTTTTGTTGTAAAGTTTGGCATTTTGTTAGTTTCTACCAGAGATCGTGCTGCTTTTGAACATAATTTTCTAATAACTCGGTCAAGTTGTCGAACACCAGCTTCTCTTGTGTAGCTAGTAATAACATCTTTTAAGATATTATTTTCAAGTTTTATTTCTTTGTTTTCAAGCCCTGCACCATTGATAGCGCGCTTTACAATGTATTTTTTTGCAATGTTTAATTTTTCTTCTTGCGTATAACCAGAAAGTTGAATAACTTCCATTCTGTCTCGCAGTGGAGTTGAAATAGTGTCAAGATTGTTAGCAGTTGCTATAAAAATTACTTTAGAAAGATCAAATGGTACTCCTAGATAGTTGTCATAGAATGTTTTATTTTGTTGAGGGTCAAGTATTTCTAGCATGGCAGCTGATGGGTCACCTCTAAAGTCTGCACCAATTTTATCCAGTTCATCAATAATAATAATAGGATTGCAAGATCCAGCTTTTCGTATCCCTTGTATAAAGCGTCCTGGCATCGCACCAACATATGTTCTTCTATGTCCTCTAATTTCTGCTTCATCTTTTACACCGCCTAAAGAAACTCTAAAATAGTTTCTCCCCAAGCTTCGAGCAATTGATTTTCCTAGTGATGTTTTACCAACTCCTGGAGGCCCAACAAAACATAAAATAGGAGTATGTCCATCTTTTTTTAAATTTCTTATCGAGATAAAATCTAAAATATGATCTTTTATTGTTTTAAGTCCATAATGGTCTTCATCAAGTATTTTTTTTGCATGTTTAATGTCAAGATTATCTTCTGTTTCTTTGCCCCATGGTAAAGCAAAAACCCAATCTAGGTAGTTTCTTGTTACTGTTGCTTCCATAGATTCGGGTGCAGTTTTTTCTAATCTATTAATCTGTCTTTTAATTTCATCTTTTACGTCATCACTTGCTTGAAGAGCTGCAAGTTTATCATAAAACTTTTCTATTTCTTCATCATCATCTTCGCCAAGCTCTTTTTTAATTGCACGAAGCTGTTCTCGTAGGTAAAATTCTTTTTGTGATTTATTCATTGATTCACGAGCATTATTTCTTACTTTTTCTTGTATTTCAGAAACTTCAAACTCTTTATATAAAAGAATGTACAGTTTATTAATTAGCTCAGTTTGAGTTTTTGTTTCCAGCAACTCTTGAGCATTTTCTACTTTAAGGTTCAGGTGAGATAAGATAAAGTCAGCAATTTTATCAGGATCATGCATTTTGGATAAAATAATATGAAAGTCTGGATTAAAAGATTGCCCAGAGGCAGTCATTTTTTCTGCTAGCAGTTTAATATTTTTTATTTGTGCAAGAAGTTCCGTATTTGATGTTTCTTCTTGTAAAACTTCTTTTGGTTCAATCGTTGCATTAAGAATTTCATGCTCTGTTGATAAATTTTGTACCTGAGCTTTACAGATACCTTGTACGAGTATCTTTATGCCGCCATCTGGAATCTTTATGATTCTCATAATAGAGGCAACTGTTCCTACTTCGTATAAATCTTTTGTTCCAATAACGTCTTGTTGGTCAACATTTTTTTTTGCTGCAAGTAGTAATACCATTTTTGAGCTTTCAAGCGCATCATTAATCCCTTTTATGATACGTTGGTCAAGAACGAGCAGTGGTACAATCATATGTGGAAATACTACCACATCCATTGTTGGTATGACCGGTAATATTTCAGGAATATTATCGCAAATACTCTTGTTGAGAATAGTTTTCATCAGCTCCCCCTTTGTTTAAATAGCTGGTTGAATTTATAAGAATTGTCTTTTGTCCCTAAGGTTTAGTTTATGGTAATGGCAAATTTTAAGACAATGATTCAAAAAAAATGTAAGATAAATGCTGTATGCAAAAGGAGTTATTTTAAAGTCTTTTAAGGTTTTTATGAGTAATACTGTTATTTCTGCTAAAAATATTAGAAAAACTTTTTTATCTGCTGGTAAAAAAAATATTGTTTTACAGGATATAAGTTTTATTTTCGATCAAAAGTCCTCTTATGTTTTGACAGGGTTTTCTGGTGCAGGCAAAACAACACTATTACATATTTTATCGGGTATCGATACTCCTTGCTCTGGTTCAGTTTTTTATAATAATACCTGTATTAATTCTATGTCGAAAAAAGAAAAGGTTTTATTTTTTAATAAATCTATAGGCTTAGTTTTTCAATCACCGTCTCTTATTTTAGAGTTATCTGTTATAGAAAATATTATGGTTCCAGCATTAATTTTTGGATTAACATACAAACAGGCTTATCAAGAATCATTGATGCTTCTTGATCGTGTTGGCTTAAAAAATAAAAAAGATGCGCGGCCAGCATCTCTTTCAGGAGGGCAACAACAGCGTGTTGCAATTGCTCGTGCTTTAATCAATAAGCCATCTTTTTTGTTTGCAGATGAGCCAACAGGAAACTTAGATGATAGTACAAGTAGTTCAATCGTAGACCTTTTACTTTCTTGTAAGAAAGAGTGGCAGATGGGTTTAATTATAAGTTCTCATGATAAATATGTTTCTTCTTGTATGGATCATATTTTAGAGTTAAAAAACGGCTTATTGGTTCAGTAATTTATTTTTAAAGTAAAGATTATTTAAGTTTTATATTTATTTTCAGAGAAAAATTATGCAAAAAAAATATATAAAAAAGAATGCAGTCAAAGTAAGTATTTTAACTTTACTCAGTAGATTTTTTGGAATTATTAGGGAATTTTTAATTGTAAAATATTTAGGAGCTGGTGCTATTTCAGATGCTTTTTTAACAGCGTATAAAATACCAAATTCTTTGCGTAAGATTTTTGCAGAAGGTGCTCTTTCTGCTTCATTAGTTCCAACATTTGTTTCGTTAGTTAGAAAAAAAGACAGTTCTTCTATAAATAAACTTGTTCTTTTTTCTATTTTGTTTTTTGAAGGTATCGTTTTTCTTCTTTGCGCTTTGATTATGTTCAATACTGAAAAAGTTTTAACATTAGTTGCAGGAGGATTTTCTGCTGAGCAAATTTCTTATGCTGTTCCATGTTTACAAATAGTTATGCCTTTTATATTTTTTATATCTACAAGTGCTCTTTTTGCTAGTGTCTTGCAGTCGGTGGGGCACTTTTTTATTCCAGCATTTGGGCCAGTTCTTTTAAATATTGTTTTTATATCATCGCTTTTAATTTGTATGTATAAAAATCTTCCTATTGAATATTTATGCTTTTTTATTTTGTTTGGAGGATTGGTTCAGTTAATAACTCATATTATTGTTTATTTTAAATTAGGTTTTTCTTTTGAGTGGTTTGATAAAAAAACATTACATTCTTTTAAAGCTGTTATTAAAAAATTTATACCATGTTTTATTTGTATGAGTGTTGTTGAAATTGGTTTATTTATCGATACGAGTTTTGGTTCATATTTACCTCATGGGTCAGTTTCTTTGATTTATTATGCATTTCGATTTATGCATGTTCCTCTTGGCGTTTTTGCAACATCTTTATCGACGATTTTATTGCCATATTTTTCAAAAATTAGTTTATATGCTCCCAAGAGGCTGAGTTTTTATTTATTAGAGTCAATCAAACTTGTTTTTTGGGCCATGATTCCCGTAATGATATTAATGACTTTTGTTTCTCAAGATATATTTACAACAATTTATTTGTCTAAAAAGTTTACATTTTTACAATGCTCAGAAGCTGGAAAAATTTTGCTTGCTTATTTAGCGGGTTTAGTATTTTTTTCTTTGAATAAAATTTTATTAAATATGTTTTACGCATTGAATAATACTGTAATTCCTATGGTTATAACAATTGTAATAACAGGAGTTAATTTTCTAATGAATCTATTGTTAATGCCTCATTTTCAAGCAACGGGTATAGCCCTTGCAACAACTATTTCAGCTTTTATACAAACATTATTATTTCTTTCTTGTTTATTATATTTTTTTAATTTTAAGATTTATTTAAAAAGATTGTGTATCTTTGCTTATTCTTGTTTTTTGCAATATTTATTTATATTTATTCCTATGTATGGAGTATATAGACTTTGTTTAAAAGGCATTTCTTTGTTTCCTCCTAACGTATCATATTTCTTGTTGGAATCTCTTGGTTTTTGGTTATGGATAGGACCTTTATCATTAACAATACTGTTGCTTATTTACGTTACGAGAAGAAAATTTTCATTATCAATTTATTTTTTAGACTAATTTTATAAAGGTATCATGTGAAAACAGTTCAATCAGCTGGAATTGTGATTTATAAAGAAAATCAATATGGTAAGTTACAGTATTTGTTATTAAAATATGCAGCTGGGCATTGGGATTTTCCTAAAGGCAAAGTGGATTCAGGAGAAAATTTAGTTCAAGCTGCTTATAGAGAGCTTCAAGAAGAAACAGGTTTTACTACAACAATAGATAAAAACTTTAAATATAGTTTGGAATATGATTTTGTGGATTACGATGGTCAAAAATCGCATAAAAAAGTTACCTTTTTTCTTGGAAAAATAAAAGAAGAAACTTCTGTTACTCTTTCTGATGAGCATACTGATTTTTTATGGCTTGATTACAACGATGCTTTAAAAAAAATTACTTATAATAATGCAAAAAAATTATTGGAAACAATAAGTATATATCTAAAAGAAGGCCAGACAAAATAGGTCTGGCCTTCTTTTAAATGTTATAATTTTTTTATTTATATATCGTTGCTTTGTATATGCAGAACTTCTTCAAAATAGTTTACAATTTTTTCTAATTTTTTATGCAAGAAAGAAAAAGTTGTTTTTTTGATAATTTTTGCGAGTGTTTTAAATTCATTATTTTCATAAGCGAGCTTAAAATCTATTTTCATAATTGCTTTAATAACGCCTTTAATGTTTTTAAATTCATCTAGAATGTTATTGTAAGATATTTTTGTTTTTTCTACATTTTCAAGGTCTAAATCTACTGTTTTTAAATGTAAAACTTTTTTAAGTACTTTAACTGTATATTTAATTTGTTCTTCTAGGCAGGGCAGTGCTTTTTCGGTCATCATTTTTTTTAGCAATTTAAATTCTTTTTTTGTAGTTTTTGAGGTTAAATTTATTGTAATGATTTCTTTAATTAGTTGAGATATTGTTTTTAATTTTTTTAAAGAGTCATTAATTATATTTTTTGTTTGTAGATCTATCTCTAATGGTTCTAGATATTCAACTGCTTCATTATTTGTGCAGTGTATTGAAAACGTCATTAAGCAAATCATTAGAATTTTATTTTTCATATATACCCTTTTTTATAAACATTATTAATTTTAAAAAAGAGTAAAAAAAAGAGTAGATCAAAGTCTACTTTTTGGTGTAAATAATAATAAGTATTTTGTAAAAAAGTTATGGGGCTGTATCTTTTGAATACAGCCCCATAATTATTAATAGTACCTTTATTAATCTAATTCCAAATCATCTGTAAAGGCAAAAGGGTCTTCATTGAATGGTTTATTGTCAATAGGTAAAGGTTTTCCTTCAAGTGGTTTATCATAGATAGGTTTTGGTGTATAAGGTTTTTGTTTTTCAGAAAAAATTTCTTTAATCATCATTATCATACGTTTTGCAGTTTCTTTAATAGCTTTTTGATTTTTTTCTTTTTTTAGCTCATCTTTAAGTTTTTTTAACTGGGGTTTGAGAGTTGCTATAAGCGTTTTAAACATTGCACGAGTTTTTTGAGATTTTAAAAATTGAGATACTTTTTCTCTAGATTTTCTCAATCTTTCTTTCAGTCTTGAACCCGCTTGATTTAGCCTATCTCTAAAGCTACTTCTTCTCATCATTTTATTATTCATCTGATGACTAGTTTCTGATTTTTCAGAAAATGGATTTGGCATACCAATAAGATTTTCATTAGAAGGTGGTTCAAAATCTCCTATACCTCTAGGCAAACCAGTTTCTTGGTTAATATCTTGATTTGGATCCATGTAAGGCATTACATGGAATGTAGGCTCTTGAGGTTCAAAATTTGATGTATGCTCTACCATATCTGTATGAGTCATATCATCACCATACATAGATCGGGAAAGTAGCAATGCAACTGTTAACATTAATATGTTGTTTTTTTTCATTATTGATCTCCTTTTTGTCATTTTTAGTTAGGTTTTTTCATTATTAAAATTCTTCTTTTAAAATAGTGTTTAAAATTCCTTTTATTTTCGATTTTATTTTTTTATGAAGCATTTCTATTTCATAATTTGTTTTATTTCTTGACTTTATCTTAGTTTTTTCTGATATACGCTCTATTGCTTTGATAAAATTTTCTTTTAACTTAGTTTTAATGTTTTCTGTAAAAATATGATTTAGATCAGCTTTTATTTTTTTATTTATAATTCTCTTTTTTTGAATATGCTCATATTTAGGATCAATATTATTTTCTAGAGTGTTTATTTTCGATGAAAGTGATAAAAATATAAGTAAAGATTTCAGGAGGGACTTTTGATAGTTTTTTTTATTCATATTTTGACCTTTTTTCGCATTATTCTTCAATTCTTGTCACGTTTTCAATTAGAGTTGAATAGTAATAAAAAACTTATTATCTAATATTTTTCTTTTTTTAATCTGTTTTCAGATTACCAGTTTTTTATATGTAAAATAAAGAGTTTTTACTTAATTAAAAGGCTTTTTTGCTTTTTGGGGATTTTTTTAAGAGATAAAGCTTCTATTGAAAAATAGAAGCTTTATAAGAATTTGGTTGCGGGGGCTGGATTTGAACCAGCGACCTTTGGGTTATGAGCCCAACGAGCTACCAAGCTGCTCTACCCCGCGGTCAATTTTTTTTCATTACTATAATTAAAAGTTTAAGGTTCTTTTTTACTTTGTCAACTAAATAGCCGTTTTTTAAGATTTATTACAATTTTTCAAGGATTATGATTGCTGTTGCAGTCAGGCGAGTGTGCGTTAAGCTGACAAATATTTTAATGTTTAAAAGAGGGTTTTTTTTGCTAATTTCTTTCCAATTAACCTTTATAGAAGGGATATTTGATTTTTTTGTAATGCTGCAATGTTTTGCTAAAGTTAAAAATGGAGTTTTTAATAGTGGAAAAGCTGTTGAAAAGGCTTTAAAAAAAGCTTCTTTTGCTGCAAATCGAGCAGCTAGTCTTTGCATATAGTTTGCTTTGTTTGCAAAACTATAGTTAATTTCTTCTTGAGAAAAAATGCGTAATAATTGTCTTTTATTATAGTTTTTCCAATTTTTAAATCGATTTACTTCAACAGAATCGATTCCTACTGCAAGAATCATCTTCTATTTTTTTCTAAACTTTGATCAAGAGATCTATATATAATAGCTTCTTTTATGTGTGGAGCTTCTATTAGATGACTTTCAGCTAAATCGGCTATGGTTCGAGCTATTTTTAAGATTTTATGATACCCACGCATGCTAAGAGATAGTTTTTCAAAAGCTGTTCTTATGATTTTTTCTGCAGAATCAGTTAATGTGCAGTATTGCTCTATTTCATTAGAAATCATATGACCATTCCATTGAGTTGTAGATTTTTCAAAACGACTTCTTTGAATATTAACAGCTTTTTCTACTGTTTGATATATATCATAAGAGCTTTTTTCTTTTGTAGTTTTATTTTTTATTGTTTCATATTCAACAGATTGAACATTAATTTGTAAATCAATTCTATCAAGAAGTGGTCCAGAAAGTTTTGCTAAATATTTATCTATTTGTTGCATAGAGCAACGACATTCTTTTTTCTTATCTCCCCAAAAACCGCAAGGACAAGGGTTTAATGCTGCTACAAGAAGGAAGTTTGCTGGAAAAGTAAGTGATTGATTAACTCGAGAAATATGAACTTCTTTATTTTCTAGTGGCTGTCTGAGTACCTCTAAAACATCACGTTTAAATTCAGTAAGTTCGTCTAAGAATAAAATACCGTTGTGAGACAGACTAACTTCTCCAGGTTGAGGGTAAGATCCTCCACCAATAAGTCCAGCTTGTGATACTGTGTGATGAGGACTTCTAAATGGTCTATGAAAAACAAGCGGTTTATTATGTAATTTTCCGGTTATAGAATAAACTTTGCTTGTTTGCACTATTTCATCAAATGTTAATGGAGGCATAATGCTGGGAAGTCTTTTTGCAAGCATCGTTTTACCAGACCCTGGTGCACCTATAAATAGAATATTATGTTGTCCAGCAGCTGCAATTTGCAGTGCTCGCTTTGCTTGTTTCTGACCTTTTACATTATTAAAATCAAGTAGATTGTTTTTGCTTTCTTTTGAAAGTTCGTGGAATGAACTTTGAGTTTGAGCAATTATATGTTCTTTTTTTAGATAAGCAATAAGTTCTGTAAGGTGTGAAACGCCAATTATTTCTATATCTTTTATAAGGGCAGCTTCTTGAGCATTTGCTTTTGGTAAAATAATTCTTTTTTTGTTTAATTTTTTTGCATCTGAAGTTATAGCAAGTGCACCTTTTATAAATTGAATACTTCCATCAAGAGATAGTTCACCAAGGATTATTGTTTCTTCTAGAAATTTTTTTGAAAGAGTAATAAGTTTTTGTGAAGATAAAATACCAAGAGTTATTGGTAAATCAAAGAGTGTGCCTTCTTTTTTTAAATCTGCTGGAGCTAAGTTAACAGTAATTCGTTTGGCAGGCATTTTAAAACCACAATTTTTAATTGCAGCGGTAATACGTTTACTGCTTTCACGAATTGCTGTGTCAGGAAGGCCAACAATGTCAAATCTAACCAGACCAAAGGAGAGATCAACTTCTACCTGTACAAGATGGGCATCAATTCCAACAGTTGTTGCAGAAAAAATTTTTGTATACATATTAGGAAAAACTTTAAATATAAATTCAAAATAAAATTAAAACTATTTTTGTTTTTTTTATAATTTTCTATGAGTATATCACGCATTGTAAATATTTAAAATATTATTTAATTATGTGAATAAAAAATATAAAGAAGAAAAAAATAATGGTATAAACAGTTGTAGTAGTTTTATTATTTTTTATTTTTGAAAGTATCTTCTTGATTTTCTCTAAAATTATTTAGTTATAAGGCTTTAAAATATTAAATTTTTATAAGAACAATAAGGATTGTAGGCATGTCATATATAAAAATATTTTTATTAACTTTTTTTTCTTTAGGCTCTTTTTTAAATGCTTCAAAATTAATTGAAGGAGATGTTGATATTACAACAAATCAAACATTCAGTACTACTGTTTCTGCCCATATCATGGATAAAAAAGGGTTAAACTTTTATGTAGGAGCAAGTGCTGCAGGTTTAAATGAATATTCTCTTTCTGTTTTAAATCGCTTTTCCGATAAATTTATTCCAATTGCACAGCAGAGTGTTTCTTTAAATAATCAAGCTGGAACTAATCCTTTATATAATGCAGCGATTCAATTTTTATCTTTACTAGAAGAAGCTGATTCTTCAGGTGTGCAAAAAATGATTAAACAATATCCCGTTGTTGTTTTGCAAACAGATTTAAAAACAGTTTATATTGTTGATCAAATTACAAATATTTCGAATATTTCTATGTTTTCTTTGACTAATATTAAGGACGCAGCAGGTTTAAATATTGATGAAATTTTATCTCTTACAAGTGGCAATAATTGTATTTTTGCTACTGTTGAAGGAAATACAAATGCTGGTTTTACAGGTGTAGACAGTGGGGTAGCGACATTATTTTTTGGAAATATAAAAGTTGGAACAGGTGATGATGCAAAAACTGTTCGTGCACTTGTTCAAACAGGAAAGACTGCTCAAATTGGAGTTGCTTCTGACTCAATTCGTATTGTAAATGATTTGGGTGCAATGACTGTAGCGGATATGCATTGGGACCCTGTTTTAAGTCGTTTATATATCGCATTTGATGTTACAACAGGTGCGGTAGCTGGTGATGGAGGGCGATCTGTAGTTATTGGTCGCTTTGTAAGTGGTCAATTAACTTTAGAAGAAATTATTATTCCTGCAGCGCTAAATAATGGTGATACAGATACAATTGTTGGTGCAAAAAGTGCTGGTGGTACTGTTCAAGTTCAGGCAAATAAAATTAGAACTATGCAAACAAGCAATAGATTGCATTATATGATTGTACAAGGTGATATTGGTGGTTCAGCAACAAGTGTTTATGCTCTTCCTCTTGTAAGCAATGTTAAAGATGCTGTTAATCATGGTAAACTTGCAAAGTTTGATTCTACTTTTGAAGATACGCTTCAAGGAAGGTTTTTTAAGACGCCTGCCACTGCAAATGCTGATTTAGTCAAGTCTGGTGACGCAAAAGCTATAGTTGGTAGAGGTGTTGCACCTGGAACAATTACACAAATGCATGTTTCTGGCGATATGGTCATTGTCCTTGTTAGTGATGCTGAAAATGTAAATCAACGAAGAAGGGTTTATTATTCAAGGGCTTTATTTGATGATAATGCAAGAATTAAAGATTGGACAATTTGGAAGCCTCTTATTTCTGGAGATAGAAGTGTTACAGGTTTAGGAGTAGATTTTGATTGTTCAAATCATGTTCTTATTCAAGATGGAGCACAATCTGTTGTACGTACGCAGTGGACAGCTGGTGATTCTACAAATTTAGGTGATTTAAATTCGATTTTGCAAGAGCAGCTATCTGAAAGCAGTGGTGGTATTCAAACATTTATTGATGTCCCTGAAAATAACTTACTCATTGCTGGTGCAACATTTGCAGCAGCTGGTGGAAATAAAAAAATTGTGCTTATAGAAACTGGTAGAGGTGTGCCTTTTGCTCCAAATAAAGGGAATTTTTCTGCAAATACTGTTGAATTTACAAATGGATCAATTGGGACAACTTTTGGGGCTGCAGGGCCAACAAGAGTAGTAAGTATTTCTGGAGGAGTTCTTGACGATATTGGCCCAGTAGAGTCTTGTTTATTTGCTAGAACAACTGCTGGTGGTACAAGGGGTAGAATTTTTGTAGGTGGAGTTGAAGGGCTTGTAGCTCTTCCGGCAGTTGGTGCTACAGGAATTGTAGATGCTGGTATCAGGGCAGGCTTTGAAGGACTTACAGCTGGTATGTCTTTTTCTGAAGTTGGCGATTATCGTTTTGTAAAAAAATTAGTTAACAGTGGAAACTTTTTGTATGTCCTTACTGATACTGTTTTTGATAGAATTGATTTAACAGATGTTAACTTGCCTGCAACTCGTCTTGCAACTTCAGTTGATTTTGGCGGAAGCTTTATAGATTGTGCTGTTTCTTCTAAGTTAGCTATTTTAGCAACGAGTAATGGCACTTTTAGAATCGGTAACGGAAAGGATGTAGAAACAGTTGCAAATTTTAATGATTCTGCGTGGACTATTTTGACAGTACCAAGTCAATCTGGTCATGTAATAAAGTTATTTCCAATTTCATCAACAGGCCTGGAGCAAGATTTTGCTATAAATGAAGGTGGAAATTTATACATCTTAAATGGTTTTCATGGAAATGATAGAGCACAGCTTAATAGATTTTCTGTTGCAGATATTTCAGGAAGCGCTATCAGTGATACTACAATTCAAGCGCTACCCGACCAGTTTGCACTCGGAGTTTCTTCTTATTTTCTAAACTATGGATCATATAGAAATGGGTTTTTTGATGATGGCTCACTTAAGTTAACAAGTAGTGGTCAAGATTTAGATGATAATTCTTTTGTCAGATTAGAGGGCAATAATTTTTTAATGGGTACAAGATTTGCATTTAATCGTAGTAAAGAAATTATATTTTCAACAACAAGGGCTTCTGAGATTTATTCTTTGATTAGGAGTTCTGGTTCGGGTGATGCTATTGTTGTTCGAAATAATGGCTTACAAGTTAATGAGTAACAAGCATTAAAATTTTTAGATTTAAGGTTTTATTTATGATTTACGGAAAAAAAGTTACAAAATTTTTTATTTTGAGTTCATTATTAAGTAATTTTTCTATATTTTCTATGAGCACCATTAAACTACATGAGCCTTTTATTGCTTCAAAGTGGAAAAAAGATAGTTCTTTTCAATTTTCTATAAATGGATATGCGAGTTTCGATGATAGAGCTTATAACGATGATGGTGATAAGGTAAATGTTCTAAGGGTGTTTGATGCAGATCAAAATGCATTACAGATGTTAAATGGATTTGCCTCTTCTAGTGATATTGGACAGTTAAATGTTTTAATAAACGCTAATGATGATGGGACTCGAGGACATTTTCTTTTAGATGGGAATTTAGATGATTATGTTTTGGGATTTTCCGGTAGATTATGCTTGCCAGAGTCTTTTTCTATATCTTTAGATATGCCTTTTCATCATAGAAAATTACATAATGTTGTATGGCAAGAGCAAACAAAGAGTTTAACAGCTGCTGATATTCGCTTAAAGGAAAATTTAACCAATGATTTTTTTGCTAAAGTTAAAACATTGTCAGGTGGTCTTGATCTTGAAGGATGGCAACGATCAGGACTTGGCGATATAACAATGTTGTTAAACTGGAATCCAGACTTTCAACAACCAAAGCCTATTTTGAAAAATATACGACTTAATTTACGATCTGGACTATCTTTTCCAACAGGTAAAAAGAAAAATGAAGATAAAGTTTTAGCTTTTGCTTTTGGCAATGATGGTGCCTTGGGGTTATTATTTGGAGCTGGTCTTGATGCTACATTGGGAAGTTTTGCTTGTATTGGCCTTGATGTTGAGCTCACTCATTTGTTTGGGAACAAAAAAAATCGTCGAATAAAAACAAATGAAAAGCAAACAGAGCTTCTATTATTACAAAAAGCCTATAGTTTTAAAGATTATGGACTTACTCAAAAATTTAATTTATACGCACAATGGAATATAGTTAAAACATTGTCATTAAAGATTGGTTACCAATTTATTCGCCATGGCGATGATAGACTGTCTCTTTTTTCTCAAGATTTTTCAGAAAGCATTGCAAATAGTGCAATAAGTCTTGAAGAGTGGACAATGCATAATATATTTATTGTTACTTCTTACTCTTGTAATAAGTTACATAATAAAATTAACCCGAGTATCAAACTATTTGCGCAGCTTCCTTTTAATGGAAAAAATTCTGTTCAGCTTTCTCGATTAGGAATACAGTTATCAATTAATTTTTAAATTAATTTTTTTTTCCTAAACTTATCTTGCTTTTTATTTAATATTTCTAATAGAATTAAATTATAGTATTTAAATTTGATTCTATTTAGGAATATTAAATATGAAAATTTCATCTAAAGTAGCAATATTATTTACTTTTTTATTGACTCAGTTTGCTTTTTCAGCAGTTGACTTTAATGGTTTGAAAGACTCTTTCAAAAAGGTTGCAGATTTTCTCCAAAAAGAAGATAAAGTTAAAATAACTGATATTCCTTTAATAAATAAAGTTCCTCTTCCTCCGCAAATGAAAGATGTTGCGGATAAAATTTTTATAGAAAAACCTCGTATTTTACTTGATAAAGATACAAAATCTCTTTTTTTAATAGGTGGCATGAGGTTTAAAGATAAGCCTTTGGTTGCACGTGTTCGCTTTGGGTTTTCATCAGATCAGCAACTTGATGATATGAAGGGTCTTAAAAATTCTATTGAAAAAGATAAAGATAAAGACAAAGAGGAAAAAGAAGAAAAAAAGAGCTTTAAGCAAAAATTAGCTGATGCAAAAGAAAAAATAAGAGGCTTTAAAGCTGATCCAAAAGGAAAAATTAAAAAAGGAATTAAAAGTGGTGCAAAAAGTGCAGCAAAAAAAATAGCAAGTAAATTAGCCCTTAGTTTTGCAATAGAACTACCTGGCAACTGGACTTATTTTGATTTTATGCCTGGAATAAAATCAAAGCTTCCTCAAGTAATGCAAGATATGGTTGGTTCAATAGGTTTTGAAAATAGTGCTTTAGTTATTTCACTTGGTGATTATGAAGATCCTGAATTTGGTGCTATCCAATCTGGTATTAATATCATGACGACTCCTCGTTATGGTGGACAATTAAAAAAATTAGAAAAAATATTTGGTGAAGAATTTGGAAAACTCGAATTTCGTGGGCTTCTTGCTGCGAATTTAAGTTTAGCAGGTTCATTTTTAAAAGTTACTGTTCCTTGGAATGTTCCACTCATTAAACCAAATAAAAATTTAGATTTAAAAGTTACTACCAATGGTATAACTTTTATTCTTGGTATTCAGGAATTTGTTCCATTTGCTCCTGTTCCTCGATTAAAGATACAGACTGGAATCAATACTCATTTGCCAAAACAGCCAGAGCCTTTTGATTTAGATGGCTTTGTAGATATTTATCCTCAAAAAGCTGAAGTTGCTGGTGTTATGGAAGGTTTTCTTGATGGTGGATTTATGGGGCTTCCAATTAAGGTTGGAAACTTAGGGTTAGGGTTTACAATTGATTTTGCCGCATGGGCAGAAACAGCTGGTGCTTGGCCTATTTATGGTGGAAGTGTTAAATCAGCGCTTCATATTGGTGATAAAAAAATGGATACAGCTGGTAAATTTGAGCTGAGTGGTTCTGGTGGACTAGGTGATTTGATTTTAGCAGGTAATTTTGATGGTGAATTTACTCGAGAAGATATTGTTAAATTTGCAATTCAGACAATGCAGTTAATAGGAAAAATTTCTGGAAAATCCGTAGATAAAGATAAAATAGCAAAAGATATAGCAAAAGCTCTACCTCAATTTAAATTAATGGCAACCAAGGCTGTTATTGCTTATAAGGATGGCGAGCTTTTAGGTGATCAATATAATAAAGGTGTTCATTTTTATAGTGGTTTTGAACTTGGACCTGCAAAAGGAAGAGTTGAAGTAATGGTTGGTTCAAAAGGTATTAAATTAGCTGGCTATCTTGGAGAAATTAATCTTGGAAATGGAGCTTTTGTAATAAGTGGTGCTGGTCTTGATAAAAAACGTGGAACAAATGATGATGGACCAACTTTTTCAGGTGAAATTTCTGCAAATAATCAAAACTTTTATTTAGATGCATTATTAAAAATTCCTGCTTTAAAAATAAGTTCAGATTCAAAAATAGATTTAAGTTTGGCAGGAGCAAGTTTAAATATTCAACATAAATTAGGAGATCTTTTTGAAGTGAACTCTATTTTAGAAGGTGATGTTTCAGATTTAGATTCTTGGAAGATAGAAGGTTCTATAAAAAGAAATACTTTAACTAAGCTTGGTTCTTTTTTACAAAGTGCTGCTTCTGCCATGCAAGAAGATGCTAGAAGAGATTTAACAAAAGCTCAAAATGATATAGAGAGAGCAAGAAATATAGCTAAAGGTGATATTGATCGTTGGGTTCAAGAAAAAATTCAAGGAACCAATGATGAAATTAGAAAAACAAAAGAAGAGATAGAGGGTGTTAAAAGGCGTTGTGCAAATGCTCATTGGGCAGCAAAAGCATTTGTTTGTACAGCTGCAGGACCAACACTTGCTGTTTTAGGTTCTAAGCTTGGTGCTTTAGAACTTCATAAAAAAGTTACATTAGACAAATTAATTAAAGAAGTTGGAAAATTTGGCGTAGAAGTTGGGACAAGAACTGCTCAAGCAGCTGTTAAGGTTGCTGAAGATTCAGCAAAAGTAATTAGTGATATTATGAATCTTTTTGGAAAAATTGCAGCCGGTGGATTTAATATTACTAATATAGATTATAAAGGTACTTTAAAAGGTTTAATTAAGGATGGCAAAACTCCATGGACTCGAGTTCGAGGTACAATTGGTGGCCGTGATTTTGATCATATCATTGAATTTGATTTTAAAAATCCAAAAAAATCGGCTGAAAATATTTTAAATATATTTAAGTCGATGATCTTAGGAAAAGATATTAAAAAGCCTGTTGATCAAAGTGGAAATGCAATTAATGTTACAAATCTTATTGATAGAGTTGTTCTTGTAAAAATTTTAAATGATAAAAATGAGCTTAAAGAATTTGAGATTGGAGCTGAAAAATCAGAAACAATTAATTTTTCAGGTAACATTCAAGAAATCTCTGTAAGAAGACAAGAAAATGCTCCAGGATGGTATCATGGCTGGAATAATTATTACGGTAAAGAGTATGCAAATATTTTAAACTCACAATCATTAACGATTGATTATATAAAGATTCAAGGTAAATATGCTCCAGGGCTTGTTCCAGGAAGAGTTTCGATAGAATCTTCTGGACAGAGAACGGCTGTTTTATAAGGGACCTTAAAATGATTTTTTTTCAAAAGAGAAATATATTTATTCTATTTTTATTAAGTGTTTCATTAAATACTCTTGCTTCAATTGATGTTACTAAAACTGCAAGTTTTTTAAGTACTGCTTATAAATCAAAAACAATTAATTTTAATGATATTTCTTTTGTAAAAGATATGAAAATTAATCAATATATTAGAAACTTTTTTTTAAAAATGACTATGAAAAAAGTTGATATTGATTATACAGAAGCTTATCAAAATAATCCTGCAAAAATTAGTATTTCGAGTGATAAAAAATTTATTAGTTTGTTTTTCTCTTTTTCTTCTAATAATGCTTTAAAAGATATGAAAAAAGCTGTTGATTTTGGTGAAATATCTCCATTATTGAAAAAAAAATCTCCTGTAGGCTTTGCTTCGATTAAGTTAAAAGGTGAATATAAGGCTCAAGATATTTTCAATGGGCTGCAAGAGTCTGAAGCATTGGCAGATAAAGTTGTTAACGATGCTGTTAGTTATAAAGATCCAACATTAATGATTTCAAGTATAAGAGGAGTTAGCTTATCTTTTATTCCGGTTATTAGGTTACCAGAAAAAGGTACAATTTATGGTAATCAAGTTCTTATAGTTCTACCATTTGATTTAACAAAGATTTCTTTTTCAGGGACTATTTCTAATAATGATCATGGTATTAAGAAAATTAATATTGCAATTAAACAAAGTAACGGAAAATATTATCCAAAAATTACATTTGATGGTTTTACTTTAACTCCACCAGAACCAGAGCCAGCACCAGAACCAGAGCCAACGCCAGAACCAGAGCCAACGCCAGAACCAGAGCCAACGCCAGAACCAGAGCCAACGCCAGAACCAGAGCCAACGCCAGAACCAGAGCCAACGCCAGAACCAGAGCCAACGCCAGAGCCAACACCAGAACCAGAGCCAACGCCAGAGCCAGAGCCAGAGCCAACACCAGAGCCAACACTAGAGCCAATTGTGGGCGAGCCACTGTCTGTAAGAAAAATAGTTATAAAAAATGTAAGTGGTTTAAGAGTTAGATTTAATATAAAAACGTCAAAAGAATTTTATGATAGAATCGTTTCAGCTGGAAGTTCTCTGGAAGAAACAGTTCCTGCAGATGTTCAAGAAATTAAAGTAAGATATTATGGTTCAGATGATAGTTATTATAAAAGTTTTACTGTATATAGTGAATCAGAGCTAGAAAATTTATTAAAAGATACAATGTATTTGAAAGATATTAATGGAAGATTGATATTAGAAAATACACCTAGTCAAGAGATTATATTTAAAGATTATATTGAAAAAAATATTCTTACTAGTTTAAATCCGATTTCTGCTAAGAACTTTGATTTTAAAGATGGAATAAAAGTTACTATAAAGCATAAACTAGGAAAAATTTTTGATTCAGAAAGTGTCTTAACAGGAAATATTAAATCTTTAAACTCATGGAAAATTAAAGGCTCTATGATGCAGGAAGGTTTAAATCAAATTAGTTCTTTGTTGAAAGATGTTGCAGCAAGAATAGTAAAGCCTGATGTTGAAAAATCTTTGGTTAATGCGCAAAAAGAGTTAGAAGAGTCGCAAAATATAGTTAGCAGAGAAATTGATTCTTTTATAGATAGGCAGATCAACAAAGTAGAATCAAAGATTAGAAATGTAGAAAGTAATATACGAAATGAAAAGCAGCGTTGTCAAAGAGCTGCTTTCTGGGCAAAGCCTGCAGTTTGTGCATTATCAGGTATTAAAATTGCTAATTTTACAAAACAATTATTAGAATTAGAGGCTGGTAAAACAATTATTTTAAAAGGAATTAAGCAAGGTGGAAAAATAGCTGTAAATGTAGGTGTTAATACTGCAAAACAGGTAGTTAATCTTGTTCGAAATAATATAAAAGATATCGAATCTTTTTTAAATGTTGCTAATCAAGTTATAAATGGAACATTTAATATTACAAGTGTTGATTTTGAAGGAGGATTAAATCTTCTTGTTGAGGAGAATTATGTTCCTTCAGTTAGGGTTCGAGCAAAGATAGCTGGAATAGATGTTGATCAAACTTTAAGACTTAATTTTAATGATAAAGATATATTTGCAGAGCAACTATTAGAATTTGTTAAGCAAATTTTATTAGGCAAAAGACAGGATTATAGTCAACCTCAAAATAGAGGCTCTATTGTTGTAAAGAATATAATTGACAGAGATATGCTTATAAAAATTGCTACTAATAGAGGCAAAATAATTAATGTAAAAGTTTTACCTAATAGTATTAGAGTAATTGATTTTTCAGGTGCTATTGAAGAAATATCGGTAAGAAGAAGAGAAAATGCACCGGGTTGGTACAATGGGTGGAATAATTATTATGGTCAAAGATATAGATCTATTTTAAATTCACCATCACTGACAATAGATTATATAAAAATTCAAGGTAAAAATGCTCCAGGATTTATTCCAGGTATGGTGACAGTACAAGATTCTGGTGAAAAAACGGCTGTTTTATAAAAAATAAAGGATTGTTTTGATGAAATTTTTTAAAAAAATATTTATAGTTACATTATTTTTATTAAATACTGTATTGAATCTTTCAGCATTAAGTGTTGAAAAGACTGCAAATTTTTTACGAGAAAGTAGCAGATCTGGTTTTATGAACATTGATCAATTACCTTTTGTTCAGTCAGCTGCAATTAATCCATTTGTAAGAAAATATATTTCTATGGTTAATATTGGCAAAACTGGAAAAGGTGGAGGAAGAGGTAAGATTGATATTGAATATACAGAGTTTTCTAAAACAATAGATATTTATGGTAAAAGTAATAAAGGAATCGTTAAGGTTTCTTTTTCTTTTAATTCTAAATTTGAACTTAGAGATATGAAAAAAGCCGTTGATTTTGGTAAAGTATCTCCATTATTGAAGAAAAATCTTCCAGTAGGCTTTGCTTCTATTCAGTTAAAGGGTGAGTACAGAGCTCAAGATATTTTCGATGGACTTGGAGAGCCTGAAGCATTGGTAGATAAAGTTGTTAATGATGCTGTTAGTTATAAAGATCCAAAATTAACTATTTCAAGTACGCAAGGGGTTAAGCTATTTTTTACTCCAGTTATAGAGTTACCCGGAAAAGGTAGAATTTATGCGAATCAAGTTTTCACGATTATACCATTTAATTTAACAAAAATTTCTACGTCATCAACTGTTGCTAATAATAATCATGGTATTAAGAAAATTAATATTGCTGTAAAACAAAGTAATGGAAAATATTATCCAAAAATTACATTTGACGGTTTGGATTTAACTCAACCAAAACCAAAACCAGAACCAGCACCAAAACCGGAGCCAGAACCAGAACCAGCACCAAAACCAGAACCAGCACCAAAACCGGAGCCAGCACCGGAACCAGAACCAATTATGTTTAAAAAGAAACTAATTAATAAAATTGATAGAGATATTTTAGTAAGAATGATAACAGATAAAGGAACCTTTGATGAAGTTATCAAAGCAAATTCTGAAGTTGATGCTAAATATTTTGGGAAATTAGAAACTCTTTCTGTAAAAAGAACAAAAGATATGCCAAATTGGAGAAATAGTTTTAATAATTATTTTGGATCTACCTATAAAGAAAGTGTATTGGAAAATCCATCAGTTACATTTATTATTGGGAAAATTCAAGGTGAGTATTCACCAGTTATTGAAGGATTACATGATCTGAAACCGGAGCCAGCACCAGAACCAGGTCCAATACCAGCACCAGCACCAAAGCCAGAACCTAATTTGCCACCTGTCATTTATAGGCAAAAAATAATTAATAAAGTAGATAGAGATATTATAGTAAGAATGACAACAGAAGAAGGTAACTTTGATACAGTATTTAAGGCAAATTCTGAAGGAGTTGCGGAATTTTCTGGAAAATTAAAAAGTGTTTCTGTAAAAAGAACAGTAAATATGCCTTATTGGAGACATACATTTCATGGTTATGATGAGAAAAAAATAACTGACAGTCCTATAATTACATTTGTTGAAGGAAAAGTTCAGGGTGAATATGCTCCAGTTCTTGAAGAAGTTGAGGTTCCTAAAGATCCTCCTGTTGTTGAACCTAATTTGCCTTTTATCCCTGCGCCATCAACACCAGAAAAAGCTCCATCTGTACCAGTTATTTATAGAAAAAGATTAATTAATAAAATAGATAGAGATATTTTGGTAAGAATGACAACAGATAAAGGAAACTTTGATACAATTGTTAAGGCAAGTTCTGAGGCTGTTGGGGAGTACTCTGGAAAATTAGAGATTCTTTCTGTAAGAAGAACTGAAAGAGCTCGATACTGGAGAAATGGCTTTAATAACTATTTTGGTTCTGTTTATCAAAAAAGTGTTTTGGAAAATCCTGTAGTAACATTTGTTGAAGGAAAAGTTCAAAATGAATATTCTCCAGTTATTGGTCAAGAAATGATTCCTGAAAATGCTCCTGTAGCAGATCCTCTTCCTGCTCCAAAACCAGTTGCTCCAAAGGCATCTCCATATGGAAGAGCTCCTGGTGCTGACTATACCCCAGATAAAGCTCAAGAACATTCTGTTACTCTTATAAACACAGTAAAAAATGATTCTGTTGTTATTAAATATAAAACAGTAGATCAAGGTCAAAAAACAGTTTATATTCAACCTCAAGCATCGTATGATTTAGAATTTTTTAGTAATGACATTATTACGAGCTTATCAGTTAGCTTTAGAAGTGCTAGAAAAGATGGTACAAGTATGTATATTACTGATTCTCAAAATGTATCTTTAGCTTCAAGTGGGGAAAAAATAGCAGAACATGCTGAGTGGAAAGTAGGGTCTGAAAGACGAGGTAAAAAGCCTCAAGATCTATTTCTGGGTCTTATTAAAGGTGAACTTTATACAGTTGTGCCAACTTTAGAAGTTATAAGAAAATAATTCTTTGATTATTTAGATTGGGAAACAATGAAATATATAAAAAAGTTATTAATTTTTAGTTTTATTGTTTCTCAATTTTTTTTTGTTCATGCTGAACTTCAAAATAAAATATCAGAAAAAATTGGCACAGGCTTTATATCGTTTTTAGAAAAAACGGTAAAAGATGGCAAAGAGTTACATTTAAAAAATATCCCTTTTTTAAAAAAACTACCTGTTCCCGCTCCATTGAAAACTATTTTTGAAGAAACTTCAATAACAACAAAAAAATTTCAAAAAAAAGAATCTGGTCATTATAGTGTAGCCGGACAAGCAAATTTGTTTGGTTCTACTGTGATGGCAGATTTACTTATTAAAAAAAAAATTAATAAAAATTTGTATAGTTTGCGATTGCAAATGCCTATATTTTGGAAAATTACAGATATTTTTCCAGATCTAAAAAAACTAGATCTTTTGCATTTAGAAAAAGTTTTTTTAACTATATCTAGTGATAATTATAAAGATTCTTCTGGTAGAAAAATTAAAAAAGGTATCAACCTTGAAGGTATAGTAAAACCTTCTTCTGAGATAATAAAAAAAATTAATCCTATTTTTGGAAATAAACTGGATAAAACGGTTCTTAAAATAGAGGGAGCATTAGGTCTACCTCGGGGTATAGGTTCGGTTTTGAATATTAACATACCTGTCAGCATTATGGTTACAGAAAAAATTGGTTTTAGTCCTATGAAGTTAGGCATAGCAGTAGAAGAAAACGTATCGCAAGTTCCAGTTTTAAGTGTTTTTGGTCAAGGTGGTATGCGTGTTTTATTTCCACGGCATAAAAATCCAGTTGATTTTGGTTTGCAAATGAAGTTAACATTAGAACCTTTGGTTGCAAAGTTTTTAGCAAAAATGGATGGTTGGATTGAAATTATTCCCGGTTTAACATTAGGTCAATTTAAAATAGGTTTTGTAAGTGATTTAGCATTAGCTTTAGAAACGGCATTTGTAGGTTCTATTTCTGGTTTAACAATAGGAGCTGGATCTGGATATGGAGAATCTAAAGTTTGGTTTACAGCTTCAGGCGCTTTAAGTGGTACAACAGGAATTGGTGATTTAACATTAATAGGAAAAGGTGACTGGAGACTTAATGATGTTGTTGGTTTTTGGTTGGGATGGGCGTATCGAGGTGTTAATCTTACCCGATTTATTAAAAAAGAAAATATATTAATAGGTAAAACAAAACAGATAAAAGATAAAATTTTGCAAAAATTACCAAATTTAAAATTTGAAGATGTTGAGCTTTCTTTTGTTCCTAAGCAAACAATTGATGAACAAAAAAGAGTTGTTATTAAAGTAGGACGTTTTCAATTGTTAAATCAATCGGCATCAGGAAAGTTGTATGTCTCGAAAGAGGGGGTTGTTGGTAAATTTAATTTAAAACCTATGCTTATTGGTCCAAAAAATAAACCTTTTATTATTGTCTCAGATATTGATAATAAAGAAGGTCTTTCTTTTGATCTTAATATAACAAAAGATATTCAGAATATTGCTTTTAATTGTATGGTGGAAACACCTTTGTTTGGTGGAATCAAAAGAGGTGCTGCAATGAATTTATCAACAAGAGGGCTTGAGCTAAAAGGAACACAAAAAGTTTTTGGAACTTTTGAATCTGAATTTGAAATAAAAGCTAAAATTGACAAAGGAAAGATTGAGGATAATTTTTCTATTTCATTAAAAATGAAGCAAGATGCGTTAGAAAAGCTCAGTAAGTTATGTTCAAATATTGCTGAAAATATTTTGAAAAATTCTCAAGAAAAAATAAAATTTACAGAAAAATTTATGCAAAAAAACATTGATGAATGGGCAGAAAAAAGAGATGCAAATGTAGATAAAAAAATTAAAGAGATTAAATCTAAAATAGAGCGTATAAAAAGTTATTGTGATAGAAAACATAAGTTTAAGACAACTCAAAACTTATGTTATTTTTATGGCGGGATGGTTGATGAAAAAATTAAACTACAGAGATTTTATGGTAGAAAAAAAATATCAACATCTGTTATTAAATCTATTTCAAAAGCTGGTGTAAAAGTTTCTTCAAAGTCAGCGCAAATTGCATCTTATACTGCTGAAAAAGCGTTAAAGCTGGTCGGTAAAATTGCAGATAAAGGATTTAATATTTCTTATCTAGAAGCTTCTGGAAATTTAAAAGATTTTAGTAAAGGTAAACCTTTAAAAGTTGTTAAATTTATTGCGACAGTTATGGGTAAAAAAATAGAGTTAACTGATTTTGAATTAAAGATTAAAGATATTCCAACTTTTATTGTAAACCTTGTTAAAGAAGCTTTAAATAAAGAAATTTAGATAAAATTACTTATTATTTAATAAAGAGTTAAGTCTAAAAATAAATAAACGAGTAATGTTGATAAAACATTGCTCGTTATTGTTATTAACAAAAGAAGTCGATTGTTTAGATTATATATATTGCTAATGATTGTATAAAAAATTATTTGGATACAACTATGAATAGCTGCAAGAGAAAAGCATATTAAAAGAACATGCATAGGCTCATAAAGAAACTGATGATTTTGTTGAAAATCTATACCTAAACCATAGATTAAAACTCCAACAACAAATCCAGTATATAAAGACAAAGAAAAAAGTTGTCCAAAAAATGATAGTAATATTGAAGAAATAATTTTCATCTGTCCAAAGAATTTTAATAAAAAAAACATCATAATAAAATTAATTGGAATATGATACATTCCCCATGTAATATTCCATAACCATTCTGATAGTAAAAACTCGTTAATTGATTGTATTGTTAGCATCTTTAACCCTCTTTTATGTTCTGTATGTTTATAGAAATATTTATAAACATTTTTAATTGTACATAAAAAAATATTCTCTCCACAACTTGTATTTTAAATGATAAAAGATATACGGTGAGTATAGTATTATAATAAAGCAATAGGGAGGTAGCATGAAAAAATATTATACTCTATTCTTTTATCTTTTATTTCTCAAAAATTCTTTTTACGCTCAAGAAAATGATGACAAGCATATTCATTATTATTATGGCCCCGTTTCACAAACTCATGTTCATACCGCTTCACAATCGACTTGTAGTACAAAAAATGATGTAGAACAAAAAGTAGATCAAAATCAGGCAGTTGAACAAGAACAAGAAGTTAATGTCGAGCAAAAATCAATTGTTAGTCAAGATGTTGTTGTAGAGTATTTACAAGAGTTTAGAGATTTTAGAGATTCTACAAAAAAACAATTAAATGATTTATTTAAAGATGCAAAGCAATATATATTTGATAATAAATGGTATATAGTTGGAGCGACTGTTGTAATTGTTTACGGTACAATTCACTATGTTTTATGGAAGTCAAAAAAATATGTTGAAAATGATGGTTTATGGTGTCATTGGAAGCCATTATTATCGTTTGAGCAATTGCTTGCGGTCCCTCATAATGAACTAGAAAAAGAATTATTAAAAGATATTCAGTCTTGTTATATTAATAGAGCAAAACCAAATGATTTTTTATTTTCTTTAATATCTTTTATTCAGGATATTGATAATGAGATAAATCAATTACAGTTTTATCGTCGTTATTATTCTTGGCTTTATAGGTCGTATTGTAAAAAAATATTTTTTATAAATTTAAATTTTTTAGATTCACTTTCAGTAAAAATTAAAAAACTTCTTTTTATAAAAAATATTTTTTCAAGTTTAGTTTCTCATTATAAGATTAATCAGTTTCAATTATCTTGTGTTAGCAAGTCCTGATGCGCCACCAAGGCTAGAAAGAAGATATTTGATGTCATTGTCTCCAAATCTGATTCCAGCTCCAAAGAATGCATTTGCATTGCGTTTACTTACAAAATCGTCAGCTCCAAATGTTACATAAAGATTTTTCATCATAAAGACTTTATTGATCCATTTAATGTGAGGTCTTCGATCATCTTTACGGTTCCAACCTGCAAGGTCAAATGCTTCAAGCGTTGTGACCCAACGGAATTTTTCTGTAGTAAATGGAATGTCATAATCAACACCTACGCCTGCGGAGTTTTCGAATAATCCAAATCTAAATGCTAAATTATTAAATATTTTACCAAACTGCAGGCCAACACTTAGTGAGTTGCGTTTAAAAAGTTCTGTTTTGACTCTGAATATGTTTTCAAGTTGGTCACGTGTTAAAACATTGTTTAAAGAATCAGTATCGACAGGGTTTCCATTTATATCGCAATATGTTTTATGTTCTTCTGTTCGATCAACAGTTCCTTTTTCAGAAGTTACAATTTGAAGCATATAAAAATGATCATCATTTGGATGTATTCTCATATTGAAATAACCTTTGGAATCTTCAAAAAGATAATTTTCTGCTGGTCGATGCATTCCTTCAAAGTGAGAATCAAATACAATTTGCAGTCGATCAACTTTTGCAAAGTAATTTTTAATTCCAGCAGCTGCTACTTTTAGATCATTGTATGTTGTTTCATCATTAACAAGTTTACCAAAAGTTCCTTTTCCATCATCTATTTTTTCTGCAATTGAACTTATGCTTCGCATTCCTTCTCTTGCTTGTTGTGACGCATCTTCTATAGCATCTGCTGTGCTTGAAAGTTTGTTTGATACGTGGCTAAAGTCTCTGTCAAAAACATCTGATATTTTTTCCATGCTTGTTTGGAATGTTGGAATTACTTTGTTCTCTAATTTCTTTGCAAGGCTTTTTATATCATTTCCAACAGAAAGCAGAACATCTATATTATCTTCATTTCGGTTGAGGCTTCGATCGACAATTTCTGAGAAAGATGCAATTTTTTCTGTTGCTTTATCAAGATTTCTGAAAATATTCTTTAGCTGTTCTTTACCTTGCACTCCACCAACACTATCTTTAAATGATTCTGTTATATCTTCTACGTGTGTAGCTATTTTTTGAAATTGAGACATCAATTCATCAACAGATACAGGTGAAACTGTTGGTTCTTTTAATGTGCCGCCATGAGGCAAAGTTGTAAGAGAAGAGTCTCCAGGAACAATTTCTATATATTTTGGACCCAGAAGACCATCTTGGCGAACTTTTGCAAAAGCATTATTATAAAGTTTATATTTTTTGTTAATCATTATGGTTGTTTCAGCTCTAACTTTTCCGCTATCAGAGCTTGCAAGTGCAACATTTTCAACCCAACCAACTTTTACACCAGCAATTTGAACTTCAGCCTTTTTAGAAAGACCAGATGTATCTTTGAAGTACATTGTATAACTTGCAAAACTTGATTTGTTTAATCGTAATGCACCAATTTTAAAACCCATGTACAGTAAAATACTAAGAGCGGCTAATACAAAAATACCAACCTTTGTTTCTATTTTGCCCTGCAAGATAGTCCTTTTTGCTTTATAGCCAATATAATTTTTTAATCTTAAATTCAAAAAATCTATTATTATTTTTTGAATTTTTAATTCTTTCTATAATAATAAATACTTTTTGTGTAATATTTTCAACTGTTCCATAAGATAACACAGAAAACACTGTTGATTCAAACGATTTACCTATAATGCTCTTAACTTCTTTTGGTAGTTGATCAAACTTTTTACCATATAATGGTGATAGCATTGTATCCCAATCTCTGGGCCAGGTAAATGGGACTTTTAAATTTTTAATGGTTTTTTCTATTTTTTTTAGCTTTTTATTATTTTTTTTATTTGTTGTTATGCCAGCTATTTTTTTTGTGCTTTCAGATAAAAGCCATGGATTTATTTCTTTATTTTTTGACCATAGTGTAAATATATCAGTTAAATAAATAGGAGTTTTTTTACTTTCATTTTTATTAGATGGTTCATAAAAGACATTGTTATTAAAGTAGTTCATATTTTTTATTGAAAGAAGTTGGGTAACATCATAAAGTTTATTTTTTCTTTTTTTTAAGTAGCTTTCAATATCATTAAATAGTTTTTCTTTTTTTGTATATTTTTCTATCTCGGAGCAAATATATTGAACAATTTTTTTAGCATTTTGATTTATCCATACAAACTTCTTATCTTTTATAGAAAAAAGTTCATTAATATTTATTTTTCCTTCTTCGCTCATAATGCACAACTGTATTTGCCCATTTATGCCATCACTTTTTTTAGAAAGCTTAAAATTTTGCCAAGAGTTAAGGCTTGGAACTATTTTTTTTATAAATAATTTTATATTTTCAATTGTCGAATTTTTGTGTTCTTTTTTTTCTTTGTTTCGTTCTTTTTCTTGTTCAAAAGATAACTGACTTTTTGCTATTTCTAACCCGGAAAGGGCAAGGAGTTTTGCTTTTTCTTGTATTGTTGCAGTTTTTGTATAATGAATATGAGATCTAACTTTATAAGATAGATTTGTTATAAGCATAGTTGAGAGAGAAATAATAATAAGAGTAAAAACCATAATGTAGCCAGATTTTACTGTTTTATTCATTTGGAGTCTTTCTTATTAGCTTAGATTCATTATTTTTTTTATCTGCATATAAATCATTGTTAAGCAAATTACACCTGAAAGATATTTTTTTTGATTGTTTTGTTTTTTGATTATAGATGATTAGTGAAATCGAAGCATAATCAGGAATGCTACGATTTGTTTTTTCTGTTTGATTAGATGACCAGGTTTCATAGGTAGTTTTTTTATCTGCTTTTTTGTCATCATTTTCCTTTTTTATAACAGTAAATGTAACAGAAAACGATTTAATATTATCAATCATCTCATAATTGTTTTTATTTTTTTCTTCTTTTTCTAAAGATAGCTCTGTTGTTTCTTGGCGAAAAAGAGTAAATAAGTCAGATTTTTTCTTTTTAAGTCGATAGGTAACTCTTGCTATGCGTATTTGATTATCATCATAGTTGTTTTTAAGTGGATTACTTGTTATAAAGGTAAGCAATGATGTATTAGAATCATTTTTTTCAGAATAAAAACCTTTTTTAAAAAGAACTTCTTTTGTTTCTGTCGTAGTTTTTGTTTCTTCAATAATTGTTTTTTTTGTAGGTGTACTTTTTGTTTTTGTTTCTTTTTCTACATTTTTTTGCATATTTTCAAAAATAATAGGTACAAATGCTCCAGATAGATCATGTTCTAGTTGTTGTATGATGAGTGTTTCTTGAGAGCTGAAATTAATTATTTTATCAGCTATTTTTATAGCCCTGTTTATTTGAGAAAAGCTATTAAAAATTATAACGCCAATCATGCTGCTTATAGCAATACTTATCATTATTTCCAGTAGTACAAATCCTTTTTTCATAGCTGTGAGCCTTTTTGTTTTTTAGGCTTGTATCTAAAAAATATAATAGATTCAGTATGGTTACCTTTAGTAGTTCCTTCTACTTTTTCTATAAAGAGATTTTCCATTTTTTTAAGCGATGATGTTTTTGAAATAGGCTTGCTTGAAAATTTTATAGTTGAGTTTTGTAGCTTTATTTGTGGGTCATCTAATTTTTTTTTCATTTCAAAAATAAGAGCTAATTTTTGAGAAAAACGTGCAACTGCTTTCATAGCTGAACTTTGTAAAGTAAATAGTGGTGTCATCATCATTGATATAATGACAATTGCAAAAAGAGTTTCGATAAGCATAAAGCCAGATTTATGGTTTTTTAAATGAATCATAAGTTTTAAATTGAGCAGAAAAAGGGTTCAACATTAAACTAAACATTTTTGGTTTATTATCTCTTTTATCAAATGTATCAACAGCATTAATTATAACTGGCTGAGTAAATCTATTGGGGAATATAAAAAACCAAAAAGTATTTGTTTTTTTATTTCCACCATGTCGAGTCATTTCATCGACTCCTTTTATGAAAACATTTTTTAGTAGTATATTTTTTGGAAACTTAATAGAAGTTGCTTGATGTTTTCTTTTTATATTTTCAAATGTTTCTTTTTTTTTTTCTTTTTGCAAAAAAATTTTATTGCTTGATAAATTAAATTCAACTTTATGTTTTTTTCCTGTTTTTACGGCATTATTAGAAGCAAATTTAATGAGGCTGTTTAGTTGAGTTATAAAGTTTTTTCTTTTGTGATCAGGTTTTTTTCGTAAATTAGGTGCAACAATGGTTGCCAATAGCGCTACAATTGCTATGGCAACCATTAATTCTATTAAACTGAGTCCTGGTTTATTTTTTCCAGACACTAATTGCATCCGTATTTAATTTTCCTTTTCCAGATGGTCCTGTGGAATATAGCTCGTATGGATTTGTGCCTTCAGGTGTTAGTCTATATTTAAGTTTTTTCTTCCATCCATCTTTAGGAATTTCTTTCATATAAGCAGTTGTCCATTCAGAAATGAGATCTTCTTCATAATATTGTGATACTGAAGGCTTTTTTACCAAATCTTGTAATCGTTCTGGAAAGCGTCCTATATCTGTTTCAAACATATTAATAGCTTGTTGAACATTTTTTAGTGTTTGTTTTGTTGTGCTAATTCGAGCTTTTTCAAGTTGTCCTCTAACAAGAGGAACACCAACAGCTCCAATTAGTGCCATAATAGCAATAACAATCATTAATTCGATAAGAGACATACCACTTTTATGATGTTTATTTTGCATTTGTTGTGTAAAAGTCATAAAAATCCTTTTAAAGTTATATGCCTACGTCTGCTTGTTGCATCATAGGCACAGCGATAGAAATTACAATAAATCCAACAATTATTGCCATAAATAATAGCATAATTGGAGATATTTTCGATGTTAAGTTGTCAGCTAGCTCTGTTAAATCTTCTTCATAATCTTTTGCTACTGTCAGGAGCATCTTATCAAGTTTTCCACTTTCTTCTCCTGTTTTTATTAAATAAATAGCAATTGGTGGAAACATATTTGTTTGTTTTAAGTATTGCGCAATCTTACCTTGCTTAATAATTTTATCACGTGCAACTTTCAAAGTGTTTGCAAGGACAGTATTATCGATAATTTTTACAACAATATCAAGGGCTTGAGATAGAATGACGCCACTTTCAATAAGCATGCCAAGCGTTCTACAAAATTGAACAACCGATCCTATACGAGTGAAAAATCGAATAATAGGAATTTTTAATTTTATTTTATCAATTGTTTCTCTTCCAAATTGAGTTGATCCCCAATATTTAAGGCCAAAAAAGAGCCCAGAAAAGAGCCCTAAAATTAATACAAAATAATTAGTCAATATTGTAGATAAATTTATAAGAAGCTGTGTTGACCAAGGAAGGTCTTTGCCCATTTCAGAAAAATTTTCTGCCATTTGTGGAACAATATAGGTAATTAAAAAAGTAATAACAACTGCAGAAATAGAAAGTTGAATCATTGGGTATGTCATTGCCCCACTAATTTTTTTCTTAATCTCAGCATTTCGTTCTGCATATTGAGTTAGTCTATCAAGAATAATTTCTAATTTTCCACTTGCCTCACCAGCTCGAATAAGTTGAATGTAGATATTATCAAAAGTTTTTGGAAATTTTGTAAGACTATCTGCAAAAGATGCGCCCTCTTTAATGTCATCTTTTATTTTGATTAATATAGATTTTAATGGTTCTTCAAAATTGTTTACAAGAAGTTCTAAAGATTCAAGTAGGGGAATACCAGATTTGATAAGAACAGAAAGTTGTCGAGTAAAAAGTATTTTGCTTTTTAATGTTACTTTTCCAGCAAAGAGTCGAGATATAAAATTGATATTTGATTCTTGGTTGGTTGCAGATATTTTTATAGGAAAAATTCCTTGCCGACTTAGTTGCTCTTTTACAGCTTGTTTTGATTGAGCTTCTATCTGACCTGTAACTTTTTTACCTTGTTTAGAAAAAGCTTGATAAGAATACAAAGCCATTTAATATCCTTTTTGTATTATCAACTACTTACTTGAAGAACTTTGACTCTTCATGCTAAACTTATGCTAATTATTTCTTATTATTTTAACAAAAAGGCTACAATATGAACATAGTATCATATTTTTTTACCTTTCTTATAGCATCTACTTTTATTAGTAATAGTGTAAAAGCTGAAAATTATCAATATTATCATCAATCAGGAAAAGAAATTAGCGCTGTGCCAGTAGATAATTTTATGCCTATCACATTTTCTCCTACTGGAATGGAATCTTTTTTTACAAAAATTTATAATTCAACAAATTATGGAACAGATTTTTTGCCAAATAACTTTATGCATTTGCAGCAATTTTTAAACTATGGTCTTGATACTCAGCAGCCTTCATCATACATCATGTCTGTTTTTAAACTTTTTGGAAATAAAGTAAAAGCAGCATCGTATGTTAATGCTTATGCTTTTTCAGAAATGTTGAACTGGTTACATAAGCCAATTGGAGGTTATTTTAAGCAGGCACCTCCTGTTTCTAAAGATGAGTTAAAAGTGACAATTAATGATGTTCTTTATTCTAGTTTTTTATCACAATTTGAGTTTTTTAAAAAAGATCCACAGAATTTTTTCAATGATTTATCTCATGAAATTTTAACATCATTAAATCATGAGCTACTTTCTGCAAACAAAGAAATCAAGCAAGAACAGCTAAGGCAATCAATAATTAGATTTTTGGAGGTGTGTTTAAGTAAAATTATTTGGAGCCCGCAAGAGCCAGAAGAAGCTTGGGACAGTGTAAAGTTAATTTCGCAACAACTTGCGTCTTTGATGGATAGTAATATCTTGGTGGAGCGAGATCGTTTGGATGATCTTTGCTGGTCTCTTGTTCATAGAGTTTGTTTGTTTGTCGATATTGCTGGAACAAATTTACCACTTGATTTTTATGATAAAGTAAAACAAGATTTGAACTCTAAAGAACTCGTTTTTTGTGAAATTGAAGAGCAAGAAAAATTAATTACAAAAAAATCAGATGTTTTATTGCAGGCCTTTGCAAGTGGAGAAGCAAAAACAAGAGCCTATCAAAGTGGAATATTAGTCCGTTAAATTTTACTCCGAAATTACAAATTTTATAGGACTTTTATTTTTTTTGTATTGCTTGTTGAGTTTTTTGACAAACTCTTTAGTGCATAGATTACTTTTTGATACTTCTAAAAACTTTCTTATTGTTTCTTTTTTTAAGTAGTGTTTTTCTGTCTTATTTTTAGTACTAAAAATAATTTTTGGAAAAAACAGTGGCAATAAAAATAAAGTTTTAACTATTTTAGATATATAGATCATTTCAATATTTTCTTTAGTAAGAAAGGGATAGTTTTTCTATCCCTTTCTTAACGTATTATTGATATTTATTCAAATAATTCAGCAACTGCAAGGACTAAAGACTCTGCGCTTGCAACTGGATCATAAAGATCAAAAGTTATATCTTTTAGTTCTATCTCTTGGCCAAGAACTACTCCTTTTATAGAAACACAAGAAAGTTCTGTGCTATTTACAAGTTTTTCTAATTTTCCTTCAAAAGTAACTTCTTGAATATTAAAGATATTACCTACAGCTCCTGATAGAAGATACCAGAATGTTTCATTCATTTGTGTTCCAAGTTCTGTAAGGCCAATACGATTTTTTCTTTCAAGTGCAATTTTTTTAGATGATTTATGTAATAATTCTTGTAGTGCTGTCAGTGCTGATTGTTCGAATTTTCCTTTAATATAAAAGTTTTGTGGAATTCCAACTTCATTTAATTTTGCAGAAATTTTTAATTCGCTGCTAAATAATCCAAAAAGTGATCTACTAATTGAGCAACTAATTCCTTTATCAGAAAAATCAATTACTGTGTCAGATTCTATACCGCCAAAAATATCAAGTGTAATATGTGCGCCCATATAAAATTCTTGCTCGTCAAGAGTGAGCTTGCTGTCTATGATAAGTCCATCATCTTCATTGCCAAGAATGTGATCTGGTCCTGGGCCAGTAATTTTAATAATGCCAAGATCTAGTTCTTGTAAGTATCCATAAACATTGAATCCTTTATTGTTGATATCAAGCATTATTTCAGTTTCGGTTCCAAATATATTTGCTTTTCCTTCTATAAATAGACCTTGAGTAATCCAATTATTTGCAAATTCTTTTTTTATTGGAGAGAAACGAATATGAGCATAATTTAACTTTATATTTGGTAAATAATTCTTTATTTTTTCCATAAAGTTTACTGAAGTACTGTTTTTTTCTTGATTGTTTTTAATAATATCTTCAACAAATTCAGCATAATCTTTAAGAGGTAACGGTCTTTCTATTTTACCTTCAAAAAACATTGTATTTTTTTCTTGATCATCACTGGATTTTATTTCGGATTTTAGTTCAATTTTTGTGTTGTTAAATTTAACATTGCATTGTAGAGCCATATCAGAGATAGGAATATATTGTTGTCTTGGAGTTAATGTGTCAAAATTTATTGTTCCATTTAGTTTCCAGTCATAAACAGAAAGTCCTGCTACTCCAAATGTGTTGTCCATTTTTCCATCTATTTTTCCAAAAACATTAATGCATGTTGGTGCTAAAGACAGTTTACTTTCTAGCTCTATAGGTTTTTCACTTCCTGGAATGTCAATCAACATTTTGTTGTTGAGCGTACAAGATAATAACGAAAAATTATTGTTAGCACCTTGAGATGAAAGTTGCAGTATTGGCTCTATAGTGGAAATATTTTTCCCAAATTCAATTTTTACAGGTAGTTTTGCTTTAAATTGAGGATACAATGAGTTTTTATTAAATGTTCCATGCACAATTGTATGATTAATTGTATAGTTTGCAAGATGAGCAATAGGAGTCATTGGTCCATTCAGGTCCAGTTGAGCAAGTATGTTCGCTCCAGATTTATATTCTATATTAAGGTTTTTATCTAAAAAATTTTCTGTTGAAAGAATAAGTTTAAGGTTTTTAAGAGGTAAAACAGCAAACAGTTCCAGTTCTGGAATTATCTTTGTCATTGCCCATTTGTCTGGTATAGAAAAAAATATTTGTGTTATTTTTTTGTCGTTTTCATGATTAATGATCATTGCTTTTGTAGGAACATTAATATTATTAATTGTTGTTTGACCATCTATATAGGTTACTTGAGCATCTTCTTTTATAACTGAATTTTCTATAACAACCGGTTTTATAATTTTTTCTACATTAACTGGAAGTTCAACTGTTTCCATATTTGGTAGATTAATAATCTCTATATTTTCATTTTTTTCAGTCATGCTCATTGCTGTATTTACTGTCAGCATAAAGCTTAAAATTAGAAATATATTTTTTTTAATCATTCTTCTCCTTTATTGTTATTAATTTTTTTATTTTTACATGTACAAAAAGTACTGACTTGATATTGCATAGATCAATACTATTTATAAATAAAAAGTTTTACTCCTTTATCTTGTTTGTTTTTTAAAAAAAGAGTAAAATTTAAAAATTAAAAATTAATATTAAAAGGAAATTACTTTGATTAAAATTAGATATTTTTTATGTGGGCTTTCGCTAGCAACTTGTTTTGTCAATAATGCTACATTTGCTCAAGATATAAAAAAGAATGAAAAAAGATATAACAATCAACAAGAAGTCGATGTTTTTGGTGAAGATGATGCATTTTTTGACTCTCCAGTTCTTAAGAAAAAAATTGTTTTAGAAGAAATGTCTCCAGCAAAAAAAATGCTCATTAAACTGAGCAATCCTTTATTAAGAGCCTATATATATCTTGTTTTTAAGTATAGAGCTTGTAAATCATTTGTTTATAATCAATGGAAAAAGTTTGCAGGCTATTTTTTTACTACTAAGCAAGTATGAAAAAAGATATAAGCTCTTCTCTTTCTCATGATTTTGCTTTTTATGTGGATAGTTTTTCAAATCATATTAATCCATACTCTGCTGGGCAAAAGTTTGAAATTAAAGATCTTTTGCTGTGGTCAAGAATAAGCACAGTTATTCGGATGAAGGTTGGCAAGGAGTGTACTTTTTTTGATAGAAAAGTACATGCTTTGTGTTCAATAATAGATTTGAGTAAAAAAGGCTTTATTGAAGTTTTAATTATTTCTAAAAGTCTCAATAAAACACAGTCTCCTTGTGTAACATACGCAATTCCTTTGCTCAAAAAAGATGCTTTTGAAAAAGCTTTATACGCTTTAGTAGAAGTTGGTGTTACTTGTATTCAACCAATTGTTACAGAAAAAACACATAGAAAAAAAATCACAGAAAAAGAAGCCAAAAGATATAAAAAAATTATTATTGCAGCTGCAGAACAGTCAAAAAATTTTCGATTTCCAGTTTTAGAAGATATTTTATCTTTAGATGATTTTATCGATTCTGTAGATTATAAAAACTCACATTGTTTTTATTTTGATTTTTTAGGCAATTCTTTGTTACAGATGATCGATAGTATTAAAAATAAAAAAGTAGAAAACATTTATTTAATTGCCGGGCCTGAAGGTGATTTAACTTTAGAGGAAAAAGAAAAAGTTAAAGATAAAGGTTTTTATTTTACAATTTTAACGTCTACTGTCTTAAGGTCATGGCAAGCAATATCTTTAAGCTCAGGGATTTTTAGGTCTATTTTCTAACGCATATCTTAATTTTCTTTAAATTACTTTTTTGCTATATTGCAAATTAAAAAAGATGTAGTAGTAAAGTTGATGAGGAGAATCAAGATGAAGCGTTTTAAGACTGATGTCGTTCTTTTGTTTGGGTTTTTAATGTTGTGTAGTTTTGGGCTTACAATACTCAATAGAGAGAAAAAAAATCCACTTTTTCATAAAGAGTCTTTTGATCTTCGTTATAATATTTTGATGCCAGAAAAAGTTATTTCTGAAAAAAAGAATCATACGATTAGCATGCAAGAAGTCTTTATGCAAACTGGCGAACTTATTCAATCAAGAAGCGTCGATGTTTTGGTTAAATATTTGCAATATGTTAGATCTCAATTGAGCTTGTCTCATGATAATAAAAAATCACTAGAGACTATCCTTACAGTTATTGATACTTTTGTTAAAGATACAAATTCGCCATTAACAATCGAAGATAAAATTCAACTCATTATATCTATTGCTGACAGGCAAAATTTCTCTCATTATTTTGAACTGCTTCTTAAGTATGATTTTTTGTATACATATAAAAAACCGTTGCCTGTTATCGCTTTTGAGCATAATGTTTTAGGAACAGTTCCATTATTAATTACATGGTCAAAAACAAAAGAAAAAATGAAAGATATAGATTATTCAGGACTTCTTTATGCGTTGCATTATAATGATAAATTCCCAAAAATGTTTGAAAGCTTATATAAAGCCGGCCTTAGAGTTGATGACGATTTAATGAAATCTTTGATATACGAACTTGTATTTAGAAATGAAGAAGGGCCTGCTTTTGATTTTTTAATGAAACAAGGTGCAAATATAAACTATCTAAATAGATCGTCACAAATGACACCATTAATGCTTGCTGCAAAAACTAATAAAATTAAACTAGTTAAAAAATTAATAAAAGCAGGTGCAAATATTTCAAAAAAATCAAAGAAAAAAAATGTTAGATCAGCTTTAGACTTGGCTCGAGAAAATAAAAATATAGAAATAGAAGCACTATTATTAGATTATGGAGCAAAGTAAAAAGTTACTTCCATTTTTTTAAATAAAGAGGCTGCAGTTGAGTAACGGGCTTGATAGTTTTATTGTTATAAGCTTCAAGGCCACTTTTGCCAATAGATTTTAATGAGCAGTTTATATAGTTATCATCGATTGAAAAGTTTTTGCCTTTATTGTTTATTATTTCTTTATAAAGTTGTGCACCTTGGCCAATAAAACAAATATTTTCATGAGGGTATTTTTGTTGAAGTTTCTCAAGTAGATTGGTAATGTTTTTATATCCAATCTCTGATTTTTTTGAGTTATTGTCTTGTATTGCAAAGTATGCATCATTTGCATAAGCATTGAGTAGTGCAACTGTTATTTGATCAGTGTTATTTTTTTCAAGCAAAAGAGATTCAAGTCCGTTGACTGGAATAATAGGTTTTTTCAAAGAAAAATTAATGCCGTTGAGAGTAGCAATAACAACACGAAGTGTAGTAAATGGACCTGGGCCTTGATTACAAACAAAAAAATCTAATGTATCTAAGTTGCACTTATTTTTTACAAGAAGGTGGTCAATAAGGTTAATGATAGTTTTGCTTGCTTGTTTTTTATTGTCTTTAACAATATCTATTAAAGTTCCATTGGAAAATAAACCAATTTCAATGCCTTCATAGGTGTGTTGCAATGCCAAAAAAGTTTTCATAAGTAATTACGTTTAGTTGCGATTTTTACATTTCTTTTGTTGATAAAAAACGCTAAATGCATCAAATTCTATTGTCTTTTCTTGCTTAACAATAATCTTTCCGCAATTTAAACATTTCCAACCTTCAAAGTTGAGAAAGTGGTCAAAAAAAGACTGTAAAACCATTAATCCATCACATTTTTTACACTTCATAACACTCTTCCTCTTTTTTAAATACGCCTTTTTAATTTTAGTGTATCCATGTTGAGAACTTACTCAAGTATTATTTTATGGTAATTAATAAAAAAATTGTAAAAAATTTATTGATTACTTGTCAAATATTTTGATATAAATTAAAGGTTGTGTTTATTTTAGATTTGTTTGATACGTCAAATAAGAATCTAAAATAAATGCCGCTGCAATAGAATGAGAGAAATTTTTATCGGTTTTTTTTTGTGATCGTTGAGCTGAAGCAGCTCGTTTGCTACTTAATCTTTCGTCCCACAGTTTCCAGGCTACAGTTGTAAATTTTTTTTCAAGCAGCTTTTTTTTTTCTGTTGTTTTTTTTGTTTGCTCGCTTTCTTTCCCCTTCATTGTTTTCGGGTAACCAATGACAATTGTAGAGATAGTTTCAGTTTTAAGAAGCTGTGTAATAAAGTCTTCCAGTTCTTTTGTAGCTACTGTTTTATATGGTCGAGCAAACATACCAAGTGCATCTGAAATTGCACTGCCTGTCCATTTGTTTCCGATGTCTAGTGCGACTGTTTTCATTATATTTTTCAGTAAAAATTATTAATAATGTTTTTCATTTATAATTAGGTTATACTTTATAAGTCTACTCGTAAATAAAAGTAAAGGAAAAGCAATGCAACTATTTCAAAATATGCGTAATATATTAGATATAATTTTGGGTTGGCCATCAATCATTTTTGTTTTCTCAATTAGTATTGCTTGTACGTTTGTTTTTTGCTTTGTTCAGTTTCGTTATTTTTTCAAGGCGTGGAAATATACCTTGTTTCCTGAAAAATCTACCGAAAAAACAACTGGTAAAGTTGATATGACACCTTTTCAAGCTTTTGTTATGACACTTAGTGCTAATATTGGTAACGGTAGTTTGGCAGGAATGGCAACAGCAATTTATTCTGGTGGTCCGGGTGCTGCTTTTTGGGTTGTTGTTTCTGGTTTTATTATGATGTCTGTGCGTTATGCAGAAGTTTTTTTAAGTGCTTATGTTGCACTACAAAGAAAAACAAAATCTGCAATTGGCGGCCCAATGCTTTACTTAAAACTGGTTCCAGGTGGAAAGTACTTGGCATATATGTATGCAGTCTCATGTGTTCTTTTAGGCTTTTTTATGGGAAATGCAATGCAGACCAACTCTATTGGTCTTGCAGCATTTACAACATGGGGTATTTCGCCGCTGACTATTTCTTTGATTTCTTTTGTTTTTATAATTTTTGTTATGTTTGGTGGGGCAAAAAGGATTGTTCAGTTTTCAGACTTTGTCATGCCTATTAAAGTTGGTTTGTTTATTTTACTTTCTTTCACTTTACTGATTTATCACTGGCAAAATATTATTCCATCATTAATTTTAATTTTTAAATCAGCATTTAGTTCTCAAGCTATGGCTGGAGGTGCTCTTGGTTTTTCTGTGCAACAAGCAATGCGTTTTGGTCTTCTTCGTGGTATTGCAGCTACAGAGTCTGGTTTAGGAACAGCTGCAATTTTATTTAGTTCAACAAGTTCAAAAGACCCAGTAAAAACAGGTCTTATGTCTATCCTTACAACATTTATTAGTACGTGTGTTTGTTTGATTATAGCTCTTTGTATTGTAGCAAGTGGTGCACACACGACAGGTCTTACAAGTACGGCACTTACCATTTCTGCATTTTCTACTGTTTTTGGGCAATTTGCAGGTTGGGCAGTTAACTTTCTTTCTATTATGTTTGGCGTTGGTGTTATCATTTCTTTTGCATATATTTTTAGAGAAATGTGGGCATATATTACTGGTGGCAGATTTATGGGTCTTTGTTCAGTTGTTTATTGCATAGGTTCTTTTTGTGGGCCTTTAATGACGCCAGATTTTGTTTTTATGATTTCAGATATGGTTGTTGTTTCGATGTTGATTATTAATTTAATTGGTGTTGTTTATTTATTACCTTTAATGAAAAAAGAGTTAAAAGCTTTTGAAAAACAACAAGGATAAAATGTGCAAAGTTTGAACTCTTTATTGGTAGCTTGTCATACAAATAATGTTACAAAAGGTTCAACATTTGTAGCTATTAAGGGTAAAAAAAGTAATGGTGTTGATTATATAGTCAATGCAATTGATCGTGGAGCAAAAAAAATAGTGGTGCAGCATGACAATGTTGTGCCACTATCTGTTTGTAATTATATTCAACAAAAAAAATGTGAATTTGTTTTTGTTGAAAATGATAGAAAAGCGCTTGCAACTCTTAGTGCTGCAGCTTACAGCTGGCCTGCAAAAAAATTAAAAATTATTGCAATTACAGGAACAAAAGGTAAAACTTCAACTGCTTTTATTTTGCATCATATTTTAAAAGAGTGTGGAAAAAAAGTTGCACTTTTAAGCACTGTTTACAATAAAATTAACGACGAACAAAGTAAGTCTACACTGACAACAGCACAACCAGACTATTTACATGCTTTTTTTAGTGAGTGTGTAAAGAAAAATGCAGAGTTTGTTGTTATGGAAGTTGCAGCTCAAGCGCTTTCACTTTACCGTGTAGAAGGTTTGCAGTTTGATGCCGCTATTTTTACTAATTTTTCTCAAGAGCATGGTGAATTTTATAATAGTTTACAAGATTATTTTGATGCAAAATATTTACTTTTTAGTCACCTTAAAAAAGGTGCCTCTGTTTTTGTAAATAGTGACGATGAGTGGGGCGAAAAAATACTTACAAAAAACAAAACATTTGACTCTTTTACTCATAATAGCTTTAAAGGTCAAAAAATAGATTTGCCGCAAACAAATTTACTTGGAAAATTTAATAAATATAATATGGTCTGCTCATTGGCAGTTGCTTGCAGTTTTGGTATTTCTTTAGAAGATGCAAAAAAAACACTACAAAGTTTTGCTGGCATTCCAGGAAGGCTCGAAAAATATACGCTCAAAAATGGGGCTCGTTGCTTTATAGATTATGCACACAGCCCATCTTCTTACAGGTCGGTGCTTTCTACATTGCGAAAAATGACAGATGATTTAATTGTTGTTTTTGGTTGCGCAGGTGACAGAGATAAAGTAAAGCGTCCACAAATGGGGGCAGTTGCGGCTGAAATTTGTGATAAAATTTTTATTACTTCAGACAACCCACGATCAGAAAAGTTTGAAGATATTGTACAAGATATTATGGTCGGAATAGATGGCTCTTTAGAGCATAAAGTTATTATAAAGCAAGATCGCAAACTTGCAATTGAACAAGCCTGTAAAATATCAAAAAAGGGCAGCGTTATTGCAGTCCTTGGAAAAGGGCCAGATGAGTACCAAGAAGTTGGCACTCATCGATTTTATTTTAGCGATAAGGAAGTTATTCTACAGTTTTAATTGTTATATCAGATAAATGATCATGATAAACTCTCTTTTTCTCAGTTCTAGAAGCTATTAACATCTTTACCATTGTACTTTCTTTAAAAACTCTACAACCACATATTGATTCTTGATAGAATATATTTTTTAATTTTTTAAAATCAAGTTCTCTTGTAAAATGGGTGCTTAATTTATTATAAAAATTTTCAAACGCTAATTCAAACGCTAAGTCATATTCTTCTGATGCTTTTTTTCGCTCTGTTTCAGAAAGATAAAGATAAGAAAGAGAACTTCTATCTGAATCTAAAGTTATACAATCAATATAAGCTTTTTTGAGATTTTCAAGAGTGGTTTTTTCTTGGGTTTGGGTAATCATATTTACGACTCTATCAACTCCTTCTGGAGTACATAGGCTTATTTTGTTACCTCTATTCATAGAAAATATAAAGCTTGTTGAGAGCAGAGTTGAGAGCAAAAGAGTTAGTAAACATATTTTTTTCATTATAAAACTTTCTTATAATTCATACACTTTTGAAATTAAATTAAAATATATAATATTTCTTTTAATAAGTAAAAAATAAATTAATTTTTCAATTAGGGATTATTATCTATTGAAATATTTTATGCTTAATTTTATTATAAATTCCTAAGGTTGGTGTCTTCTTTACAAAAAATACCCATCAAGTAAAATTAAAAATTATTGTATGTTCCCTTTATTCATTCTTTTTATACGGAGATTTTATGGTTCTTGTTCATTACTTTGCTGCTTTTGCAGGGGTATCATTGTTAGGTTTGTCGGTTGTGGCATTTTTGTTAATGCAAATTCGTCGATTAAAAGTTACTAATAAAAAAGCAATGAGTATTGCAGCGGCAATTCGTCGTGGGGCTATGACATTTTTGGGTGAAGAATATAAAGTAATTACTGTTTTTATTGTTTTAATTGCAGGTCTTTTAAGTTATGTAATGAGTGTGCTAGCAGCTGGGCTTTTTGTTGTTGGTGCACTTATTTCTATGGCAGCAGGTTTTATTGGAATGGTTGCAGCAACAGATGCTAATGTGCGTACAACAATGGCTGCAAAAAATGAAGGTGAGCATGGTGCATTTTTAGTTGCCTTTTTTGGTGGCGGCGTTATGGGCTTTGCTGTTGCAAGTTTAGGTCTTTTAGGTCTTGGAGCTATTTTTTATTTATTTTTAGGTCACAAAGATTTTGTTCAACTTCTTACTTGTTTTAGTTTGGGTGCAAGTTTAGTTGCATTCTTTGCTCGTGTAGGTGGCGGTATTTATACAAAGTCAGCTGACGTTGGTGCAGATTTAGTTGGTAAGGTAGAAGCTGGTATTCCAGAAGACGATCCTCGTAACCCTGCAGTAATTGCAGATAATGTTGGTGACTGTGTTGGTGATACTGCTGGTATGGGTGCAGATATTTATGAATCTTATATTGGCGCAATGGTTTCTTCTATTATTTTGGCAACAACAGCATATGCTGGTCAGCTTGAATACATTTCTTTACCTTTAGTTCTTGCAACATTAGGTCTTTTAGGTTCAATTGTTGGTCTTGGTTCTAACTTAGTTATTCGTCTTGAGCCTGCAAAAATGCTTCATAGTGCCACCTATGTTGCAATTGCACTATTTTTAACTTCATCTTATGGTTATGTATGTTACATGGGTTTAAGCAAAGCATTATTTGTTTCTATTGCTTTAGGTTGTATTTCTGGTGTTTTAGTTGGTTGGATAACTGAATATTACACTGGTGGATCTCCAATAGAAAAACTTGCAAAAAGTTCTGAGTCTGGAGCTGCAACAAACTTAATTTATGGTCTTTCTTTAGGGATGGAATCAACTGCACTTCCTGTAATTTTATTAGTAATTTCTGTGTTAGTTGCGTTTTCTTGCGGTGGTGGCCTTTTTGGTGTTTCTCTTGCTGCAGTTTCTATGCTTGCAACAGTTGGTATTACAATGACTGTTGATGCGTACGGGCCAATTGCAGATAATGCTGGTGGTATTGCAGAGATGGCTGGTTTTCCTGCAGGAGTAAGAAAAATTACAGATAAATTAGATTCTCTTGGAAATACAACAGCTGCAATGGGTAAAGGTTTTGCCATTGGTTCAGCACTTCTTGCAGCAATTGCTCTTTTTTCTGCATACGCACAAGAAGCTCATATTGAATCTTTAAATATTTTAGATCCATTTGTAATGGCTGGTATGTTTATTGGTGGAACAGTTCCATTTATTATTTCTGCACTTACTATGCGTTCAGTTGGTGATGCAGCACTACAAATGGTTATGGAAGTGCGCCGTCAATTTAAAACAATTAAAGGTATCATGGAAGGTACAGCAGAGCCAGATTATGAGCGTTGTATTGCAATTAGTACACAAGCGTCACTGCAACAAATGATTCTTCCTGGAGTTTTGACTGTTGGTTTTCCGGTTCTTGTTCGTTTTGGTCTTGGCAAATATGCACTTGGTGGATTTTTAGCTGGAGCTACAGTTGTTGGTGTTCTTCTTGCACTTATGATGGCAAATGGTGGTGGAGCATGGGATAATGCTAAAAAATATATAGAAACAGGCAAATGTGGCGGAAAAGGTTCTGATGCTCATAAAGCAGCAGTAATTGGTGACACTGTAGGTGATCCGTTTAAAGATACTTCAGGGCCAGCGCTTAATATTTTAATTAAGTTAATGTCTGTCGTTGCATTATTGCTAGTATTAATTTAGTAATTTATAAAATTTAAACAAAAAAAGAGGCATCAATTTAATTTGATGCCTCTTTTTTTGTTTAAATTTTATAATTCTAAACATTAGGTATATGATATAAATAAATATACTTGTAAGTATTTTTGAAACTTTAATTTACTTTAGTAGATAATACATTCCACAAGTTATTCCAGCTGCTATTGCAAGTCCAGCACAACATAAAGCTTTACGTTTTTTTGATTCCATTTCTATCTGCTCTTTTATTGATTCAAGAACGATATAACTCATATCTGTTTTTGTTATAGGAATCATATTGTGATTTATTAATTTAAATTGAGCGTCTTTATAAGTTTTATTGAAGAAATTTTCATCATTTAATAGCTGAATTCCCAAGCAATTAATACTTCCAGTTATACGGTTGTATATGTAAGAAATTATAATCTTCTTTGAATTATCATCTTTTCTTACAATTTCAATGGTAGTTTGTGGCTGCAATATGCCAAATAACTCTTCTTTTTTGCTTATTATATACTTGCTTCCTTTAAAAGAAGGTTCAAAAGAAGGGTTGATTCTATGTTCTCTGATTGCATTGTTAATAAAGTCTTGAATACTCTTTTCAGATTTTAAATTTGAAATAAAACTAATGCTAGTAAATATTGCTAAAAATAATTTTTTCATATTGTCACCTATTAATTAATTATATCCTATCTGTTATTTATAATACTATTTAACTTGAGAAGTATTTCAAATGGCCTATCGATATTGCTTTTTAGAGATGGTTTTTAAAAAACAAATGATTTTATAAATTTTAATGGCCCAAAAGCGCTCATTATAGCTTTAATGGTCTTTGTTTTAAGGTTTGACTTGCTTAAAATCTTTATTTTTGGGCATTTGCCTTTATAGCAGGTGTAATTGATGCGTTCATCTTGATTTATGTTATCAAGAATCACTGTTATTTTATTTTTATCAGTTTTTATGGTTACAAGTTTGTATGTTCTCTTATAAAGATTTATTTGGTCTTTGTTTTCAATCTTTTTATTGTTATAATTTTGAATGATTTTTTCTATATTTTTTTTAATATTCGGGTGAGTTTTTTTCATCATATCAGCGCAGCAAGGCCTATTATTGCAAATGTGTTTTATTGTGACTGCAGTCTGAACCTGATTTAAACGATTTATTGTATAAGTCATGTACATAATATTGATAATTATCATTGCAAAAAGATAGTGAGTGATATTTTTTTTTATGTCAATCATAAAAAGCCTCAATTAAAATAGTTTTTACTATAATATATAAGTTATATTTACTTAGTTTCTTTCTCAAACGCTTTTTCTTTTGCATTGTTAGGTCGTGAAATTGATTTTTCGGTTCTTATTTTTTCAGCAAAAAACTTTATCGAAATAATTAAAAATATTCAAATAGAAATATGAAAAATTGGAAGAGCTAAATATTTTGCTTTTGTTTCAGTGTTTTTATTTTCTGCAATAATTTTGTTTTAGAAATTTCTTGTTGTTTTTGTTGTCTCATTGTTACTATTAAAGCAGTAAAAAGGAGGACATCCAAAAGTTGGGAGATGCTTATGTTGACTGTTATTGGGCATGTAAAAAATCGTTTATATTCTCTTACTCGTATTGCTATATTTTTTTTATTTGTATTATTTTTCCCGAAAATGTTTTTGTATCTCCATTCAAATGAAAGAAAAATTCCTTTATATACAAAGTCTTCAACTTTAAAGTTAGGAGTAGAAAATATTGATTCATTTTTATCTGCTTTTAATATAAAAAATAAAAAAAACGCAAATATTGGCCTTATTACCAATCAAACAGGTAAAGATCAATCTGGTCAAAGAACATTAGATATTTTAATAAAAAAAGGTTTTAACGTTTTAAAGGTTTTTGCTCCAGAGCATGGGATAAATGGCAACTTACAAGCCTCACAAGATGTTCAAGACGGAACAGATAAGCAAACAAATATTCCTATTGTTAGTTTGTATAAAAATGGTTCAGTTAAAAATGCTTTGAGTCCAAGTGTTTTAAAGGGTATAGATATTTTAGTTTTTGATATGCAAGATGCAGGTGTTCGTCATTATACCTATATTAGTGTTTTGTATAATATCTTAAAAATTGGTGCTCAACATAATAAAAGAGTTATTGTTTTAGATCGTCCAAATTTACTTGGTCCAAATATAGAAGGATGTCTTGTTGAGCAAGATTTTATTTCTGGTATTTCTTGTGCTTCTATCCCGATGCGATATGGAATGACGATTGGAGAGCTTGCTCTATTTTTTAATAAAAATCGACTCAAAAAAAAGGCTGATTTGCATATTGTAAAAATGAAATCTTATGATCGCTTTAATCATTACCAATCTGGGCTGCTTACTTATTTGTCGCCAAATATAAAAACCATACAATCTTGTTATGGTTATAGTTTTTTAGGAGCTTTGGGAGAAATCAGACCTTTTGATTTAGCGGTAGGCACGGATAACGCTTTTCAGTGTATTTTGCTCGATGATACTATTGAATTTTCAAAAAAAAAATGGCATGAACTGCATGAAATTCTTAAGAGCAAATCAATCAATAACTCTTTTTATCGCTATTACAGCAAAAGAAAGAAAAAATATTATAGTGGTTTAAAGATTACTATTGATGATATCAATCAGGTTAATTCTTTTAGTTTATTTTTAACGATTGTTACATTTTTTAAAAAAAATAAAATTGATATTACTTTTTCTCCATATTTTAATTTGGCACTTGGAACAGATAAAGTGAAAAACTTTTTGAATGGGAAAATTTCTAAAAAAGCACTTAAAAAATATGTAAATAAAGGCTTATTTAGTTTTTATAAACAAGCCTCTGATTGTTTTTTATATACTCCACGACCTCAAGTGGTACGTTTATAAATTTATTTGATAAATAAACTTTTTATATAGTTTATACATGATTGAATCAGCAGGACTATTTTGGACATTATATTTTTAATGAATACAAATGGTCCTGTTTTTGGTTTTTCCTCTTTCTCAAGGTAATCATTTTCAGTTGTTGTATCTTCTTGAAAAGCGTCTTTTTTTATTATTTTATTGTTAATTTCTTTTACCATTATTTCTTTAAATTTTTTTACATTTTTTACGCCAATAATTCTACTTTTATTGCCGTCTTTATCTACAAAAATAAAAGTTGGCACGCCAACTATTTTTTCTTGATGAACTATTTTTTCTACTTCATCAATGTTTACCTCTGCAAAAACAATAGATTCAAATGTTTTATTGTTTGCGATCTCTTGAAATTCAGGTTTTATTGTTTTACATATTCCACACCAATCGGCAGTAATGTTTATAAGAGAAGGTTTTTTTTTGTTAATGAATGAATTAAATTCTTTTATAGTTTTGAGTTCTACTGTTTTTGCTTCTACTGCTGCAAGGTAAAATGAAAAAATTGTAAAAAGGTAGATATAGATATAATTATTTTTCATACGGTAATTTCCTTTTTATATTAAAAATAAGATTTTTCGATTTAAAAAATTATATCATGGCTAGTAGAGGCAATTTCAAGGAATTAATATTTCTGTTAGATTTTATTTTTCTAAAAAATAAATAAAATTATTATAATAAAATTTATTTTAGGGGTTCTTTTTTTCTGAATAAAAATTAGAAGCTCATTTTGAACAATTCAAGACTTAATAAAAAATATTCAAAGTGCATTTTTTTTGCTTAGGAATCTTAAAAAAAATTAAGAATATCGATGGAAAAAAATAAGTTAATTTTTTATTTGATTCTATGGTCTCAAATCGTTACCATATTTTATAACACATCAAACTTTTTCTTTTCATATAGTCAATTCTAAAAGTTGAAAAATAGAAAGAGGAGGTGTTTTGTCTTAATTTTTTATAAAGACATTAAAGTTTGAGATACTTGAGATAATTTAATACTTAGATTGCATGGGTAATATAGACAATAAATGCATAAGCGAAAGGATATTATGAGTTCTGAAAAAAGTAAGTTATTGTCAAATGCTACTTTTGCCTATGGGCAGCAGATTGATGTAACAGAAAAAGTGATCATAGTAAAAAGAGAAGATGGCCAGGTTAAACCTTTTAGTTTAGATCGTATAGAAAAAGTTTTACGATGGGCTGCAAAAGAGCAAGGTGCTCATCTTATAACAAAAGAAGTTCTTAAAGAAGTTGAAAAAAATATTTTTGACGGAATTACAAAATATGAGCTAGCAGAAGCTCTTATTCTTTCTGTTTCTGCTTTTATAGAACGTGATCCTGCTTATGGATATATTGCTTCTCGCTTGATTGTAAAAAAATTATTTAAAAAAGTAACAAAAAAACCTTTTGATGAAAAAACATTTGAAGCTCTTTATAGAAAGTCGTTTATTGATTCAATACAAAATGGTTTAGAGTGGGAACTTTTTGACACAAGATTTGCAGATTTTGATCTTAATGTTTTAGCTGGTACTCTTGTTTTAGAGCGTGATTGCGATATTGATTATATGGGTATGAAAACTCTATATGAGCGATATTTTATGAAGCATGAAGAAAACTATATGGAGCTTCCGCAAGTATTTTTTATGCGTGTTGCAATGGGTCTTTGTATAGAAGAAGAAAACAAAACAGAGCGTGCAATTGAGTTTTATAATTTAATGTCACAAAGAAATTATATGCCAAGTACGCCAACACTTTTACATTCTGGTTTAGTGCGTGCTCAGTTAAGTTCTTGCTTTTTGTCATCTGTTGATGACGATCTTCATCATATTTTTAAATGTTTAGGTGATGACGCGCAACTTTCTAAATGGTCTGGTGGCGTTGCAAATGATTGGACAAATGTTCGTGCAACTGGATCACAAATAAAAAGTATCAGAATAGAAAGCCAGGGCGTTATTCCATTTTTAAAACTTGTTAATGATATTGTTGTTGCAATTAATCGTAGTGGTCGACGTCGTGGTGCAATTTGTGTGTATTTAGAGACATGGCACCTTGATATAGAAGACTTTTTAGATTTACGTAGAAACACTGGTGATGAGCGTAGAAGAACTCATGATATTAATACAGTAAATTGGGTTCCAGATTTATTTATGAAGCGTGTTGCAGCTGGAAGCATATGGACGCTTTTTTCTTCTCAAGAAGTGCCAGATTTGCATGAACTGTATGGTAAAGCTTTTGAAAAACGTTATCAAGAGTACGAAAAACTTGCAGCTGAAGGAAAAGTAAAGCAGTTCAAAACTATTCAAGCAAAAGATTTATGGCGTAAAATGTTAACGCGTCTTTTTGAAACTGGTCATCCATGGTTAACGTTTAAAGATCCTTGTAATGTACGTTCACCGCAAGATCATGCTGGTGTTGTTCGTTGTTCTAATTTATGCACAGAAATTACATTAAATACTTCAGCAGAAGAAACAGCAGTTTGTAACTTAGGTTCGGTTAACTTAGCAAATCATATTGTCGATGGTAAATTAGACAAAGAATGTCTTGCAAAAACAGTAAAAACTGCAATTCGTATGCTTGATAATGTTATTAATATTAATTTTTACCCAACAAAAGAAGCAAAAACAGCAAACTTCCGTCATAGACCAATTGGTTTAGGTCAGATGGGTTTTCAAGATGCTCTTTATAAGCAAAATATTAATTTTTCGGATAAAAAAGCATTAGAGTTTGCAGATGAAGTTGCAGAATTAATTTCTTATCATGCAATTTTAACATCATCAGAGCTTGCAAAAGAACGCGGTGCATATTCTTCTTTTGAAGGTTCAAAATGGGATCGTAATATTTTCCCGCTTGATACTGTTGACCTTCTTGAAGAAGAACGTGGCATGAAAATTAATGTTTCTCGGGAGTCAAAACTCGATTGGACTCCAGTCAGAGACCATGTACAAAAATATGGCATGCGTAACTCTAATACAATGGCTATTGCACCAACTGCAACAATTTCAAATATTTCTGGATGTTTTCCTTGTATCGAACCAATATTTAAAAACTTATATGTAAAATCTAATATGAGTGGTGAGTTTACGGTTGTAAATAAATATCTGATTAACGATTTAAAAGAGCGTGGCATTTGGAACAAGCAAACTCTTGATGAGTTAAAATATTATGATGGAAATGTTCAGGCAATTCCAACAATTCCTCAAGATATTAAAGATAAATACAAAGAAGCATTTGAGCTTGATCCAAAATGGCTTTTAGAAATAACAGCGGCTCGTGGAAAATGGATTGACCAAAGTCAGTCACATAATCTTTTTATTAAAGGTGTTTCTGGAAAATTATTAAGTGATGTGTATATGCATGCTTGGAATTTAGGTCTAAAAACAACATATTATTGCAGAACACTTGGTGCAACACAGGTTGAAAAATCAACACTTGATGCAAGTAAATATGGCTACACGCAAAAACGTACGTACGAAGCTTTGGAAGATAAAAATTCAGAGCAAGCACAAGCTTGTAGTATTTTAAATGGTCCAGATTGTGAATCTTGCCAATAAAAAATAAGAAAGGATATTTCTATGAAAAAAGATGGAATTATAAATAATTCAATGACGGATCCTAATAAAATTTTACCGATGAAATATACGTGGGCTCGTCAGCATTACAAAGATGGAATTGCAAATACATGGACTCCAGAAGAAGTGTCTATGCAAAAAGATGTAGAAGAATGGAAATCAAATACGGTGCTTTCAGAAACAGAAAGACGAATGATTCTTTGGAATCTTGGTTTTTTCTCTACAGCTGAATCTTTGACTGCAAATAATTTGGTATTAGCTGTTTACAAGCATGTAACAAATCCTGAATGTCGTCAGTATTTATTGCGTCAAGCTTTTGAAGAAGCAATTCATACCGACACTTTTATTTATTGTTGTGATTCACTTGGTTTAGATCCAGATGAAATTTATACAATGTACAACACTGTGCCTTCTATAAAAGCAAAAGATGACTTTGTAGTTGATCTTACAAAATCGTTGTTAGATCCAAATTTTGTTACTGATACACCAGAAAAAATTCAAATGTTTTTGCACGATCTAATTGCATACTATGTAATTATGGAAGGTGTTTTCTTCTATGCTGGTTTTGCTATGATGCTTGCCCTAAAGCGTAAAGACAAGATGGTAGGCATCGGTGAGCAGTTTGAATATATTATGCGAGATGAAAGTGTTCATTTGGCTTTTGGTTGTGATTTGATCAATGCAATTAAGGCAGAAAATCCAGAAGTTTGGACACAAAAATTTCAAGATGAGATTACTGCATTAATTAGGCAAGCAGTAATTCTTGAACAAAATTATGCATACGATGCTTGTCCAAAAGGTCTTTTGGGGATTAATCCAGAGCAGTTTTGTGAATATGTTGAGTACATTGCAGACAGAAGACTTGAAAGAATTGGGTTGCCAAAAATATATGGTAAGCAAAATCCATTCCAGTGGATGTCACAATCTACAGATCTTACAAAAGAGAAAAACTTCTTCGAAACTCGTGTAACAGAGTATCAAGTCGGCTCTTTAGAGTGGGATTAAAATATATAAAAAAGAGACTCTCTTGAACAGAGAGTCTCTTTTTTATTGTGATAATCTAAGCTATGGTGTGTTCGAATAATGATCAAAATGATGTTTATTCCCTGTCCATATTCTTATTTCTTTATAATCTTCATCTTCTTTCTCTTCTTCTTTTGTTTTAACTTCTTCTTCTATTAAAAAATCAATACCTTCGATTTTATCAGGATATATATCTGAGATTTTTGTCAGAGGGTAGTCTTGTAGGATTTTTATATTTAATTTTTTAAATAAATTTTTTATATTTTTTTCTTTTTCTTTCTCTTTTCTTTTTCTTTCTTCTTTTTTCTTCTTGTACTCTTTATATTCAGGATTTGTTTCAGAAATTTCTATTTCAAAAATACCTCCATTAGGAATTTTTTTGAGATTTACATTTGAAAAATTGTTATTTGGCTTAGAATCAGGCATTATTTCAGTATAGCTATTTTTATAATTAGAATGTTTTTTTTTTGCTTTTAAATTTTTGTATGTTTGTTTTTTTTCAATTAAAAAATTGCTTAAATTTAATGGGGTTCTTTCACTTTTTTTTATTATTGGTATAAAGTTTGTGTCTGATTTGTTTTCTTCATTATCATCAAAATATATTTCTTGTTTCTCGCTGTCAGAGTCGTGATTAACGCTCTTGTAGTGATAATCAAATAATTCTTCAAAGTTAAAGTCTCCAAGGATTTCTTCTTGATATATATTATCATCTCTTCTTGAAAATACTTCATTTATTTGCATATTAGATTTTGCAAATTCATAAAGAGTTTCTTTATTAGGCTCAGATTCATCAGAAGATTCGGGTGTAGAAGGTTTGCCAAAATAATGTTTATAAAGAATATCATTATTTTGATACATGCTATGCAGGCTTAAGTTCTGTAGTGAAATTATTGTGACAAATAAAATTGTCTTTTTAAGATTCATAAAAATTTCTTTATATTTTTTCTAAGTTTCTATTATGTTTTTCTACTAAATGGCCATTTAGTAGTTTTCTAATATAAATAGAAATTTTTTCTAGTCAAGAAAAATCCTTAATTGATAAGTTTTTTTTAAAAAAATAGACAATAAGAATTTGTAAGATTCTTCAATATTATTGATTTTTATTTTTGAAATTCATTACACTTTTTTCATGTTTTATAACGAAAAGAAGGTGCTTTATGAAAAAAAAATTATTGATTATCAGTATCGTTTTATTTTCTTTCAATTTTTTACATGCAATGAACAAAATTCTTCCTGATCAAAATGCAACAATTGAAGAAGAGATTTTAACAAGTAGAAAATCAGATAGTTCTGATCAAGGTGAGAGCCTTGTTCTTGATATGGATAAAGTTAAAGCTGTTGTTCTTATTGAATCATTGTTTCAAAATTTTCCTAAATATATGACAAATCAAGATACAGATTGTCTAAAAAATTATTTAATAGATAATCAAGATGAAGTTAATGCTTTATCTCGTATGGTTAAAAATAATGATAGAATTACCCGTAGTATGCGCTCAAATCCTTTGTTAGGAAACATTTCTGATTTGCTAGAAGAAAAAGAGGTTCCAGAATTATTAAAAAAAATTCTTCGACGCGCAAAAAAAAATCAACATTATATTAATGTTCAAAATATGATTGAAAAACAAGATGAATGGATTAACAAGTTAGATGGCTTTGCAACAAAAGATGATGTAAATGATGCATCATATACTCCTGTTTCTAAAAAAGTAAAAATTTTAGCGGGAACATCGATAGTTGTTGGTTATATTTTATCAACATTTGGCCCATCATTAATAAATATTGTTTCTAATATTGCTTTAAAGTATTCTGGAAATAGTCCTTCTAATCAAAACAATGCAAGCTTATCTGGTTCTTTAAAGTTCTATAATAAAACAGATTAAAAATGATGAAGTTTAAAGAACGTTTTTATGAAAAAGAAATTCCAAAAAATATAACTTGTTACTTGGGTGCCGATATTGGTGGCACCAATAGTAATTTTGGAATCTTTACTGTTCAAGATAAAAAATTAATTTTACTTTTTTCTTTGCATTTTAAAAGTCAGGAAATTGTTAATTTTACAGATGTTGTTAAACAAGTTTTGCAGTATGGACAATTAAAATATAATATTTCAATCAAAAAATCTTGTTTTGCAGCAGCTGGTATTGTTTCAGAAGATCATGATTATTGTAAGCCAACAAATTTAAATTTTGCACTTTCTTCGCAAGAAATTTTAGAAAAAACAGATTTGACATGTGCAAAAATTGTGAATGATTTTGAAATTATTGGCCATGGAATTAATGAGGTTGATCAAAATAGTTTAGTGTTAATCAATAAAGAGCAAAAAGCTCGTAAAAATTCTGCTCGAGCAATAGTCGGGGCAGGCACAGGGCTTGGAAAATGTATTATGCACTGGCATCCGTCAGTTGGCAGACACTTACCGGTCCCGTCTGAAGGTGGCCATGGAGATTTTGCAGTGCACAACCAAGTTGAATTTGATTTAATTATTTTTATTCAAAAATTAGAAAATTTTTCTTGTGCAATCTCTTGGGAAGATGTTCTTTCTGGTAGTGGCATACAAAGAATGTATACATTTTTTAAACAAAAATTAAACATAAAAAATGGTAAAAATTTACACCCAGATGAAATTTTCAATGCTCGGCATCAAGATCAAGCTGCATTTGAAACATTTCAACTTTATACAAAGCTGTACGCTCGTTGTGCAAAAAATTTTGCACTCGATGCACTAGCTTTAGGTGGTGTGTATATTGCTGGTGGCATCGCGTCTAAGAATCTAGAGATGTTTAAACAAAAAGAGTTTTTACAAGAGTTTATAAATTGCGGCAAACAACAACAAGCGCTACAAAAAATACCAATTTATATAATCACAGATTATAATATCAGTCTTTATGGTGCAGCAGCTTATATGTTGCTAGAAGGTCTTTGTTGATAAGTAAGAATCTCTAGCAAGTCTATAAAATTTTTATGTGATTCAATATTTTCTGTTACAATTATTTTCATACACTCTAGTTTTTCTAAATATCTAGAACGATATTTATTTTGATTATTCTGATCTTGAATTAGGTAAAAGAGGTAAGCCATTTCTTTTCTTAATGATTCTAATAAAAAAATATTCTTATATAAGTAGTTTGCATAAAGTTTTTCATCTTTTGAGGGGAAATTTTTTTTCTTGATTTTTCCTTTATATAGTAGATGCTTATAAGTTTGTTTTTCGATTAATGATTTTGATAAAAAATGGTTCTTCCGTAAGTGTTTTACAGGGGGGACCTTCTCTTTTGAGGGGAATTTTTGTTTATTAATTTCTTCTTTGTACTTTTTTTTATATAGTAGATGGTTGTCAACTTCTTCTTTAATTTCTTTTAGATTTTTTTTATAAATTTTTGCAATTTTATTAACTGCTTGTGTAGAAAGATTTGATTTTACAGGGGCAAAAGGATACGTTTTTATATTATGAATATGTAGAGAGCATTTTTTTAAAATTTCTTTTCCTGTTTTTTTTTGATATCCAGACTCTACATACGTTTTAACTAATGCTTGTAATTGACTTGATTCTTGACAAAAATTAAGAGTTTTAATTTTTTTGTTTTTTTCAAACGGTTTTATGCCACTTTTTTCCATTGAATAGGATGGTAGTGAGCTTAAAAAAGTAAGAAACATTATGATTTTCTTTTTTTGCATTACTTTACCTTTTTAAAAAATTAAATTTCTTATAGAGTATAATTGTACTAAAGAAAAATTTAAATAATATTAAAAAAGTTTATGTATTGATTTCATAATTTGATTAATTAATAGACTTTTTTTTATGCTTTTTAGCATGGTTAGCTCTCTTTTTTTGATTTTAGTTAAAGAAATCTTTTGATAATTTTATTAATTCTTCATTTGTTGCTATATTTTCTCTTAACATTTTTTGAATTAGATTTAATGTTTTTAAGTACTCAGAGAGATATTCTTTGTTATTTTGAATTAGATAGAAAAGATATATTATGTTTTCTTCTAAAAATTCTAAAAGATTATAGTTTGCGCCTTTGTAATCATCATAGGTTTGTTGTTTTATATATTTTTGTTTTGAATTTAAATGCTCTTCGATTTCGTTTAAATTTTCTATATATTTATTTCTAACAAGATCTATTACTTTTTCAGATAATTTATTTCTATTTTGATTGTCTAATTCATAAGTTTTTATATTATGTATATGATTTACAATTATTGGTATTAGATTGTTTGCTATTTCTTTTTCTAATTTTTCATCAAATTTTCTTGAAGCTTTCATATACTCTTTGAATAAATTTTGTATTTTATTTAATTCTTTAACGAAAGAGAAAGTTCGAATTTTAACTTTTTTTTGCTTCGTAGTTAGATCAGCTTCTCTTTTTCTTTTCATTGAATATATAAATACAGAACTTGAAAGGAGTAAAAAAGTTATAAGTTTATTATTTTTATACATTACCATCCTTTTTAAATTGATAAAATTTCATATAGAATAATGTTAGCAATAGTTGCCTTGAAATTGCAATATAACTATAGTTAAAATTATTGCTAATAAAAATTTTCTTATAAGGAAAGCTGTATCATTGTGGTATTTAAATTTACTTAGATGACAAGATAACATGTAAATATAAAGAGTTTTGTTCTAATTTATGAAGATAAAGCACTAAAATCTAGTTTATTTTGTTAAATTCTATATTTTTACATAAACTGTGTTTAATATTAATTAATTTCAAAAAAATTTAGCTTTTTTAACTAAAAGGACAAAGGGTGAAGAAAGATAAAAATTTATTTTGGATAGATTTGGAAATGACGGGTCTTGATCCAAAAAAAGATGTTATCTTAGAAATTGCGTCAATAGTAACAGATAGCGATTTAAATATAATTGCACGTGGTCCAGAACTTGTTATCCATCAAGATGAAAAACATTTAAAAGTGATGAATGAACTTGTTACAAGAATGCATACAGTCTCTGGTCTTGTACAAAGAGTAAAAGAGTCAACAGTGACACTTGAGCAGGCAGAAAAGCAAACCTTTGATTTTCTAAAAACTTATTGTGATCAAAATACTGCGCTCATTGCCGGTAATTCTGTATGGAAAGATAGAAGCTTTTTAGCTGTATATATGCCACGAATTATCAATTATTGCCATTATCGTCTTCTTGATGTAACAGCTATTAAAGAAGTTGTTTCTCGTTGGCACAAAAATCATCCGCATGCCGTTTTTCAAAAAAAAGAAACGCATAGAGCTCTGCAAGATATTCAAGAGTCTATTGCAGAGCTTCAGCATTTTAGAAAATATTTTTTAACGTAAAATAATAATATTAAAAATCTGGCGCTTTATAGTTTTCCAGCTCTTTATCTATTTTTATTCGTTCTTCGTAGTTTTTTACAATATTTAATCGTGTTTCATAATTAATAGAATCTTTATATCGATAATTATAAAGTACTTGTTCAGGTGTATATTTTTTTAAGTGAAGTTTTGACTCTATTTCTTCTTTTAATTTTTTCTTATATTCACTATGTATTTCTTGTAGTTTTTTGTCGTTGGGATTATCGTTTAAAATTTTAATGAATGAATCATACCCGCCATTTTTATAAGGATCATTATCAGATGATGCTGCTCTATCTAAAAGATCAACTTCTATGGCTTTATATAGTTTTTCTTTTTCTTTTTCTTTTTCTTCTATGTTTTCTATTGTTTGAGCCTTTTGATAACAATAGAAGTTTGAGCCTGTTTGTGCTTCTACTTCATGTTGATAGCAATAGTCATTTCCTGTAATACTTTTTTCTATTGAACTCTTTATAATCTTTATTGGATTTGTTGTGTGACCACAAGCATTATGAGTAACTTCATGAAATAGAGTATGTTTTTGTTCTGCTGTTAGCTCTTTGTTTTGTTTAAATGTATTTTTAGGAAAAAATATGCCTCCACTTACAGCCTTTGTATACGCGTTAGCTGTTTCGAATTTAGATGGGTTTTCTATTTCATAAATATTTAAGTATCCCATTTTTTTAATCCAAAAGGCTTGTAACTTTTGAAAAAATGTTTGTTGAGGGTTCATAAAGTTATAAGCTTCTAATGCTTTTTTTTGCACATATTCAGGAGCAAGGTTGTTTTTATAATCATAAGATCTTTTTGCAATTGGTATTAAAGTACTTGAGCTTAAAGCTCCTGTCGCAAATAAGCCTATATTTTTTATTTTCCCTCTCATTGCAACTATAGATTGATTACCTATAAGTAACATTACTATTGCTAGAACTATGTTTTTAAATATTTTATTGATTTTCATCCGTCTTCATCCTTTTGATTACGCCGTGACAGGTTATATTTTCCATTTTTTAAATAAATTGTTAAAGATCGTATAAATAGTTAATTTTTCATTATACTTGTTATTTATTACTTGTAGTTTTTTATCTTGAGGATATTTCTTTAAAAGTTTTTTGAATGCATTTTCAACGCCTTGTCTATATGGACAGTTTCTAGGTGAGTTTTTTTTGCAACAAAGACCGACCTCTATTGCTTCATATTGTTTTAGCGCATAGCAAGATTTTACGGCAAACTTTTGTGCCTGCATTTCATGTTTATCATGATAAAGTTCTCTTTTTCTTATTTTATTTGGATTATATGTGTGTTGATAGTAGTTATGGCCAACTTCATGAGCTAAATTAAATATCTGCATTGGTGTTAGTTTTTTGTTTCCATAAAAAGAGTTAGATGGAAAACAGATGCCGCCTATTCTGTTTATTGTATATGCTGCAGCTTTTGTTTCAATACTTGGTGGTTGATATACAGTTAAAAATTGTTCTTTTAAAAAAATTTTTTCTTGGTCATAGTGCCAATCTTTTTTTTCAACACTTTTGTAAAGTTGCCATGCAAAATCTTGCACATGTTGTGGTGCTTTGTATTGTTCAAAATTTTCGATTCTTGCTTGTATATTTTTTTCTTTTGCTTTAAAAAGTTTTAATGCTGTAGATTGATATTCATTAGAAGCTAAAAATGGCTTTAATGCTTCACTAGGGTTTAATTGTTTATTAGTTATTTCTTTAAAAATGATGTTTTGATGCAGATTTGTTCCTTTAGAGGCACTTAGTAGTGAGTTAAATATTGAAAAAGGAATGTTTTTTATATTAAATATAGGGTCATTTTTAGCTGTTAAATCATCTGTTTTAGTTAGTTTACGGATTGTTTTTTTAATAAAATCTGCATTGATCATTCCACTTATACTTAGAAGTAAAGCAAATGTTATTACATAAAGTTTGTGTGAAAAGATTGAATTTTTAGTATTCATAATTTTTCTCCATTTTTAAATATTTTTCCTGTTTATACTTATTCTATTTGTAATTTTGTTGAATGTGAAAAGGCCTATCAATCCTGCCTTCTGGAGCTGTTTTTAATTAATTAAGAGGATTTGGTGTATAGAAAATACTACTTTTAAACTTTGATTGATCAATAAGCCTGTACAAAGCTGCTAAAGAGGCGATCGAAGGACTTTTTAGGTAAATTTTTCTACTATAGGTTTGTTTGATTTTAGCTACTGGAGGACTTGCAGGGCCTAAAATAGTTGTATTTTTGTAGTTTTTTGCATGTTGGTGCAAAGATTGAACGATCTTAAATGCTTCTGTATCTAAAATTTCTTCATTTTTATGCTTTAACTCTATTTCTACCAGGCGTTGGCATGGTGGATAACCAAGTAGGTTTCTGTTTGCTATTTCTTGCTTGTAGAAGCTTTTATAGGTAATTTCATCTAAAAAGGCAAAAATAGGGTGGTCAGCCATTGTCTGCACAATAACTTTACTTGTTTTTTTGCTTCGTCCGGCTCTTCCTGCAACCTGAATTATTTGCTGCAGGGTGTTTTCTGTAGCGTTATAAATAGGAAAATGTAAATTAAGATCTGCCCATAAAATACCGACAAGTGTTACGTTGGGAAAATCAAATCCTTTTGTTATTGTTTGGGTTCCGACAAGAATGTCTAAATTACCAGATTCAAAGTCTTCAACTGTTTGTTGCCATAGCTTTTTTTTAGTAGTCGTATCCATGTCTGCACGAGCAATACGGGCTGAAGGTAAAAGTTTTTGTAAAATGGTAACAGCTTGTTGTGTGCCGACTCCCTTTTTTAGAAGTTCTTTATTGTTGCATTCGGGACATGTTTTAGGCAAAGTGCAAGCAAAATCGCAATAATGACATTTAAGATTTACTTGATTATGCAAAGTTAAGCTAACAGAACAGTTTTTACATTCAAAAATAAAGCTGCACTCTTTGCATTGCACAAAAAAACTAAATCCTCGGCGGTTTAAAAAAATAATTGCTTGTTCACCTTTTGCCAACGTTTTTTTGAGTTCTTTTTCTAGTTTTGTACTTATCCAAAAATTTCTTCTATATTTTTTGTCATTTAAGTGTGCAACTTCTATTTGTGGAAAATTACCAAAGAATCTATTTTTTAAAGTAACTAAGTTCCAGTTTTTATTTTTAATGTTATACAAAGATTCTAAACATGGAGTTGCAGAGCCTAAAACAATAGGAATGTTGTAAGTATGAGCTTTTATGATTGCAGCTTGCCGACTATTAATTTTTGGATGTTTTTTTTCTTGGTAACTTGTCTCATGTTCCTCGTCAATAATAATAAGGCCAAGATTTGGTATAGGAAGCAAAATTGGCAAATGCACTCCAATTAAAAGCATTGGTTCTGACTTTAGTAATTTTTTCCAGACAGTATTTTTCTCTTTGCGTGTAGTTCCGGAATGAAATCCAGAAATAAAAATCGTGCTACACAGTTGTTTTTTTAAAAGTTTTTCAAACTGCAGAGCAAGGGTAACTTCTGGGAGCATTAAGACTACAGATTTATTTTCAAGCACTGTTTTTGTAATAATTTTTTTATAAACCTCAGTTTTTCCAGATCCGGTAACACCGTGGACAACTGTTGGACAGAAAGTTTTTTTTTCTAGTTTTTCTATTAAAAAGTTTGTGGCAGCTTGTTGTTCTTGTGTGAGGGTTATTTCTTTTTTTGTATAAATAGTTTCACATAGTTCTACTTTTTTTGTTTTACGTTCAGTCTTTACCGATTGTGTTAAAAAGCTGCCAATACGTTTTATAAAGTGAAGCGGGTCAAGTTGGTAGTAATGCGCAAGTTTTTGAATGTAGTTTTTGTAATGTACATCTTGTGGAAATGGTTCTTGTGCATGGGCATCTTTGACTTGAAAATGACAAAATGTTGGTTTTTTTGCATATTGCTTTATTACCAAAGCTGGAATAATATTGTTTCTCATTGGTACATGAACAATTGTTCCAATAAGGTTTTTTTTTTGCCAGTCTTTAGGAATGCTGTATAAAAGTGGTTTGGTAAAACCTTTAAGAAGCTGTACTTGGATAAACATTTTTTTATTTTAGCATGATTTGCAAAATTTAGCTTAAAAAAGAAAGTATTTGTTCAAAATAGTATTATAATTTTGAACAAATACTTTTACATATTATTGTATGTATTTATCATAATCTTCTATATCATTACTTAATGATTTAGCTTCTTTTTGAACTCTATAATATCTTTCTTGAAGTTTTTTAATTTCTGCTTGATTGAAAATATCAGTATAGTACTGATTGTTAGGTAATGTATCTATTTGATTGTCTTTAAAATAGTATGTTTTATTTTTCAGTTCATCTTTATATATAGAATATATTTCTTGCAAATTTTTATCTTGAGGGTTTTTCTTTATAAGTTCCATAAAAGATTCATGCCCACCATATTTATAGGGACAATTATAATCAGAATTTATTCTATGAGAAAGATCAAATTCTATTGCTTCGTACAGTTCTTTTTTTTCTGAGTTATCAGTTGTTTTTTTAGCTCGATCATGTAAAGACTGATTGGCAAGTGTTTGTGCTTCAATTTCATTTGTATAAGCTTCACTTGAAGAATCTCTATATCTTTCTACTACGTATCGTATTATTTTATAAGGATTTATAGTTTGATCAGCAGCAACATGTCCTGTTTCATGAGAGATAGTATGTTTATTATAGGGTGATAGTTTTTTACTGTTTTTAGTAAAAGAACCTTTAGGTAAGAATATTCCTCCAAAAATAGCAGCTTTAGGATTTTTTAGATTTTCTATTTCGTAAACTTTTAAAAATCCTGCTGATTCTAGGTATCTAGCTTTTAGCTTTTGTATGAATGTATTTTGTGGATTCATAGCATTATATGCTTTTTGAGCTTCATCTTGGACGTACTTTGGTGCAAGTTTGTCTCTATAGTAATGTTTTTTTAAAAATGGGGCACCGTAAAAAGATCCGGCTCCTATGCCAAAAAGCTTTAAGCCTCTTTTCATTGCTGCTATTGGCTGCATTGAGCCTAAAAATAAGATTGCTACTATTAAAGTGTTTTTTACCTTCATAATATTTTTCCTTTTTATTATATATTTTGCACTATAAATATACTATTTGTAATTTTTAAATATGTAAATAGCATTTTGAATATGCTTTATAGGTAAGGAGTCTAAATTTTTTAGGTGTTTTATCATCATTTTATTTAAGATAGGCCAGTATTTGTTCAAAATAGTATTTGAAGTTGCTTCATTTTTTTCTTTTAAATAAAGTAATTCTATCGCTATAAATACAAAAAGTATTTTTTAAAAAAATATAAATTTACATTCCTGCATTTTTGTCTAGTATGTGAAATACATTATACGTGCACGTATAACTACAGGCAGTGTTTCAACCCACTTTACGTAGGAGTATGGCTATGGACAAAAAGCTAATCATACTAGTCATTGGTATAATTATATTAACATTTTGTATGCATATGCATATTAAGTCGCAGATTAATCCAAGTAGCGTTGTCGCAAAATTAGAAAAAGCGGGCACTATTATTGAGTGTAGTTTTTTGACAATTAAAGTGATTGCTCTTTTATGGCTTAATTCTTTCTAATTAATTTAGTAAGAAAAAACAGTGAGTGCTATACTAGTACTCACTGTTTTTTTGTTTATTTATAACTCGGTTAGGTTTTTAGTTGTGAATTTTGATCCTAATAAAACAATTTTTCTTATTGATGGTTCTTCATTTTTGTATCGTGCATATTATGGCATGCGTCCACTTCACTCTCCAGATGGTAAACAAGTCCAGGCTGTTTATAGTTTTTGCCGAATGATAAGAAGTTTAATTAAAAAATTTAATATGAAATATGTTGCTTTGGTTTGGGACAGCAAGGGCAAAACAACGCGGCATGAAATGTTTCAAGATTATAAAGCAACACGCCAAGCACCACCAAGTGATATTTTTGAGCAAAAAGAGTTAATTCAAGAATTTTCTGACCTTATTGATTTGTTTCAGATTGCAAAAAGTGGTATTGAAGCTGACGATATTATCTACTCTTTGGTTCAAGACTTTAAAAAAACAACAAATGATTGTGTTGTTGTTTCATCTGATAAAGATTTGGGTCAAATGATTGATGAAAAAACATATATGTTTGACTCGTTTAAAGATGTTTTGTTTGATGTAAAAAGTTTTGAAGATAAAATGGGTTTTGAAATTAAAAAGTTGCCATTTTATTTTTCACTTCTTGGCGATGCTTCAGATAATATTCCAGGTGTTCGTGGTGTTGGTAAAAAGGGTGCTTTTGAGTTGGTAACACAGTTTGAATCTCTTGAAAGTCTTTATAATAATTTAGATGAAGTAGAAAAAAAACGCCAAAAAACAGCGCTTGAAAAAAACAAAGAAAATGCATTTTTAAGCCGAGATCTTTTTTTATTGCAATATCATACTTTTAAGATTGATAAGCAAGATTTATTATACAGTCAAAAAAATTGGGACAAAGCGCAGCCATTTTTTATTCGTCTTGATTTTAAAAGTTTACTTACCAAATTGTCAAAAGAAAAAGTTTCTTTGTCCCAACAGAATAAAGATAACTATGCTTACAAAAAATATACATGTACGCTTGTCGATACAGTAGAAAAATTACAAGCTTTATGTGAGCTTTTAAAAAAAGAAAAAGCTTTTGCTCTTGATACAGAAACGACTGGTATTAATGTTTTGCAAGAAGAGTGTATTGGTATTTCTATTTGCTGCAAAAAAGGTGAAGCTTTTTATATTCCATTTGGCCATGAAACGGGTGAAAAACAACTGACAAAAAAAGATGTTGTTGATGTACTGGGGCAACTATTAAAAGGCAAAAACTATAAAAAATATTTACATCATGCAAAATTTGATCAACTTGCATTGTTAAGCCTAAATATTGAGTTGCAGGGTGTTGCTTTTGACACATTAATTGCTGCAAAACTTGTTACAAAATCATGGCAGTCGTGCAAGCTTGAAGAACTGTCGCAGTTTTATTTTGATGAGTTGATGCTGACTTATGAGCAAACGGTAAAAAATAAAGGTTATAAAAACTTTTCTCAAGTTCCTTTAAAAGACGCAACAAACTATGCTGCAGTCGATGCACATCAGACTTTTCAGCTTGTTGATATTTTGCAAAAAGAGCTTCAAAAAAAGGATATGTTTTTACTGTATAAAGCAATAGAGTTACCACTGGTTCAGGTTTTATTTGCTATGGAAAAAAAGGGAATCGGTTTTGATGCTTCTGCGTTAAAAAAACTTGATGAAAAAGTAACAAGGGATTTGCGGAGTATAGAGCAGATGATAAAAGTTACTCTTGGCAGTGAGCATGAAGCTATTAATATTAACTCTCCAAAGCAGGTAGAGTATCTTTTGTTTGAAGTTTTGCATCTTCCACCACAAAAAAAGAAAAAGACAGGTTATTCAACAGATCAAGAAGTTTTAAAAACTTTAGCCAAGTTGCATCCAGTACCAGGCCTTATTATGCAATATCGTGAACTGTTTAAATTAAAAACTACTTATATTGACGCTTTACCAACGTATATAAATCAAGACACAAAAAGAATACATACAAGTTTTAATCAAACGCTTGTTGCAACCGGTCGTTTGTCTAGTTCTAATCCAAATTTACAAAATGTTCCATCCTATGGTGTTGGGTTTGAAATTCGATCTGCATTTGTTCCAAAAAAAGATTATGTATTTTTATCTGCTGATTATTCGCAAATAGAGCTTCGTGTTTTGGCGCAGCTTTGCCAAGATAAAAATCTTATTGATGCTTTTTTAAGCAATCAAGACATTCATAGCAAGACAGCATCACATTTGTTTGGTGTTACTATCAAAGATGTATCAAAAGAGCAGCGTCAAATAGGAAAGCGAATTAATTTTAGTGTTTTATATGGGTTGACTCCTTATGGGCTTTCTAAGGATTTGGGAATTAGTTTTTCTGATGCAAAAAAATATATAGAAAGTTATTTTGCAAACTATTCTGGCGTTGCTGCCTGGATGGAAACTGTTGTTGAAGAGACAAAGAAAAATGGTCTTGTAACAACAATGTGGGGCCGAACACGAGATGTACCTGGAATTTATGAGCGCAATAAAAATCTATACGATGCTGCATGTAGAGTTGCTATTAATACAGTAGCGCAAGGAACAGCAGCTGAAATAATGAAACAAGCAATGATTGCTGTTGAAAAAGTTCTGCTTAAAAAGGGTTATGATGCAGCTATTTTGTTGCAAATTCATGATGAGCTTTTAATTGAAGGCCACAAAGATCAAATAGAGCTTATTCAAGCTGATGTTGTTCAGGCTATGCAGTCTGTTGTTAATTGGACCATTCCACTTGTTGTCTCAAGCTCTATAGGCAAAGACTGGAAAGAAGCAAGTAAATAGTAATTCTATTTGACATTTATTTTGTTCATGGTATTATGAAGTTATAGTATGTAAATAGCTCTTATTTAAGGTATATTTGCTTACAAAATATCTCTGGGGAGATAAAAAGGTTGAGTTATTCTAAGGTAGAATCTGGAAAGTAATGAAAAAACTAATTTCTCCCCGATCCCCCTTACATATCGGTATTGACTTTTTGTTTATTTCTTTTCATACTTGTGAGTGAGTATCATGTATCTATGATGCTTATCATAATTTCTATGGTATTTCTTATGTATTTATATATTTTATCTAGTTTCAAAATAAAATATTAACCTTTAAAAGGAATTGCAATGGCAACGAGTAAGGCTGGTGGCTCCACGCAGAATGGCAGAGATAGTCATAGTAAACGGTTAGGCGTTAAGCTTTTTGACGGTCATCAAGTATTTGGTGGTGAAATTATTGTTCGTCAAAGAGGTACTCGTATTAATGCTGGTAAAAATGTTGGAAGAGGTGGAGATGATACTCTTTTTGTAAAAGCAGAAGGTCGTATTAAGTTCCATTTTGGTCCAAAAGGGCGTAAATACGTTTCTGTTTTGCCAAATGCTTCTTAAGCAGCATATAAAAAATTTGTAATAACTCTTTTTTAGTGCTATTTCTGTTTCAGTATCGTTTTTTGATAACTGATTTCTAATAATTATATAGTATATTTTGTAAGCGGAGTTTGTAATGATTAATTTCTTGAAGTATCGTTTTTTGTGTTTAGCTGCCTCTGTTGCAATAATTTCTTTGCTTGTAGGTGCTTATATTTATAAAAATAATTCTCGAGGTTACGCATTTACATATAGTGTAGAATTTACTGGTGGAACACAGCTTCTTATGAAGTTTGCAGATCCTGTAAATACACAAACTTTGCTTTCTACTATAGAAAAAAAATGGTCTGGCACAATGATGCGTGACTTTAGTGATACAGAAGTACTTCTTCGAGTTAAAGAGTATTCAAATGACACACAGGGACTTGCAGATAAAGTTCGTGAGCTTGTGCAAAAATCATTACCAGATAACACGGTAACGATTGTAAAAAGTGAGGCTGTAGGGCCAGGGGTTGGAGCTGATTTGCGTTGGAAATCGATGCGAGCAGTTTTCTTTGCTTTATTACTTATGCTTTTTTACATTGCATGGCGTTTTTGGTCTGTGTCATTTGCTTTTGGTGCTGTTATGGCACTTTTTCATGATGCAATTATTATGCTTGGTGTATTTTTAATTTTTGATCGAGAAATATCTATTAATGTTATTGGTGCTATTTTGGCAGTTCTTGGTTATTCAATTAATGATACAATTGTTATTTTTTCTCAAATTAGAGATAATGCAAAAAAAATGAGCAAAGCATCTTTTGCAGAAATTATTAATATAAGTTTAAATCAGACATTACGTAGAACTCTTCTTACAAGTGTTTCTACTTTATTGACTGTCGGTTCAATGTTTATTCTTGGTGGAGAAGCTTTAAGAGACTTTTCTTTAGCATTGTTGGTGGGTATTTTCTTTGGAACATACTCTTCTATTTATATTGCTAGTCCAATTATGTTGTTACTGCAGAAAAAAGTTAAATAATCTTAAGTTGTGCATTGTGCACAACTTTTTAAAATACATTGTTTTAAAATTCTTATTAAGTTCAATATAAGTTTTTTTATTTTCATTATTAGCTTCAGTAAAAAAGCTTTCATGGAAAAATAGTAAATTGATAGTAAAGTTTTTATTTCTATCGTGGATAAATAGTTTTTTATCAATAGAATTCAACAGGATACATTTTTTAAGGGAGGTTTTGTGAAGAACCAATCAGCAAATCCTAATCAGGATAGTAAAGTTAAGAGTAATCATGATGCCAGTTCTGGTGTAAGGTCATCTATGCAAAAAAAATATAGTAGTAGTCATAAAAATCAAAATAGAGATTCAAGATCAAGAGATAATCGTCACCAATCTCGAGATAATCGTTATCAAGAACGTTTTCCTAACATTAATATTGCTGAATTAAAAGATTCAAGCTTGCCAACTATGACATTTGCAGAGTTAAATTATGTTGCACGTTGTCTTGGTATTGTCGGTGCTAGTTTAATGGCTAAAGAAGCTTTAGTAAAAGTTATTATGGATGTTCGTGCAAATCCAGATAAAGAGCTTCAAGTCAAAGGTGTTTTAGAAAAACTACCAGATGGTTTTGGATTTTTACGTTCAAGTCATTATGATTATATTTCTGGACCAGACGATGTTTATGTTTCACCTTCGCAAATTAGACGTTTTTCTTTACGTACTGGTGACACAATTATTGGTGTTATTCGCAAGCCTAAAGAAGGTGAAAGGTATTTTGCTTTATTAAAAGTAACAAAAATTAATGGTAAAGATCCTGCAACTGCAAGTGATCGTATGTATTTTGATAAGTTGACGCCACTATATCCAGATGAAAAATTAGTTTTAGAGTTTAATCCTTCTGTTATTTCTACACGTTTAATTGATATTTTTTCTCCGATAGGAAAAGGGCAACGTGGTTTGATTGTTGCACCTCCAAAAGTTGGTAAAACATTTTTACTCAAAGATTTTGCTCAATCAATTATTAAAGAGCATAAAGATGTACAACTAATTATTTTGCTTATTGATGAGCGCCCAGAAGAGGTGACAGACATGAAGCGTGCAGTTATTGGTTCAACTGCAGAAGTTATTAGTTCAACATTTGATGAATCTGCTTCTCGTCACGTACAAGTTGCAGAAATTGTTTTAGAAAAAGCAAAACGTCTTGTTGAAATGGGCAAAGATGTTGTTATCTTGCTTGACTCTATAACAAGACTTGCTCGTGCTTACAATACAGTTGCACCAGCTTCAGGTAAAGTTCTTACTGGTGGTATTGATGCAAATGCACTACAAAGACCAAAAAAATTTTTTGGAGCTGCTCGTAATATCGAAAATGGTGGGTCACTTACGATTTTAGCAAGTGCAATGGTAGATACTGGTTCTCGTATGGATGAAGTAATTTATGAAGAGTTTAAAGGTACCGGTAATATGGAAATGCATATGACTCGTAAACTTGCAAATCGTCGTATTTATCCATCTCTTGATATTTTAACGTCTGGTACTCGTCGCGATGATTTACTTCAAGATCCAGATGTTCTTAAAAAAGTGTGGGTGCTTCAGAAGTTCTTGGGTACTATGAATCAAACTGAAGGCATGGAATTCTTGATTGAAAAAATGAAGAAATATAAAACAAATGAAGAATTTTTAGATTCTATTAATAAGAAAAATGGTACAAAATAAGTTTTAAATTTTCTCGTAATAAAAAGCAGCCTCCTTTTTATAGGAGGCTGCTTTTTATTTATTCTAAATTAAAACAAAAAAATGATTATCTAATTAATTCTTGAATACCATTTAGTTTTTGATAAATACACTTTCTATGTATCTTGGGTATTTGTTTTTGTATTTCTTCTAAATAATAATCTACCTGCTTTAAGTTTTTTATGTTTTCTTTTGGGTCAGCAGATCGTTTTGTTTGTTCTATAAAGTTAGGTAAATTATGAAAAACAGCATTGGTTGAGCAGTAAGATAATGATGGTTGTAATATTGTATAGCTATTATTATTATTATTGTTTTGTGGTCTTTTTAAGATTCTGAGTGTTATTCCTGATGTTGATTGTGTAAATAAAAAAAATAATCCACCTATGATTATAATTTTTTTCATAAATTTTCGTTCTTTTTAAAAGATATCTAAGTTGAGATTGTCAAATTTTTGCTGCTGTGCTTTGTAATTTCCTACAAGGGCTATCATTGCTCCATTGTCTGTACAGTACTGACGTGATGGGCTGTAAAAATGTAATTTTCTTTTTTTACAAAGATTTTTAAGTCGGTTTTTTATGTAATTATTGCATGCAACGCCTCCGACAAAAGAAAATGCTTTAATTTCTGGAAACTGTTTTTGTGCTTGTATAATTTTATTTTCAAAAATATCTGCTATGCAAACAAGCAAAGAACTTGCAACTTGCTGTTTAAGTTCTAAATTATTATTTTGTAAAAACTCTTTTTTTTCAAGGTTATAAGCGCCTCTTTTTACAAGATCATAAAGTACAGCAGTTTTAAGGCCAGAAAAGCTAAAGTCTAAACTGTTTTTTTTGCCACGAGGATAATTGAAAAAATCTTTAAATCCTGCTTGTTTTGCGAGTTTTTCTATAATTGGGCCACCAGGATATGGATAGTTCATAAGTTTTGCTATTTTATCAAAAGCTTCGCCTGCTGCATCATCTAATGTCTGGCCAATGACTTTGTAGTTTCCAAAATCTGAAATTTTATACATAGAAGTATGTCCACCCGATGCTGTGAGGCAAATATGGTCAAAAGGAATGTCGTGCTCTAAAAAAGCAGAAAATGCATGACCTTCTAAATGGTTGACTCCAATAAGTTTTTTGCCAGTTGCATAAGAAAGTCCTTTTGCAAAACAAACACCAACAAGTAAAGATCCTGCAAGGCCAGGTTTGCTTGTTACTGCAATTGCATCAATATCTTCAAGAGTTACATTTGCTTTATCAAGGGCAGCTTGAACAATGAGATTAATTTTTTCTAGTTGTGATCGAGATGCAATTTCTGGAATCACGCCACCATACTCTTTATGCAAATCAATTTGAGAAAAAACAACGTTAGAAAGTATTCCCTTATCTTTGTGATAAACTGCAGCACCAGTCTCGTCGCATGATGTTTCTATCCCGAGAGTGTATATAACTTTATTCAAAATTATTTCCTATACTTTAAGCGACATAACAACATTTTTATTATTATGAGTTATTTTTTTAGCTTTTGTATGTATTGTATTGTAATCAAGTGATGACAGCAGGAGTTCTATAGAATTATCTTGAACTTTTTCTTCTGAGCCAATCAGCTCTACTATATTAGATTTTACCATAATTGTAGGAAACTCAAAAGATTGTCTGCTCAGCACTGTTTCTATATAGTTTGCGTTATACAATAAGATAATAGCTTTGTCAGGAATTTTTCTGTTTTCAGGTAGTTGTTTTTCTTCTATAACCCAATAATCAGATTGTTCTTCTTGTTCTTTATCTTCTTCATTTTTTGTTGCTATAAAGTCATAAAAGTTTTTTTTCGGAGCTCTTTTGAGAGTTAATGTGTAATATTTGTAAGCAACATTTTTGTCGATGATAAGTTCTTTAACGGTGTTTCCGGCAACTGTTTGTCCATGATATTTGTTGGTAATAATAAGATGAAAGGTAGAAATGTACCGTTCTGCTTGTATAGTAAAACAAACACGGCCACCTTTTTTGTCTATTTCTATAGGAAGTTGTTCGCCGCTCTGGTACAGACAGATATGGGGAACGCAAGAAAGATTTTTAGGAAAATATATTGAACCAGGAAAAAGGTCAACTTTGGCTTTTATTGCTACATTAATTGTGCTGATTGCAAACATTGCTACTGTATATAATAGTAACTTTTTATTCATAGATACCTCGTCATTCAAATGCGACTAAAAATGTATAAAAATAATACTGTAATTAAGCTTCTTTATCAAATATTGTTATCAAAAGAGGTTGTTTATACTGTTATTTTTGGTAATTTGATACTGTATCTTTGTCATGGTATCCTTTTTTGTATAACCTCTTATAATAAACAGTTTTAAAAATAACCATAGGCCTTTATTTATTAATGAAAATTATAGCTAAAAACAAAAAAGCTTTTTTTGAATATACAGTTTTAAGCACTATAGAAGCTGGTATTGTTTTGACTGGTGATGAAGTAAAATCACTTCGTGCCGGTAAATGTTCATTAATAGGTTCGTTTGCAACATTTAAAGGTGGTGAGCTTTTTTTGACAAATGCAACAATTTCTCCGTACGTACAGGCTTATAAAAAAAAAGAGGGCATGGATACCCGCTCAAGAAAGCTTCTTTTAAATAAAAAAGAACTGCTTAAAATGGTTGGAGATGTTTCTAGAAAAGGGGTTACCATTATTCCGCTTAAAATTTATTTTAATAAAAAAAGTAAAGTAAAGGTTGAACTTGGCCTTTGTAAACACAAAAAAGCTATGGGTAAAAAGCAGGCTATTAAAGAGCGTGACATTAAGCGAGAAACAGAAAGAGAATTGAAAATCAAATATCGGTAAATGACCAATGCGTTGATTAATACTGCTCTTATTGACAGAGTTGTAAAATAAAGTTACAATTAGAATAAATAGGTGTAAATGCCTATATGATCATTGAAATTTTCGGGGGCGTACTGGCTTCGACGTATTATTGAAGGCTTTGAGAGCATGTCGAGCGTTGATTAAGTGCTCGTAAAACAATTAATCAAAACAATAATAAATGGCGAATCTTATTCTCCAGCTTTTGCGTAGATAATACCAAAAGTCTTACTTACTTGGCGTGTCTATCAGTTAAGTAAGTTCGTATTAAACAAGATAGAACTTCTACACAAGGTTGTTCAGTTTAAGGAGTGTAGTTGTATCACCTAAGCTGGCAAAGTTACAAAAACGGTGTCTAGAGCGTTGTAACTTTGTATATACTGTAGGCTAAGCATGTAGCGCTTGGAGTTTGATATTCTGCGGACATGGGTTCGACTCCCATCGCCTCCACCAAAAAATCTAAAAGGTTCTTTTTTTAAAAAGGACCTTTTTTTATTTTAAATTTTTTAGATTGCCACGCCTGCTTGCACAGGCTCGCAATGACGGATGTGGGTTATTTTATAAATGGGAGTTATAAAGTTTTATTGGTTCTTGCAGTTGGCATGTTTAATAAAGAGATTGCTGCTCCTGCTTGCACAGGCTTGCAATGACGGGTGTCGGTTGTGTTTATAAGTATAGAATTGGTTTGAAAGTTTTCATTTCGTCTTTGCGAGCGGAGCGAAGCAATCCAGGCCTGTCACGGCGTAATCTAATAGATGAAGACGGATTATTTTGTCGAACTTCATATTTAACACTGAGATTGCCACACTTGCTTATCTGTCACGGTGTAGCTTGAAAAGTGAAGACGGACGCAAGTTTGCAATGACGGTGAGAGAATGTTTATTAGTTTGGATTTTCAAATTGTTTTATGGATAAATAGTTAATTTATATTTTGCTATGCTCGCAAAGATATGTATTGAATAAGGAGCATATACACCCCGTCATTGCGAGCCTAGGCGCGCTAATCCAGGCTTATCTTGGTGTAGCTGATAAGTAAAAATGAATTTATCACGGCGTAGTCTTTAGACGAAGACGGATTATTTTGACTTTCCTTACAATATTTACTAGATCTAGTAAGCAAGTAATTATATTTCTATAATAAGAGGGAGTTATTATGAAAAAGATATTAGCACTAGCAGTATTATTTACATTATCTGGCAGCTACATTAAAGCAGAATGCGTACTAAGTAAAGAGCAACAAGAAAAAACATATGTAGAGTTTGCTGCAGGTCTTAACAAAGAAGATAACTCAGATTTTAGAGCTGTTGTTAAAGAGTTTTACAAAAAATACTTACATCCAGTATATATGGATTCAGGCCGCGACATGAACATGCAAATGCTTGAAGGTCTTTCTGTTCAGCTTCTAGAAATGCTTGGCATGGAGCATAATAATGCGAATGTAGAAAAAGTTGTAGCAATGCTACGTGTTATTGTTGACCGTTATGACGCTCATTACGGCAAAAAAGCTTAAAATTTTTACTTTGGCACTAGGATGTTGTTTTTTAACTTGATATGAGGAAGTTATTATGAAAAAAATATTAGGACTAGCAGCATTATTTACGTTATCTGCCAGCTGTATTGAGGCAAAAACTGTATTAAGCAAAGACAAAGACGAGCAAGAGAGGACATATGTAGATTTTGCTTTTAGGCTTAACAAAGAAGACAATTCAGACTTTAGAGCTATTATTACAGAATTTTGTACAAAGTATTTATATCGAGTATATATGGATTCAGGCCGTGACATGAACATGCAAATGCTTGAAGGTCTTTCTGTTCAGCTTCTAGAAATGCTTGGCATGGAGCATAATGATGCAAATGTAGAAAAAGTTGTAGCTATGCTGCGTGTTATTGTTGACCGTTACGACGCTCATTATCACAAAAAAGCTTAAAATTCTTACTTATAAATTACAAAAGAGGCTCTGATTTATTCAGGGCCTCTTTTATTGTGTGTGTTCAGAAATTGGACATTGGCAATAAAAGCATTTTTTTTCTTTGCAGCACTGTTTATATCGGTCTTTTTGTTCTTCAAGTGCACGTTCAATGTCTTGCTGCGTGTAAATGCATCTACATACAATTGCAGCTTTGTGCTGGTGGTTTTCACGCATACATTTAGAAAAAGATAGTGAGTAGAAGATGATTGTAATGAAAAATAATAATTTTTTTGTTTTTGATAGCTTCATCCGTCTTCATCCTTTCGATTACGCCGAGACAGGTCTGGCTTTTTCCTTTCAATTACCAAGACAGTTTCGCATTATTTTTTAATAAGTTTTGCTATAAGAAGCTGTCTTAATTTTTTATATTTTGTATTTTATACTAATAGAATAACAATAATTGTTTCTATTTGTTAATAAGTCGCTATAAGTATTTATAATTATTTGCAATCATATTTTTATATTTTTTGATTTAATGAATTTATTTTTGTATAAAAGAGTTACAAATATACTTTACAAACTTTATACAAATTGAAGGATTTGATATGAAAAATTTTAAAAAATTAGCTTTATTGGCTTTAATTTCTATGCCAGGTGCAATGCTTGCATCTTTTAATGATCAAGATGTTGCTCATATAGTTGGTTTGGTACTTAAGTGTAAAGAAACGCAAAGTCCACTTTGTTTAAGAATAAAAGAATTGGTTCAAGAAAACCTTTCACCAGAAGAGAAAAATGAATTAGATGCTTCATTGCAAGGATTTGGTAAGAGCATTGCTGAAAACAGAGAAAAAAAACTTGCAGAAGAGTTAGAATTAAAAATAGAAGAAAATAAAGAAGGTGGAACTTTAACTCAAGCTCTTTCTGAAGAAAGTATTTCTGAAGAAGAGTTAGAAACTCAAGAAAAAGAATCTAAAGAAGAAGAAGCTACTCAAGGTGAAGGTTCTTCTGAAAAATAATTAGTCCATAATAGAGATTGCCGCGCTTGCTTACCTGTCACGGTGTAGCTTGAAAAGTGAAGACAGACGTAAGCTCGTAATGACCGGATTTGTACATAATAATTTTTAAATTTTCTTATGCCATCATTGCGAGCTTTTGAAAAAAAGCGTGGCAATCTCTTAAAATATATAAAATGCAGATTTAAAATTTAGCTGGTATTTTAGAAAAATATTACTCTGTTGTTATTGCGAGCTTGAGTAGCAAGTTTGGTAATCTCGTAAATTAATAAGGAAAAAGCAAATGAAAAAATTATTAATAACTTTAGCTTTGGTTTTTAGTTTTAGTAGATCAGTTTTTGCAGAAATAGAAAAAGAAGATATAAAAAGTTCTTTAGAGGGATTTTTAGAGGGATTTGAAGAACAAGTATCAGGAAAAACATTTTTAGATATTCTTAAGCCTTATAAAGAGTGTCTTGAATCAATTGATAATCCATCTCTTCGTGATGAAAAGTGTGGAGAATATTTTGAAATGTGGCCTAAGGGTAAATTTTTACTAGATAGCTTGCTTGATGAACAGGGTATTTTAAAAGAATATTCAGGAGATAAACAGCAATTTATTTTAGATGTTTTAAAATTAAGTGCAATTTTTATGGATACATCTGATTTAGATGAACCTAGATTTATAATGATGAACCTAGATTTATAATGATGAAGCAAAATTTTAATGACAATGTGTCTTCAGGTCCTTCTTTAACTTTAGTTGAATTTATTGATGCTCTTAATGGTTGTGTAAATGGAAATGAAGATTCTTGTAAAAACTGTAAGCAATTGTTTAATCAGTTAAATAGTCAAAATTCTAATGCTTAAGCTTGATTAAATAGCTTCTAATTTATGTAGCCTCTCAATCGAAAGGAAAAATAGATGAAAAAATTATTAATAACTTTAACTTTGGTTTTTAGTTTTAGCAGTTCAGTATTTGCTGGAAGTTCTTTGAAAGAATGTTTATCAAGTATTCATAAGGGTACATATGATGAAGAAAAATGCTTTTTTATAATTGATTCTTATAAAAAAAAATTTTCTAAAAATTTTAATTTAAGAAAATTGGAAGAATATTTAAATTATTTTAGAAAGTTAAATGAAACTAAACAAGCCTTTATGGGGATAGTCGGTAGTTCAGAGTTTGAAAGGACTAGAATGAAATGTTTAAGTTCTATGAAGTTTGGACAATGTAATCAATCGATTTGTGAAGAATATAGAGATTTAGCTCTTAAAGCTGAAGAAGAAAAATGTAGATTCCATGATTTGTATAAAAAGTTTGAAGAAAAATATTTTTAACAATTTTAGTAGCCTCTCAATCGAGAGGCTATTTTTTTGCATAATTTTTTTGATGCTTTACATTTACCAGCAAGTGCGTTTGTAAAAATTTTATAAATTTTGGAGAGTGTATATGCAGGCATATAAAAAAAAAGTGCAAGAATTGTTTCAGTATTTTAATGTCGATCAATCAAAAGGCCTTTCTTATGAGCAAGTTTTACAGCAAAGACAAAAATATGGCAGAAATAAACTTGTAGAAAAAAAACAAGATTCGTGGCTTCTTGTTTTTATAAAACAGTTTCAAAGTCCACTTATTTATATTTTACTTTTTGCAGCAGTTGTTATTTATTTTGTTGGCAATGATTCGCTTGATGCATTTATTATCAGCGGTATACTTTTTTTCAATGCGATTATTGGAACGTTTCAAGAAGGTCGAGCACGAAATATTTTGGCAACATTACGTCGTTTTATCAAATCTGATTGCGTAGTGCTTAGAGATGGCAAAAAAGAGCTTGTCATAGATTTAGATCTTGTCCCTGGTGATATTATTTTTCTACAAGGCGGCGGAAGAGTTCCTGCAGATTGTAGAATAATTATTTCTCATAATCTTATGGTTGACGAAGCTGTGCTTACTGGTGAATCAATAGCAAAAGAAAAGCAAGTTGCAGCTTTGCAAGATGATGTGCCGGTAGCAGACCGTTCTACTATGGTTTATCGAGGTACATATATTCTTTCTGGTTCTGCAACAGTGTTGGTTGTAGCAACAGGTAAATATACAGAAATTGGTAAAATTGCAAAGCAAACAGAAGAGATAGATACGAGGATGCCGCTAAAAAAAGAAATAGATCGACTTTCTCACTGGATTTTGATTTTTATTTTTGCAATGTGCGCAGTTTTGTTTATTGTTGGCCTTTTGCATGGCAAACCAATACGAGAACTTTTTGTGATGCTGACGGCACTTTTTATCTGTGTTATTCCAGAAGGTTTACCATTTGTTTTGACAATTGTTTTAATTTCTGGTGTTTATCAAATGGCAAAACGCAATGTTTTGGTAAAAAGAATGCAGGCTGTCGATGCGCTTGGAAGAGCAAATGTTTTATTGATCGACAAAACAGGGACACTGACTCGCAATGAGTTGATGGTAAACAGAGTTGTAACATCAGAAAAAACATATATTGTCAGCGGTGTTGGGTATTATGACCAGGGTGATATTACAACAAATGGAACAACTATTTCTTTGGGTGATGAGCCTGTTATTGATGCAATGGCAACAGCATGTGCTTTGTTAAATCGTTCTGAATTAAGTTTTGTTTCTAAGTCAAAGCTTTTTACAATAAAGGGAGATCCTACAGAAGCTGCAATGAATGTTTTTGCACAAAAATTAGATGTTTTTCAAGAAAAACTTCAACGAAACTATAAGCTTTTGTTTGAAATTCCTTTTGATTCGGCTTCAAAATATCATGCGGTTTTTTATGAACATAAAAATAAAGGTGCTATTTTTCTATCTGGTGTTCCAGAGCTTTTGCTAAAAAAATGTGAAAATATAAGTGATTATGTCAAAGATAATTTGCACGTCATGTTGGAGCAAGGGCTTCGAGTTGTTGCAGTTGCTCGTAAGGAGTTTGAAATACCAAAACAATCTTTTGATTCTAAAGAACAAGAAAAAAAGTTTTTTATAAGCTTAATTAAAAAAGAATTAGAGTTTGTTGGCCTTTGTGGCATTCAAGATGCAATACGTCCAGAAGTAAAGGCGGTTGTAGAGCAAGCTCAAAAAGCAGGTATTTCTATTGTTATGATGACTGGTGATCACAAAAAAACAGCATTGTATGTTGCAAAAAAAGTAGGCATCTTTCAAGAAAAAAATATTGTTTTTGAGGGTAGTGATTTAGAGACAATGTCTGATGAAGAGCTTTTTGATAAGTTGAAGTATATTACGGTATTTGCTCGAGTTTCACCATCTCAAAAGCTACGTCTTGTTCAGTTATTTCAAAGACAAAAAAATATTGTAGCAATGACGGGCGATGGTGTTAATGATGGTCCGGCACTGATTGCTGCGGATCTTGGAATTGCAATGGGGCACATTGGTACAGAAGTTGCAAAACAAGCTTCAGATATTGTGCTGCTTGATGATTCTTTTTCCAATATTGTCAGTGGTATTGCCTACGGGCGGCATATTTTTTACACACTTCGCCGTGTTATTTTGTATTTTTTTGCTACAAACATGGGTGAAGTTTTGGTTGTTTTGTTTGCACTGTTTTTAAATTTGCCACTTCCTATTACAGCAGCACAGATTTTGTGGCTTAACTTAATTACCGATGGTTTTTTAGACAGTGCACTTGCAATGGAGCAGCAAGAAGAAAATTTGTTACAAACAAAAAGTTTACATGATTTCAGGATTGTTGATTGGTCCTTGATTGCAAAAATGATGTATTTGTCTTTGCCAATGGGTATATTTTCATTGCTGGTTTTTTATTATACCTATCAGGTTAATCTTTTTCATGCTCGCACGTTGACACTTGTAACAATGGCGATGTTTCAGTGGTTCAATGCTTTTAATTGTCGCTCAGAGACAAAATCGGTTTTTTCTTCTGGCTTTTTTTCTAATAAATGGTTGCTGCTAGCAGTTTTTTTTGTATTTGTTCTGCAAATTATGGTGCTTCATGTTCCATTTTTTCAGTACATTTTTAAAACAGAGCCAATTAGTTTGTTTGAGTGGATTGTTATTTGCTGTATCTCGTCATCAGTTTTATTTATGGAAGAGTTGCGAAAACATCTTGTAAGTCGATTTAACAGATAAGCTCAATTGACGAATTTTTGAAAAAAAGTTAGCTTTTAATTATTAGATTTGAGTGAAAAATATTTTATACAAATAAGGACATTTTATGGTTAAAAAAAATATAGTACTTGCAGTTTCTTGCATTGCTTTTGGTTCAACAGTTCTTGCAGATGGAACAATCAAAACAGTTAAAACAGATGCCCCAACATTTGATTTAAGCATTCGTTATGTTGATACATATGCAGTTATGGGTCAATCAGAAGAAGGTAAAAAAATTGGTCAGCAAGTAGAGGCTAAAAGAAATAAAGCTGTTGCAAAACTTAAAGAAAAAGAACAAGAATATGTAGATGCAGCAAAAGAATTTAAAGCAAAAGCAGCTACAATGTCAGAAGATGCTCGTATTAAAGCGCAGAAAAAATTAACAAAAATGGAACGTACTTACAAAGCTGATTTACAAGAAATAGAAGAAGAATTAAAAATTGCTATGCATCAAGCTCAAGAAAAACTTGTTCGTGAACATAATGATGCTGTTTATGAGTATGCTCGAGCAAATAATGTTGATATTGTTTTTGGTCCAGGCGGTGTTGTGTACGCTTCTGAAAAAGCAAAATGTACTGGTGATGTTGTGAAAAACATGAACAAAAATTATAGTCAAAAATTAGCTCGTGCAAAAGGTAAAAAAGCTGCAACAACAGTTGCAAGCAAAACTGTAAAAAAGCCTTTAGTTAAAGCATAAGTAAATAAATTTTATTTATTTTTAAAAGACCAAAGAAAAACTTCTTTGGTCTTTTTTTGTTTATAATGATTTATTTGTTTCTAATAAACTGGATTGCCACGCTTCGCTCGCAAAGACGTAAGTTAGGGTTAAAAGATTTGTCTTTATGTATCACTTTAGATTGCTACATTTATGCTTATAATGATCTAGGCACTCAAAATTTTTATTAAGAATTTATAAATTGATTTTTTGTTTTAGAGTTAAGTTTATATAACAGATAAATATTCTTTCACCGTCATTGCGAGCGTAGCCAGTCTTCGCTTTAAAAGCTTCGCCTTGGCAGGCGCGGCAATCTAGTTTATTTTGTAATATTCCATTTATAAGTTTAAAAAAATACAGTAGTTCAGCTTCGGTGCAAAATTAAAATAACACTTATATAAAATTGTTTTTTTATTATATTAATAGAGATTGCCACGCCCACTAAAGTAGGCTCGCAATGACGGGTATAGTAAAATAACGTTTTAGATTTATATGAAAATATTTTTATTATGAATATGGATAAAGAAAAACAAAATATTTTAGCTGTTATAGGTCTTGGAAATCCTGGTAAAAAATTTATCAATACACGACATAATATTGGTTTTCGTGTTGTTGAGCTTTTGTGTGATCGTTTTTATGGTTCATGGCAAGAGAAAAATAATATGGAGCTTGCAACAGTCGCTCTTGATGGTAAAAAAATTTTACTTATTAAGCCGCAAACATTTATGAATGATTCGGGTAAAATTATTCCTTTTTTGCAAAAGCAGGGTATAAAAGCAGAAAACATTTTAGTTGTGCATGATGAGCTTGAGAAAAAATTTGGTACATTACAAATACGTTTAGGTGGAAGCCATCGTGGACACAATGGGTTGCGATCTATTATAGATCATTGTGGCAAAGAGTTTTACCGACTGCGTTTTGGAATTGGAAGGCCAGAAAAAAAAGAAGATGTTGGAAATTTTGTATTGCAAAATTTTACAGAAAGTAATGATGATATTCAGCAGTTATTAGAACAGTCAGCAGATGAAATAGAAAGAATATTATTATGAAAAAATTGGCAGTAGTTTTTGGCTTATGTGTATTTACAAATGTATTTTGTGTTAAACATTCACTTAAAAGACTTTCTATGAATCAAGGTAAGATAATGAGAAAAAAATTTTTTGATACTATTGCAAAAGAAAATCAGACAGGCGATTTTACTGAAGTATTGAATCGAGGTCGTCAATCATTGACATTAAGTGCTTTGGCAAAAGGTATAGATAAAATAGAAGCGACAAAAAAAGCAAAAGAAGAAAGAGTAAAAAAAGCAATGAATATTCGCAATATTCTTAATTAATTTAATTTTTATAAATAAAAAAAGCTGCAACTTTCATAGTTGCAGCCTTTTTTTTAAATATCAATAATCCAATTTTTTAAATCACTTTCTAGTTTCATGTCAAATTTAGCTCCTCCGCCTTGAATTAGGGCTGAAGAGCCACCACCATTAAGTTGATGTTCTTTTTTTAGCAAAGCGCTTAAATTTTTTAAATTTAGATGATCAGAAAATTCTTTTGAAACTGAGCTGATAAATAAAACTTTATTTTTTGCCTGGCTGAGCAAGAAATAAAAACCAGGTTTTTTTTGCTGTAGCAGGTTATTTATTTGTCTCAACTCATCAATAGCAAAATTGTCGAGTTTTAAAAATAAAAATGGAATATTGTTTACCATCTCTACTTTTTCTGTCCACTGTGGTACTTGATTTTTAATCTGGCTATTTTTTAAAGCTTTTATTTCTTGTTGCAGTTGTTTTATTGTTTCTTTTTGTTTTTGCACCGTTTCTAGCACTTCATGCTGTTGAACCTTAAACTCTTGGCTTAAGTTTTTGACCGTAGAAAAACTTTCTTGAAACAGCTTCATTGCTTGAATGCCAGTAACTGCAACAATTCGTCGATGACCTGCAGAAAGTGCAGAGTTTGAAATAATTTTAAATGCTCCAATTTCACCAGTTTGGTTTACATGTGTGCCGCCGCACAGTTCTACAGAGAAATTGTCAATATCAACCATACGGACTTTTTCTGGATTATATTTATCACCAAAAAATGCCAGTGCACCATGCTCAACTGCTTTTTTAAACGTTGTATCATGAATTTTGACGGTAATATTATCTCTAATTTTTTCATTTACCAGATTTTCTACTTTGATAATATCTTCAGGTTTTAAGTTTTCATGGTAAGTAAAATCAAAACGTAAATAGTCTGGGTGAACCAAAGAACCTGATTGCTTTATTTGTTTTCCAAAAAGTTCAATAAGTGCTGATTGCAGCATATGTGTGCCGGTATGGTTTTTCATAGCATTAACGCGAAGTTCTTTGTTAACTTCAGAAGTTATTTTTTGACCAATGTGAAGATTTACTGGTGTTTTGATTTTTACACCAATTGCTTTGCTTGCATTTAAATGTTTTACTTCAAGAAGCTCTACTTTTTTACCCTCAACTGTTATCCAGCCTTTATCTGGCACTTGGCCGCCACCAACAATAAAAAATGGAGATTTGTCAGTAACTATCCAGCATGTTTTTCCAGTTTCAACAGTATCTGTTAGTCGGTCATCTTGAATCAATTTTATAATGCTACCTTGTGTCACAAGTTCATTGTAACCAGTAAATTCAGTTGTTATAGATTCATCAAGTTGAAATGTATTTTTTGTTTTATCTTTTTTACCAGATTGTGCTTTTTGTTTTTCCATTTCTTTTTCAAAACCTTGTGAGTCAACAGAAAAACCTTTTTCTTGGCCAATTAAGATAGTCAGCTCGAGTGGAAAGCCGTAGGTATCGTATAGCTTAAATGTTTGCTTACCAGAAATAATTTTTGTGTTTTCGTTTTCTTTGCAATATTTTTCCAAAATTGCTTGTCCACGGATCAAGTTGGTAGAAAACTTTTCAACTTCACTGTTAATGATTTTTGTAATAATTTTTTCGTTTGTTATAAGTTCCGGGTACAAGCTGCCCATTGTTGTAATAACGGTTAGAATTAGTTTTTCAAAAATAGGTTTAGTGCTCAATTTTTGTGCAAAAAGTGCAGCACGTCGAATAATTTTTCTAAGAACATAACCTCGACCATCATTTGATGGCGCACAGCCATCGGCAATTAACATGCAAGAAGCTCTTATATGATCTGCAAGAACATGAAACGCTGCTTTAGTTTTTTCATCTTGTTTGCTGTACTTAAGGCCACAAAGTTGTTCTGTTTTTTGTATTATATCTGCAAAAAGATCAGTTTCAAAAACAGATTCTTTATTTTGCATAACGCAGCACAGACGCTCAAGGCCCATACCTGTATCAACACCAGTTTGCACAAGTGGTTTGTCTGTTCCGTCAGGTTGACGGTTAAATTGCATAAAAACAAGATTCCAAATTTCTAAAAAACGGCCACAATCACAAGAAGGGTCACAGTTTTTACAGTCGCTATTTGGGTTTTTATCTAAATGGATTTCTGTACATGGTCCACAAGGGCCAGTGTCGCCCATTTGCCAAAAGTTTTCTTTTGCACCAAGTCTGTGGATTTTTTCTTTTGGTACTCCAATAGCTTTGTGCCAAATGTCGTAAGACTCGTCATCTGTTGTAAAAACGCTGACATGCAGTTTTTCTGCTGGCAGGTTCATGGACTTTGTTAAAAACTCCCATGCAAATTCTATTGCTTCTTTTTTAAAATAGTTGCCAAAAGAAAAGTTGCCCATCATTTCAAAAAAAGTTAGATGGCGCTTGGTAAAGCCAACATTGTCAAGATCATTGTGTTTGCCGCCAGCACGCATACATTTTTGAATAGATACAGCTTTGTTGTAACTACGTTTTTCGCTGCCCAAAAAAACATCTTTAAATTGGTTCATCCCAGCATTGGTAAAAAGAAGGGTAGGATCTTGTGCTGGAATTAGTCGTGAACTTGTAACTTGTGTGTGTTTTTTTTCTTTAAAAAAATCAAAAAATTTTTTACGAATTTCAATAGATTTCATGGTAGTATCTCATTAATAAAAAAGGAACAGAAGTAGTTTTTTTTAGGATACTATTTCTGTTTCGTTCTAGCAATTTTGACTATTTTTTATTTTTTCAAGATACTTTTTTTGTGATTTATTTGGATATAGCTTTAATATTTTTTTTAAATAAGAAATTCTTGCTTCTGTTGAAGGATGACTTTTGCTTTCAGGTTGTGGATCTTTTTGAAAATCAGTAATAAGGCCTTGTATATATTTTTTACCAAAAAAACTAGCCCATATATCAGCACTCTTTTCTTGTAAATGTGATATATGTTGTTTCATTTTTTTAAATTCTTCTTTAGGTATTCCAATTATTTTTCTAGCATAAGAATAATTTAAAGAGCATATTTTTTTTGTGTCTTGATTATAAATATGACCTAATTCATGTACTATTGCTGCAGCCAGTTGATTATTATTTAGTGTTGTTTTTTCAGGTAAATAAACTATATTTTTACATGTTTCTTCTATTTCTTGATTTTTACAACAGTAAAAAATTATTGCACTTTTATTTGATTTTCTATGAGCTATTAATTTTTCAATATACTTATTTTTTGAATGGATTTTTTCAATAGATTCTATTTTTAAGATATCTTTTAATAGTTCATTTTTTAAGACTTTTTCTATAATGTTCATCTGGTTTTTGTTAAACATTGTTAGTGATTTTTTTTCAATAATTCTTTGAGATATTTGTTCATACTTTAATTCTATTGTGTTTTTATGGTCTATTATTGGATTGTTAATTTTATTAAGTAAGATATTTATTGCTTTATGTTCTTCATTAATTGTTGGTTGAAAGTGTTTTTCAAAAATTTTTTTTTGAATAGGGTTTTGATTTAATTTTTTTCTTAGATTTTTATATTCTTTTGTTTTTAATTTTATATGTTTTGTTGGATATACATGAAAAAATAGAAGTAACAATATAATAAGTGAATGTTTTTTATGCATTTATTTGCTGAAGTCCTTTATTTGAGAGAAACATAAAAATAATAGTTTGAAACATAGTAATAGAAGTAAAACATAAAATCTAGTATTAGTTTTTTTTGGTGGTTCATTGATTACTTTTTCAAGTAACTGCATATCGTAAACTCTTTGTTTGTTTGTCGGGTGGGTATCACTTACGTGTTGTTGTGGTTCTTCTTGTATTTGGCGTTTGAAAAAGTTTCTGCTCGCTCTTATATATTTTTTATTGGTTAGTGCAGAAAGAATATCTGCTCGTTGTTCTTGTAGGTGCATTAATCTGCAAAAAGGTTTTTTAATTTTATTTTGGCAGTTTTTTGGCATATCATCGATAACTGTTTCAAGGCAAAATACGGTAAAAGCATCTTTATATACAATATGTATCATTTCATGTGCCAGTGTTGCTTCTATTTCTGCTTGAGTGGCGTGACTTTCATTAATTGATGTTTCATTGATAAAAAGATTGCATTCATCTGTTGCAGCATCACAGTCAAAATGCTCGTGTACTGAAATAATCGTAAATGAAGGATGTTTTTTCCTTTCAACAACTATTTTGCCAGCAAGATAAGTAATATTTTTAATTTCTAGTAGTTGAGCGATTTTTTTATTGTTCAAAACAGCTTTAATTGCAGCAATTGATTTTTTTGAAAAAGTTTTTTTGCATTTACTATCATGTTTTTTACCAGAAATAGCTTCTTGGTAGGACTTTTTGATATCTTTTTTCAGTGCTTTCCACTTACTATTTTTTAGTCCAGCTTTTTCCAAAATATCTTGTATAAGCTGTTTTTCTTCTTTTTTGCATTGTTTGTGGCACCATAGAAAAATATCAGGATTGTCTTTTGCATTATATTTTTTTAGATCAATAGCTGTTATTGACCAGTTAAAGAAAAAAAATAGGTTAAAAATAAGCCCAATTAAGAGCTTTTTTGTATTGATGCGCATAAAACCTCCATTTCTAGGCACTATCAAAACCGTCTCTATTTGTAATTTTACAGTTTGGATAAATTTTTGTAAAAGCCGCTTTCGATAAGAGTTTTTAGCTTATTTATAAGGTTTTTATTAGGAGCTTAAGTTGCAAATTATTTCTACTTGTAATTTTTGGTCAAAAATAGCTATACTAAGTACTATAGATCTAAATTAGGTAGGGAGTGTGGCTGTGATAAGCAAAAAAATCAGTTCTTTTGTACATATTTTCATGTGTGCAGTTTTGCTTTTTTCATTTTCTTTACGTGGGATGTATAAAGCTATGAAAAGCGCTGCAAAAAGTGGCAATTTGTTTCGATATTTTAATAATGTAGCTACTCGACAATTTTCAAGAAAGCCCTTTGAAGGTTCTTTCAAGAATGTTTTAGGGTCAGAAATATTAGTAGAAGAACCTAAATTTGAAGCTCCAACTTTGAAAGATATAGAAAGTTGGAAAGATGAGCATTTTAAGTTGATGGCAAATGCTGTGCAAGAACAGTTAAAAGAAGACTATGTTTTAAAAGCTGATCTGCAAGAGCTTGTTCGAGCTTCTAATCAAAATCTTCTTTTGCAAATAAAAAATATTCAAGGGCAATTTTCTGTTCAACGGAAACAATTCTTAGAAAAAATTAAAAAATTAGAATTAGAATCAGAACTTTTTAAAGAAAATAAAGAAAAGTTTGAGCAAGTTAAAAGAGAAAAAGAGAAACTTGATTTAGAAAATTTAAATTTAAGAGAGCGACATAAATTAAATATTGATCAATTAAATAAAAAGTTGCTTCAAAAAGAAAATGCAGAAAAAAAATATACTAATAAAATTCAAAATTTAAATGAACAGTTAAAAAAAGTAGGAAAACCGCAATCAACTTTTGATCAAACTCAGGAAAAAATTAGTGAGCAGCAAAAAGCAATTGAAGGTTATGAAGAAATTTTAAAAGAAAAAATTAAGCAAGAAAAAGATTTAGAAGATCGTTTTAATAAAGTTGATGTAGACAATAAAAAATTACGCTCTCAGCTTGCTTCAGAAAGAAGAGAAAGAAAAATTGAAATTGCAGAATTATTAAATGTTATTGAAAATTTAAAAAAAGAACAGCAAGTAAATGTTGAACAACAAAAGGCGAAAATAACAGAAATAGAAAGACAAAAACTAGAAATTGAAAGTTTAAGTAAAAAAGAAGTTAATTTACTTAATCAGTTTATAAAAGAGCTGCAAAATGAAAATGCTGTGCTTACAAAAAAAATAGAACAAAATAAATTAACAACTAATTTTGTTAAAAATATGGAAAGAGATTTTCAGGTTGAGCAAGAAAAATCTAAAAAAATAATAGAAAATTTAAACCTTAGTTTAAAAGATGCTCAGAAAAATATTCAGGATTTAGTTCAGGAAGAAGAGAAT
>CAZYJE010000036.1:0-1274 GCA_964647685.1 uncultured Pseudomonadota bacterium | reverse complement strand
CTGCAATAGAAAATTGACATAGATCATAAATATCCTTGTTTCCAAAAGTAACGGCCAGTGCATCTTTGTTAAGTCGCTTTCCTAGACAGCTTCTACACGTTACTTCTTTTGCATATTTTTCAGCAAAAAAGTTAAAATATTTTTCTCTCCACGAATCTTTACTTTCTGCTTGCCATGGCCATTCATGCTTCATTCCTAAACCTTGGCAATCTTGACACGCTCCAACTGGTGAATTAAAAGAAAAAGAACGTGGCTCAAGCTCTGCTATAGAATAAACACAATCAACACACATTTTATCAGATGAATATAAATAATGTTTGTCTCCGATAATAATTTTACAAACACCTTTTGCAAGCTGAAACGATTTTTCTACCGACTCAGATAAACGTGTTTTTTCTTCTGACACAACATCGACCATATCAAGAAGAACATCGATTGAATGTTTGTATGTTTTTTTTAATTTAAGGTGCGTAATCTCATCTGTAGAAGAAAATTTATATTTTTTACCATCAATTAAAAATCTATAATACCCTTTTAGAAAAAGATCTAAAAGTTCACTACCAAATGTTCCCTTTTTTTCTCGAGCAATTGGCGCTGCAATTGTAATATATTGATCTTTAAATGTATCAAGAAGCATTTGAGCAATACCTTCTGACGATTCTGCTTTAATTGGTTTTTTACATTCAGGACAGTGGACTCTGCCTACCCGTGCAAATAAAATACGCAAATAATCATACAGTTCGGTAATAGTACCAACAGTTGACCGTGGATTTGACCCAACTGTCTTTTGCTCAATAGCAATTGCCGGGCAAAGACCTTCTATTTTGTCAAAATCAGGCTTTTTAACAATGCCCAAAAACTGCCGTGCATAAGAAGAAAGCGACTCAATATAGCGTCTTTTGCCTTCTGCAAACAAAATATTAAGGGCTAAAGAACTTTTACCAGACCCTGACGGCCCTGTAATAATAGTTAATTTATTTTTAGGAATAGAAACTGTAATATTTTTAAGATTATGCTCACGAGCTCCAATGACACGAATTTGTTGATTATCACTTAATGAAGCTTCTTTCAAAGCTTTTTTTTTATTTTTTTTCATCATAAAAATAACTCTTTTAAGACTATAAACAATCGTACTACAATCATAACACAGACAAGCAAGACTGAAAACCGCCAACAACAGGACAAAAAACTCAATTTAAACTTTGCTTTTTTATCTCGTTGTCGTATACTACTAAGCAAGTTATATGGTGGATGTAGCTCAGTTGGTAGAGCAC
>CAZYJE010000035.1:0-1179 GCA_964647685.1 uncultured Pseudomonadota bacterium | reverse complement strand
CCCAAACCCCAAACCCCAAACCCCAAACCCCAAACCCCAAACCCCAAACCCCATCTTTTTTAATTAATAGTGTCAGCATATAAGTACTTTATTGTCTTAGTAAATAAGAGAGTGTGTAATCCTTATTAAGCTTAAAGCTCTCTTTTGCAAAGACGTTCTTCTTATTCCTCTTATTCACTATCGTTTGATCATTCATATTCTTTTTGGGGCAACAACTTTTTAATCTGAATTTGTTGTTTTTCACATTGAATGGACCTTTAGCACTTCCTCCATTACTTATCTTTTTGAATTTAATCTTTCCATAACTTGAATAACCACTAACAATTGTCCTATCCTTGATAGTATTGTATATATTATCAGCAAAGACGTTTTTATTCTTAAAAACTTGCCAGTTGGCTTTAAACATCCTTTTAGCATCAAAGTCTATCTCTTTATGATTTTTGCTGGTTTTACTATTATAAGACACTTCCCTCGGCTTCTCTATATCATAGTCTATATTGACTTTATTAAGCTGTTGATTTGTTATCTTATCCAATATCTTAAAAGTATGTTTTTGTCTTTCCATCTCATCTTTTACTTCTGCCTCTCTGTTCTTATACAAAAAAGTCTTATAATTTCCATTGTCTATTTCAAGATTCTTTATTTTAAACTTCATCTGTCCAAGTCTTTTCTTCAGCTCTTCATTCTCTTCTGCAAGAGCAAGGGAATTAGCTCTAAAAAAGTTTCTCTCTTGAAGTACCTGTTGAAAGGCAGCATTTTGTTTTTCAATGAGTTTAGTTGACTCAAGATGCTTTTTAAGATTTTTGATGATATTGGCCATCTCATATACACGAACCTTATAATCTAATTGGAAATCTTCATTTTTCTGATCAACAACTGTCTGTATCTTTGTATCAAGATTCTGATTAACTCACTTCTATTATATCGTTGAATTTTACAAGGTAGTCTCTATAATCTACCTTTTCTAAGGTTTCTACTTCTTCTTGATCTGAAAAAACAGTTTTTTGAGTTTTCTTTGGAGTATATTTCATTTACAATCGTTTCTTTTAAATTTAAACTTAGATATAAACCATAAAATATAAGGGGTTTGGGGTTTGGGGTTTGGGGTTTGGGGTTTGGGGTTTGGGGTTTGCTTGCCATTGGCATCAAGGAGTGATAGGTGGGGTTGGCTGGTGGTAC
>CAZYJE010000034.1:0-1327 GCA_964647685.1 uncultured Pseudomonadota bacterium | reverse complement strand
GATCTTCAAGATCTCTTTGTAAAGATGCCAGAAGAGACCCAAAGATACATCCAATCATATGACCCTCTTACCAAATTCGAAGAGCTTGTCGAAGACAAGGTATATTACAACGAAACCATCAGAACTCACGTCGCAGATCTTCGGGAAAAGATCCTTAAATTCAGCGAAAGCGGAACAAAGGTAAAAATAAACGATTTCATCCAAAAACTTAAAGACAAGTGTGACTCAGTGTTTAACACAGAAAAAGCAAAGCTTTGTAAAAAGATCATCTCTAACATCGATTATATAAGGTTTTTAAAGTTCAGAAAATCAGATTTCTTCTATGACCTTATTATAAACGATTTAAGGACAAAAATAGACAAATTCGATCTTGAAAGGACTGAGACTGATTTGGTAGAGCAACAGCTGTTGAAAGACTCACAGGACTTTGTAGTTGGTCTGATTCACACATTGAACTTGGAGACAGAGAGATTGAGGAAAGTGATGGATATTAAGGATAAGAAGATAGAGATGATTATTTCTACAGCTAAGTATGTGAATCAGAGGCTGGATAAGAACTGGGAAGAGGATATTCTACCTGCTGTTGAAGACTGGTACGTACAGAACCAATCAGAGCTTAAAGAGAATAAATTGAAGAGCGAGACCTTTGAACTTCAAATGAACAATCTAATCACAACGCTTTTAGTTAAATTCCATCCTAATGACCTTAAGAAAGAGATGAGCTTTATTGAAGAGAGTATATCTAAGTTCAGTGATGAGATATACCAGGAGATTGAGAATAACCTTTCTTCAATCATGTTGAACTTTGATTACTTTGATGATGAGGTTAAGAGCCTTCTTTACCCTTGTAAGCTTGATAGAAACGATTTACCTGATGTCTTTGCTGCTTGTGAGGAAAAAGCCCAGGAATTGAATAGAAAGTGTGTTCATCATAATAGCTTTGTCTTAAAGCTTGATTGCAGTCATAATTACACAGAAAATGGAGGAGATGAGTGTGTAGCTAACTGTCCTATTGGTTTCTCTGTTTTCAATGATAAGCACTGTAAAAAGCCAAATGTGTATGTATTGGAAGAAGATCAGAACTGTAACGCCCATTACAAGAAGTACGATAACCTTTGTGTCCCTGTATGCCCTGTTGGCTGGAAAGATTCAGGAATTTGGTGCGAAAGACCAAGCCAGGTAATTGAGTACTTCTGGCTTATTCAATAGAGGGTCACCCAATTCGAATGAAGATGACGGTTGTCGAAGGCTTTAAAACCAAAGCGATGAGTCAGTGGGCTGACAAGTACATTCAACCAGAATCAATAGTGATTTCTGATGGTTTAGC
>CAZYJE010000033.1:0-1058 GCA_964647685.1 uncultured Pseudomonadota bacterium | reverse complement strand
CCCCAAACCCCAAACCCCAAACCCCAAACCCCAAACCCCAGTAAAGCTATATAACCCTCATTGATATCTAATTACTTAGATTTTGAAGATCTTGTACTCTACTATCTCAATAGGTGTGTTAGTCTTCTTTTCCATTTCTTTGAGATAATCAGCAACTGTGGCTCCTTCTCCGTAAAAATCAACTTCTTGAGTCATAAGTACATCATCATCAAAGTACTTAGCCATTTTTCCTTTAATCACTTTGTTAACAATTTCATCGCCTTTGCTTTTAACACGATCATCAAGCTCAGATATAAAGCCTTGTTTCTTTTCCTCATAAAGATCAGTTGGAATATCGTTCTTTGTTATATAGGTGGGACTATTACAGAAAGTATGAACAGCAAGGTTATTTGCCACTTGTTTAAGTAATTCTTGTTTGTTTGAAGCACATCTTAATACTAAAAGACAGATTGATGGTCCCATGTTATTTGCAAAGCTTTTATGCACATACCAACTTGCAAACTCATTTTCTCCAAGATTCCTGTTATAAAGATCAGTTAATTTGATATTCTCTTGGATTTTGGCAGTAAGTAGCTTCTGAGCTTCAAGAAGATTACTATCAGCTAATGAGATATCAGAAAGCAGTTCTTCACTTAATTGGTTGAACCCATCTTGGAAAACAGTTTCAGATATATTACCAAGTGCTTCTGTAGCGATTCTACTAAATTGAAGGAAATCATCATTTCGTGAAACAAAATCTGTCTCTGAGTTTACTTGAAGAACATGCACTGCTCTATTGTTTTCTCGGATACTATAGAGTCCTTCTTTGCTTACATTCTGTGCCTTCTTCTCTGCAAAAACAAGATTCTTTTGTTTTAGGTATTGAATTGCCTCTTCGATATTAGAATGTTGATTTAGAGCCTCTTTACACTTCATAAGTGGAGCTCCTGTCATTTCTTTTAATTGTTTTATTTGAGAGCCAAGAGAACTGAAAAATGGTCTTCTTGCTTTGAACATGAATTTCTGTAGCATTGTATAAGTTTATAGGTTAATTTTTAATTACGATGAGAGAAAGGAGG
>CAZYJE010000032.1:0-55445 GCA_964647685.1 uncultured Pseudomonadota bacterium | reverse complement strand
ACCACCACGACCTGACCTTCCTCTTCCACGACCACCCTGGTCTGACATGTTGTGGTGCTTGTGTGGTGTACTTTGCTGGGTTGTGCCTGTAGTTTTGCCTTGCAGTTTTCAAAAATATGGCTGTTTTCAGAATTTTGGCAGCACTTCCCCCCTTTCAAGTGTGGGGTGGTTTTTAAGTCTTTATCCTGACTATAGGGCGTTCACCAATATGGTTACTGAGTCCAAACACCAATTTCTGACTTGTCTTGGTCTTGTTTGGTAGTCTTGCTTGATTTCTTGCTGAAATTTTCGTCCAAAAAACTCTTGTACTTGACCTAAAAAACGTCGCTGAACGTTTCTGCCGCAGCCGTTCCGACCTGCTCGAACTGTCCCTTTGCCTGTGAACCAGCTGTGGTCCAAGTTGCGCAAAATTTGGCCCAGTGGGTCAAAAGTTATGTCAATTTTGGTGATGCCCTTGAAATTTCTTGATCTGTTCACAAAATTCCGGACCTTGGACTTTATGACGCTATAACTTCTCTTGTACTCCACCGAATTCAATGTTTGAGGGCTCTATCGTCTTCTACGCTCTCTGAGCTTTCCAACGGCACCACTCGCAGCTTCTAACTCTCTCTCGTTCGCAAGTTATCGCAAATCGCCGATCGTAGATAGTTTTGTTGTGTTGTCTGTTGTATCAAATGTTGTACCAAGTCCAGTAGGAACTGTTGCTGCAGCTGTTGTTAAAATTGTTTCTGAACTTGAAAGTTTTGCTCCAATATTTTTTGCAAAACCAAGGAAAAAGCCTATTTCATAATTACTTGTTTCACGCATTATTTCTGTTGTCACATTTAAACTACGAAGATTTGCATAAGTACGCTCTTCTGTGACTGCATCAACATTAATAATACCAAAACCACCGAGCATATCGTATTGTTGAGCATTTTCTGCATAAGCAAAACGCAACTTAATTGCGCTATAATCGGTATAAAATATACCAAAACAATGAGCAACAATACTATTGATTGATTTACTTGTTTTATAGTTATTCAGCGTTACAAGGCGAGGTTTTTCTGCCCGAAAATCGATACCTGCTCCAATTGCAACATCTTGATCAAATTTCCTATTACATTGAAAATAAAGATTAGGAATTATTGCTTGTTTTGATGATTGATTTTTGTAATGCGAGCAAATGGCAAACAACATATCAAATTTATTTGAACTTCTATAAAGTCGAGCTTGTGGCACATAGACACGAGGAGCATAAACACCTTCATAATTATAAGAAATTCTATTTGGAAGCAAAATTGCTGGAGAAAGTGGATGCACACTATGGCCAAGCATGATTGTTGTTTTTGTCCAATCAAAGTTCATATAAGCATGACGCAGTTGAACAGCTCCAATAGTACTGTCTAGCAAAGATCCTGAACCAACAATAAAGTCTGTTTCTATAACTGCAAAAGAGTTTGCTTCACCAACTTTTGGCCCGGTAATATCTAAATGCACAAGCGACTCTGTTGCACCTTGATTAAACTGTGGCTGATCATTACTGTCAACACCTGTTACATCAAGAAGTTCATTTGCAGGAAATTGAAAAAAAATTCCAGCTTTTTGACCAACAATTTGCCGAGTATCAAAAAAACTATCCAACTTAACATAACCAGAAACATCTATATCAAAAGGTTTTACTTTTTTCTCTTTTTTTTCTTCAGTTTTTCTTTTATACAATGAGCAAAAAAAACTATTGTTCTTACAAATAAAACTATTTGAAACAAATAATCCTATAAAAATTACCAATAAACTATATCGCTTCATACTACACCTTAACTACTATTTATTACTATAAATATTTTTATCCTCTTTCTATCAAATAACTTGTTTTTATAAATAAAGCAACTTAAAATAGGTCTTACATTGAAATGAAAATAAAAAGGAAGTTTTTAATGAAAAAAGCACTACTCATATGCTTAACCATATCTCATCTTTCATTTTGTTCAACAGAATTTACAAGCCAATCTTTTATGTTTACAAGACCAGTTGGACAAAACAGTGTAGCTCAAGATGCACTATGGCATAATATTGTACACAACAAACATGGAAAAAGCTTAAGTTCTTTTCATATTACAGGAATATACAAACGATCAATTGAACAAAATAAAACAAAAAAATATTTTTTATTTGATGGAAAAACAGTATTAAAAATTAGAGGTGATAGTATCGCATCTGAACTGAATACAAGAGATATTCGCGCAGAGTGGCTGAATCTTCCTGCAAATTTTAGTAGTGAAATAACCATTGATCCAGAGCAAAAACAATCTGGACTAATTTTAGAATACAATTTTGATTTTAAAAAAAAGTTTAAAAATTCATTGCTTGAACAATACTCTCTGACAATTTCTGCGCCCCTTGTCTTGGTAGAAAATAATATCAATTTTAAAGAATTTAATATTCAAAATCCTGGAACAACTGCAAATTCACCTGCAAATGCTACAGAAAGTTTTTCACAACAGCAGTTTCATTATGGAAAAATTATAAATAAACAGCGATCAACGATTGATATAGCGCATATTGCAGTCAAACTTGGCACAACATACATGTCAAAAAATAATTTTCAAGTCGCTTATTTTTCTCAACTTCTTTTTCCCACAGCACAAAAAGATGAAGCTCATTATATGTTTGAATCGATAGCAGGAAACAATGGTCACATTGGTATTGGTGCTGGAGCACATTTTCAGTTTCCAATTAATAGGAATAATGAAAAATGTGACATTTGCTTTTTTCTTAACTTAGAAAACATATTTTTTATAAGAAGAAAGCACACACGTGTTTTGGATCTCAATAATAAACCATGGAGTCGTTACCTTTTGCTCAACAAACAAAATGAAGGTGACAATCAAAATATTCCAGCAATTAATATTTTAAGCCAACAAGTAATAGTAAGGCCATATAATATGATTGATGCAACTTTTGGCTGGAGATTCAAAACTGATAGAGTAGAGCTTGAACTTGGTTACAATATTTGGGGCCATGGAGCAGAAAAATTAGAATTTGAAAATGATCATACATTTGATGAAGTTTATGGTATTGCAGCACCTGCAGGAGGAATTTTATCTGCAAGCGCAAGTAGTATCAAAACTCAATCTGCAGCCGATGCCGCATTTACACCAATCAAAAAATCAAATTTAGATCTAAAGTCTGGGGCAAGCAAAAGTACATTAACACATAAAATACAACTTGCAGGCGGAATAATAAAAGAAGGAAATTTTATTGACGGAACACTGGGCCTTGGTATTTTTTACGAAGTTCCACAAAAAAATAGTGCCTTGAAGCTTTGGGGAATTTGGACAAAAATTGCAGCATCATTTTAAAAAAAACAGTTTTCTAATGCATACATAAAATGCCCTATTGCACTATTGTATAAAGTAAGAAATACTTATTTATAAAATATCAAACAAAAAAATTAACACCATAATATCAAGGTAAATCTAACTTATGAATAAAACATTTTTAAATCTAATTTTTCTTACAACATTTTTCACTGCATCTATAAATTGCAATGAAGATATGATTACTTCTATAAAAAAAGCTTTATATGAATGTATAGAAAATGAAAAGAACTGTGAAAAATTAAAATTAATGAAAGAAAAAGGAATTTTTTCTGACGAAAAAAATAAAAACTACTATTTATCTTCGATAAAAAAATTAGAAAAACCAATACCAGACTATTTATTAAATGATAATTTCCCAGAAATGGATTTACCTATTCTTTTGCACTGTTGTACTCTAAAAATAAAAGAAGATCTCGCAGCAAAGGAAATAATAAAAAGTATTTTTACTAACAATAATCACTCTGATAAAAAAGAAATAGAAAAATTATATAAAAATAAAGTAAACTTTGATTACCTATAAAATAAATAACTAATATAGCCATATAGGTTAAATATAACTTATTTTCAACAATAGATTACCAGATTACTTACATAGATTCACAATGACGGAACAATAAATAAAAAAGAAGCGATAAATTTTTAATAATTTATCGCTTCTTTTTTGTTTATCTAAAATTTAAAAAACTTAGTACATGCCTGGCATACCCATACCACCCATGCCCCCACCATGACTATGACCATGACCAGCTTGAGCTTTTTTCTCTTCTGAAATTTCGTAAATAGTTGCTTCTGTTGTCAGTAGCAATCCAGCAATTGAAGCTGCATTTTGTAGCGCTGTACGCGTTACTTTTGCAGGATCAATAATACCAGCTTCTAGCATATCAACATATGTACCAGTTTTTGCATCAAAACCAAAGTTACCAACAGTATCTTTTAGTTTATTAACAACAACTGAAGATTCTAGGCCAGCATTTTTTGCAATAATTCTAATTGGCTCTTCTAACGCACGTTTAATAATTTGCACACCAAGAAGTTCGTCACCTTCTGTGATAACATCTTTTAAGACAGCTTGAGCACGAAGTAATGAAAGACCACCACCTGCAACAATACCCTCTTCTACAGCTGCACGAGTTGCATGAAGCGCATCATCGATACGGTCTTTTTTCTCTTTCATTTCTACTTCTGTTGCAGCACCAACTTTAATAACTGCTACACCACCTGCAAGTTTTGCAAGACGTTCTTGCATTTTTTCTTTATCGTAATCAGATGTTGTATTTTCAATATTCATACGAATAAGAGCAACACGTCCATCAATTGCATCTTTGCTACCTTGACCTTCAACAATTGTACATGTATCTTTTGTCAAAATAACTTTTTTAGCTTGTCCCAAATCCATAGCTGTTACATTTTCTAGTTTTAAACCAATTTCTTCTGAAATTAATTTACCACCAGTAAGAACTGCTATATCTTCAAGCATTGCTTTACGACGATCACCAAAACCAGGTGCTTTTACTGCAGCAACATTAATTGTGCCTCGTAATTTATTAACAACAAGAGTTGCAAGACCTTCACCTTCAACATCTTCTGCAATAATTAACAATGAGCGACCAGATTTTGCAGTTTGTTCAAGTAAAGAAACAAGTGGCTTCATACTGCTAATTTTTTTATCAAAAATCAAAATCCATGGATTATCAAGCTGCGCTTGCATTTTTTCTGAATTATTTACAAAGTATGGAGACAAATAACCACGATCAAACTGCATACCTTCTACGATATCAAGTTCATCTTGCATGCCTTTTGCTTCTTCAACAGTTATGACACCATCTTTGCCAACTTTATCCATAGCTTCAGCAATTTGCTGACCAATTGTTAAATCAGAATTTGCAGAAATAGTTGCAACTTGCTCAATTTCTTTTTTGCTTTTAACTTCTTCAGCGCTTTTTTTAATACACTCAACAACAGCTTTTACTGCTTTGTCGATACCGCGCTTTAATTCCATTGGGTTTGCACCAGCTGTTACAAACTTGTTGCCTTCACGAAACACAGCTTGAGCAAGAACTGTCGCAGTTGTTGTACCGTCACCTGCAATATCTGCAGTTTTGCTTGCAACTTCTCGCACCATTTGTGCGCCCATGTTTTCTATTTTATCTTGTAATTCTATTTCTTTTGCAACACTAACACCATCTTTTGTGATAGTTGGAGCACCAAAAGAACGTTCAAAAACAACATTTCTACCTTTGGGTCCAAGTGTTACTTTTACTGCATCGGCAAGTGTGTCTACACCTTTACGTAATTTTTCTCGTGCATCAACACCAAAAACAATTTTTTTCTTAGATGCCATAAGTCATCTCCTAAAATTTCATTAATTTAAAAATTATTTTTCAACAATTGCAAGAACTTCATCTTCTTTTAAAATAAGATGCTCTTTGTCTGCATCTGTTCCAGAATATTTACCAAAAAAAACAGTATCGCCTGTTTTTACTGTTAACGGTGTAATTGTTCCATCTTTTGCAAGACGTCCTGCACCAACTGCAACAACCTGGCCTGTTTGAGTTTTCTCTTTTGCTGTATCAGGAATAATGATGCCACCAGCAGTAACATCTTCTTTTTCTAAACGTTTAATTAAGATCCTATCATAAAGTGGACGTATTTTTTCGATCATGAAGACTCCTCATGCATTAATAAATGAAAACTTTTATTTATTAGTAATTAGTATAAAAAAAAATAAAAAAATTACAACAAATTTTCTTATATCAACAGACTAAGATTTTAAAAAATTATTTCTGTCAAAAATTTATTAACAAGCTGACTGACAAGATGATTCATTGCTTTTACAACAACCTTGTTCAGCTGTTTTTTTAACAAGTTCTGTGACTTTTTTTGGTGTTGGCTGATACAAATCAATGATGTTTCCACCTGGATCTCTAAAAGAAACCATAATTCCATGAATGGCTTCAAATGGCTTATTTAAAAAAGTAACCTTGTCTTTGTGCTCTTGAAAAAAATCTTTAACATTTTCAACCTGTAAAACAATACCAGTACGTTTATCAAAAGCTTCCTCTGAAGTTGGGCATAAACCAATATTGACACCATTTAAACCAAATTCTGCCCATTTTTCTTTTAAATGAAAAGAAAGCTTTAAACCTAAAGCTTTATAAAACTCAACAGCATCTTCAAAGTTCGGTTGCATTAAGATGAGCATATTAACTTTTTTAACTACATTTACCATTATTTTCTCACATAAAAATTGCGCTTTATTTATCATTTTTAGTATAACAAATCCATATAGATGCTCAATCGTTGATAAAGAGCTAAAATAGAGCTAATTTTGCAAAAAGAAAGCAAAAATTATGATCAATATTTATCCATCACTCATAGCAGGAGATCTTTTGAATTTACAATCAGTTATAGAGCAACTAGAGCCTTACTCAGCAGGTTTTCATATCGATATTATGGATAATCATTTTGTCCCAAATTTAACATGGGGCGCAGCTATGACCAATGCTATTGCAAAAACAACAAAAAAGCCTCTTTGGATACATTTAATGGTTGATGACCCGACAACATGGATTGATAAATTTATTACGCCACAAGACTCAATTATAACGATTCATATAGAATCACAAGGCAATATCAAAGATGTTTTACAAAATATTAAAAAAAAAGACCTAAAAGCTGGACTTGCAATAAACCCAAATACAACTCTTGAAAGTATTAATGACTATTTACCAATAATAGACCAACTACTTATCATGTCTGTTGAACCAGGATTTTCTGGCCAAAAATTTATAGAAAATAGTATAAAAAAAGTAGAAAAAGCAGTACAGCTTAAAAATGAACATAATTATAACTACAAAGTAGCATTAGACGGTGGAATAGATAAAAATAAGATACAGCTACTGAAAAACAAAGAAATAACAGATTTTGCAGTTGGATCTGCACTATTTAAGCAACACAACATAATTGAAGCAATAAAACAACTAAAAAAATAAACTGCAAAAATGGCGGATGTAATAAAACATCCGCCATCATTAAATTGCATATTTATATAAGAAATATTTATATCTTATAAAGTAGCAAGTTGAGTTCTTAACTTAGCAATAGTTACACATGCAGCATCATACGCTACACTGTTACCAGAAAAACCTGGAGCTTGAGTCGATTTTACACGAGCAGCTTCAGCTATTGCGATATCATTAAGTATTGCTTTTTTCGCTGCAGCATTTTCATCAACCGTATCAGCTTTTGCAGAAGATTTTGCAGATTGATCAGAAGATGCAGTATTTTCAGAAGAAGCATTACCACCAAAGTAACTGTTGTAAAGCTTATAAGCACCATAACCAAGACCAGCAGCTACAGCAGCGGCACCAACACCTTCAGCTACAACTAATGACTTACCTTTATAACCTTCTTCGTTCCACTTAGCAGAAACATGATCAGAAATAGCATTGTAATTTGATTTTACTGGTTGAATAATACATGAATCAACTCCACCTTTAAAACGAGTCAAAAGAGAAGTAGAAGAATCTAATCCTAAACTATCAAGCTCTGCTTGTTTATCTTCTAATGAATTTATAGCTTCTTGTTTTAATGCATATTGTTCATTTAATTCTAATATTTTCTCTTCATCTTTTATTGGATCTAATTTTTTTATTTTGTTTTCAATCGATTCTTGATCAAGTAGTAAATTTCCTATTTCACCAAGAAGCTTCACATTATTTTCAAGATAGCCACGTCTAACTTTAATGAACTGTTTATCGGCATCACCAGTAAACATTTTGTCAAAATCTTCTTTAGGTAAATTTGCAATACCTTGTATATCTTCAAAGTGATTGAATTTTTCTACTGCAACCTTAAATTCGTTAGTTTCTTCAGCAAAAACTGGCATAACAGCCATTGACATCAATAACACTATTGATAATTTTTTGATAGTCTTCATAAGAGACCTCCATTATTTATTAAAATTATGTAATTTACAACTTTTACTTTCTTACTTTGACTCTCTTTTTTAAGCATCTATTTAAATAGCTCAGCTCAATAACAATAAATCTTTATAATAAGAGTTCTGGAAAAAACCTCTTTAAAAAGCTAAAGTTCTTCATCTAGTTTTTTAAAATTCATACTTATAATTCAGTGTAAAACAGCTGAAACCTAAAACAACGCCCCCCCCAAAATCCCCTCTAGGAAGCAAAAAATGTAAAATAACGAAATATATAGCCATATAGATTAGATTGAGTTTTGCTTGTTTTAACGATAGATTGCCACATTTGCTTACTTGTCACGGCAAAGCTTAAAAAGCAAAGATGGAAGAAAAATCGCAATGATGAAGCGGTCAATGTTAAGCTATATATCACTATCCAACAGCCATTTTCATACAAAAATTCATTAAATATGGCGAGCATTGCAGCTCGCCATATTATTGATTATTTTATCTAAAATTAAAAAAATCTGCTAAACAGCCTTTACAACCTCGTCTTTTGTCTTTTTATTACGATTTCCAAAAAAATCTCTATATATTATAATATCTTTAACCATCTTTACAACCTTATCTCGATGATAAAATCCAAATCCTGCTAAAACAAGAAATCCCATTATCCCAGCACCACCATACAAAATAGACAAAGAGTTTGTTGAATTTTCCATATTATTGTTAAATCTTCTAACCTCTGGACTATCTCTAAGAATATCTAAAATTTGCTGATGTAGTATTTTATGATTTTCTGGATTTTTAATAATTTCGTTTATAGCACTAACAAGCATTTTCTTGCAATTATCACGGTTTTCTGAGTCTTGAATAATTTGCTTATTAAATTCACTTATAATCGGACCTTTTAAAGCGTAAATAGTACCACCTGCAAAAGAACTTCCAACTACACATTTTGATGCAAATAGCCCAAGAGGCTTGAAAAATCGAGCCTGTGCATAAAAAGGAAAAAATATTAGAGCGAAGAAAATTGATAATTTTTTAATTATTTTCATTATAAAATACCTCAATAGTAGCTATCAAATTTATAATTCACTATTAATTAATGTAACAACAATGAAAAAATCAAACAAAAGGAGGGTTAAAAAAACCTCTACAAAGTAGAATTCAAAAAGAAAAGTACTTTAAAAAAAAATGGTGTGCCCGGTAGGACTCGAACCTACGACCTACGGATTAGAAATCCGTTGCTCTATCCAACTGAGCTACGGGCACAACATCAATATTACTGTAGTATAATCTACTACAGGCAACTGATCAATCTTTTTTCAAAAAAAACTCTTAATAAAGACTTTTTAGCCCATACAATTAAGAGTTTGGTTGAAAAAACATTTTTTTAAACTCTTGCGCTATTTGCTTTAGTTCTTCTTGTATTGAGCTTGAAATATCCAGCGTTTTAAGGATATTTTGATACAATGGGCCATGAATAGACAAAACATAACTTGCAAACTTAACAACAAAATCTCGAACTTTCTCTTTTTTGATATCATCTAAAAAGTTATTTTGTAGCAAAAATAACATTAAAGCCTGATCTACAAATGAATATGTAACAAATTGCGGTTGTTTTAACAGCTCTACAATCAAAGCACCACGAGCAAGTTGCCGCTGAGAGGCTTCATCAAGATCTGTTCCAAACTGAGAAAAAGCCAATAAATCATGATATTGTGCAAGTTCAAGCCGCAAAGAACGAGCAACTTTTTTAATTGCTTTTGTCTGAGCAGCGCCTCCTACACGAGAAACAGAAAGTTCAACATTAACTGCAGGACGAATACCATTGTTAAAAAGCTTTGTATCAAAAAACAACTGTCCATCAGTAATTGATATTAAATTTGTTGGCACATATGCAGTAATATCATCACTTTGAATCTGAATAATAGGAAGAGCAGTTAAAGAGCCGCCATTTGTCAATTTTCCAGAACGCTCTAAAAGACGTGAATGTAAATAAAAAACATCTCCAGGATAAGCTTCTCTTCCTGGTGGACGACGTAACAGTAATGACATTTCTCTAAAAGCAACTGCATGATTACTTAAATCATCATAAACAATCAAAACATCCTGCCCTTGAGCTCTGAAATATTCTCCGATAGTTGTACCAACATAAGGAGCTAAATATTGATTTAAAACAGCTTGACCTGCATCTGCATTGACAATAACAGTGTAGTCCAAAGCGCCTTCTTTTTCTAATAAGTTAACAAGTCGCGCAATATTTGCTTGCCGTTGGCCAATTGCAACGTAGATACAAATAACGTTTTTACCTTTTTGATGCAAAATAGCATCAATAGCCAAAGCAGTTTTTCCTGTATTACGGTTACCAATCAAAAGCTCTCGTTGACCTTTTCCGATAGGAATTAAACCATCAACAACCAAAACTCCAGTTTCCAAAGACTCATTAACAGGACTTCTTTCTATAATAGAAGCAATTTCTGACTCTATTGGCATCATTTCTGTTGCCTGTATATCTCCAAGCGCATCTAAAGGTTTTCCAAGAGCGTTTATAACTCGACCAAGAAGCTTATTGCCAACAGGAACCTTAAAAACAGTATTGGTTCTTCTTGCAACTTCGTTTTCAACCACGACAACATCATTATAAAGTAAAAAAATCGAAACTAATTCTTGATCAATATCTAGAACAATTCCTTTGTTTCCACCGTCAAAATCAACAAGTTCCCCATAAACAACATTTAAAAGCCCGTGAACCTTACAACTACCATCACCAACTTGAACAACAGTACCAATTTCATCTATATCTTTTGCAGGACCATTTGAAAAAGCCTGCTCAAAGAGAGAAACCAGTTCTACATTTTTAATTTTCATGTTACCCCATTGATTACTGCATTAATTTTTTTTGAACTTTATCTAATTGACTTCGCACTGAATGCTGCCATAAAAATGTTTCACTTTGACAACAAATGCCTGCAATCAATGACTCATCAACAGAAAAAGAACACATACTATTTTTTCTTATTTTTTTTGTTAAAAACTGCTTAATTTTTTCTTTTTGATCATCTGAAAGTACCGATGCTGAAGTGACAGAAAAATCTACAATATTGTGTTTATTTTTATAAAATTTTTCAATATAAAAGCAAATAACAGCAAAGTCTGTAAGCATTTTTCTTTTATAAAGCAACAATACAAGCCTATTGAACAATAAAGGTATTTTATATGTATCAAACAATAAGGTAAAAAAATTAAGAAGATGATCAGTTTTTAAACAAGGATTATTCAATAATAAAAAAAATTGCTTATTTTTAAAAAAAAGAAAACGAACCTTTGAAAGACTCGTAATAATTTCAAGTGATAATATATCTGCATGCGTATTTACAAAAGCACGAGCACATTTATAAGCTTTTTCATTATAAACCATTTATAAACGCTCCAACATATTTACAAGATCATTTTGATATATATCTTTTTTCTTAGAATCAGAAAATTTGACTTTAAGATCTTTTTTGGACTCTACAACAATATGCGGTACAAGAGAGAGCACTGCTTTCTCTTCAGAAATGTTTTTTGACTGTACAGCAACTTTTTCTTCCATCAAAGCAATAGTATTTGCATACTCCTTCTCTTTATTTTTAGCTTCTTGCTCTAAGAAATTTTGCCACTTATCGATATTTTTCTTTAAATTGTTACAAGTTACAACATCTTGCTCAATTTGCCTGTCCAGATCTTCTTTTTTTTCTAGTAGCTGCAAACTATAAAGACGCTTATCTTTCATTTTCTGAAAATACGTTTTAATACTCAATAAAATATCTGGCAATAATTTTTTATTAAAAATATAAAAAAGCACACCTAAAAAAAATATAAAATTTATTATTCTGAACAAAATAAAATGCATAGCATTACTCATGACCCACATTGCTCACCTTCTTAATAAGTTTATTTTTTATTATTTCTATTGAGTCTTTATGAGTATTTTCTTCGTGCACGGTAATATCTGTTGTAATTTTTTTATTATTTATTACAGGTACTTCTGAAAGTTTTTTATCTTTAAAGTAAGTTCTGCAAGACAACCATAAAGCATTTTTAAAATCAGATGCTTTATCTATTTGCTTCTGCCTTGAAATAAGAGAATCTTCTAAAGCTTTTTCTTCCATTTTTCTTTGATTAAGAGCATTGACAGTAGGAGTAAACAATAAAAAACGCAAAATGCCGTATACAATAAAAAAATTAAACATTTGTAAGACAAAAGTAATATTAATTTCCATAAATACGCCTACAGTTAAAAATTTAAGCTGTTAGCTGCATTCCAGCATAAATAAGAGCTCCTGCAACAATTAGAGCATAAATAGCAGATGTTTCTACAAGGCCCATTGCTATCATCATAGTTGTACGTATCTTGCCAGCATTTTCTGGATATTTACCAATATTTTCACAAGCTTTCATGCCAACAAATCCTTGACCAAGCGCAGGCCCAATAGACCCTACTCCCATAGCAATTGCTGCACCTAAAAAAGCTGCTGCTTGAGCGTAAAATGCTGTTTCCATAATAACCCTTTCACCAAGAATATAAATTACTTTTCACACTTTAATTATTAAACAGTATCCTACTTATGAGGTTTTTTACAAGGATAAAGAAGATATTGCAACTTTATTTTTTACAAATAAAGTCCTATTTAAATAAAAAGAAAAACAATAAAAATTAATCTCTCATTACAAATCAGATTACTATAAAAAATATAAAATAAGCCTTATTAAAGGCTTTATTAGTTCTACAATACTTTACCATTTAATTTTTTGCAGAAATAGAAAAATTAAGTAGAATACGACGTTAAAAAGAGTGCCAATCTTTTATGCACCTATCATTAATAATGACTAATTTTTATAAAAAGAATATACATGAATGTAAAAAAAAAAAATAAAACTTAATTTTTTAGGTATTTTACTTCTTCTTGCACCTTTTTGTTTAAAATCTGAATATGATGAGTTTGAAGACCTTATCAACAACAACGATCAAATCAATGATTTTTTAAGCAATAATCAATTAACATTTACTCGTACAACTGCAACTGCAGATAACGTCATTAACGTTATACAAGACCTTAATGCTCTTAATCTTTTTCAAGAAGACATTTTTTTAAGAACAAACCCTTTAAATAAAAGAAATATCCTTAACAACCCTCTTGCTATGCTTGATAAAAAGTACACAAGTAATAATTGGATTATTGGAACAGAAATTTTCTGGAACAAAACAAACCGAATGTACTTTTCAGAAAGCAGCAGCAACATAGAATCATATTTAGCACTAAATGAAAAAAGTTTCTTAGAAAAACTTGAACCATTTTTAGAAAGAGTAAGAGCAATTATTACAGGCTTTAACATCGACAATATTACAATTTTATCTTTATTTAAAAATGGAGCTATAGAACAACGTCAAGCAGGATTTCTATTTTATATCAATAAATCTTTTAATAAATGGAACTTCTCAATAAAAACACCTTTTTATTACCTAGAAAGAAATTACAACTTTACCGATAAAGAAAAAGAAGCAATAGAACAACAATTTGGAAAAGCAGATCCTAATACAGAACATTTATTTATTAACGATAAAATAGGGACTGGAGATACAAGAATTTCTTTTCATCTTCCACTACAAAACAGTCGTGCCTTGCAAACAAACCTAGGTTTGTTTGCAACTATTCCAACAGCAAAATCTTTTGCTAAAGCAATTATAGGAAGCTCTTATTCTTTTATAAAAGAAAGACCAACAATTGACCTTGTTAATCTTTTTAATTTAGGAACAGTACCAGAGACAAAAGATGAAGCTCAAGAAATAGCGCTTAATTTTTTTCTTGATTCATTTGAACATATGTCAGCAAATTTTTTAAATGCGCCACTTGGCAATAATGGACATGTAAGCATTGGAATTTTTACAAAATCGATAACCCCTCTTTCTGTTTTTATAAAACGAGCATGGGCAGAAAATATTTTATTTAAAAGTTTTATTTCTTTAGAGTACCTATTTCCAGGCGAAGAAAAAAGATTGTTTATAGAACTAAATGATGCAAGGCTTTTTGATGCAAGAGACTTTGATGATGTAGGCCAATCAACAAGCAACCTTGCATTTTTAGAGCAACAATTTGTCGATAAATTCTTCCCTTTTGTTTATGACACAACTGTTTGCCCAGGATTTATACTGCAATGGGCAAGTAAAGCAACATATGAATCTGAAAAATGGGGCTGCCATTTTGGAACTGATCTTTGGGTAAAAACAGAAGAATCATTTGGTTCAATTGGAGCATCAAAACAAGTTGTTGAACGACTTAGAAAAAACAAAGCAAAACGCTTTTTAGGATATCAAAGTAAGGTTCTGACAACACTATTTTATAAAAAAGAAAAAAAGAATAAAATATGGATCTTTTCTCTTCACGGTGATGGAACAATAATGAGTTCCGGAATAGGTAAAGATTATACCATATCTTTAAACATAGAAACTGACTTTTAACTACTTAAACAAAGGAAATAATATGAAAAAAATAGCATTAAGTATTTTACTGTTAAGCTCAATCCCAGCATCAATAAAAACGATAACTTTTGAATCGCCAATTATAGATTTTATCGATGGCAAAAGTTATGGCGTCAACGAAATGGTATTTGCACTTCTTTTACAAGTTAGAAGAGAAATTAGACAAAGACTTTTTGGCCAAAAGCTTCCGTCTGGAACGTACAAAGGTATGTACAAGCTTGAAGATAAACATTATTCTATTGTAGAACTTGCTTTACTAGAATCTCAACTTGATGCAAAACATTTTGCCAATGAAATAACAGAAGAAGAATATAAATCTACAAAAAACAAACTCCAATCTCTTCTTACACAAGCTCTTGATGACCTGCTTGATATTACAAAAGATTATATGAGTGGACTTCGTGGCGCAAAAGAACAAGTTCTTATTTTGATTAATGAATTTTGCGAAAAGAGAAAGCTGCCAAACTCGTTACTGCTTGGTTGGGCAAAAGAAAAAGATGGCCAAGAAGGCGTTCTTCTAAGAAAAAAAGTTGATACTTTTGTAAAATATGAAAAATTTTGCCAAGAGCTAGCTTTATTTATGGAAGATTTTGCTCGCAGCTGCCCAAAAGCTAAAAAACAGTTTTTGGCTATGATTAAAAAAAATAATACATAGGAACTATGCAACAAGAACAACTGACCGGTCTTATTGATCGTTTTTTATTTCAAAATTCAGATAATGGATTTACAGTATTGGTACTCCAAACAAGGGGTACCAATACTACTTTAGTAAAAGGTATTTTACCTAACTTGCAACCCGGACAACAAGTTACCTTTACTGGCACATGGATTGTTCACCCTAAATTTGGAAAACAGTTTGAAGCACAATCTTGTACTGCATGCTTGCCTACTAATATCGCTGGACTAAAAAAATATTTAGGTTCAGGGCTCATCAAAGGTATTGGACCAGTTTATGCAGAAAAGCTTGTTGATAAATTTGGAACAGCTGTTTTAGATATTATCGAAAATAAACCAGAGCGACTTACTGAAGTTGGTGGTATTGGCCCTAAAAGAATTGAACAAATAAATGCTGCTTGGAAAGACCAAAAAGAAATTGCCAATATTATGATTTTTTTACAAGATAAAGGCGTTTCAACTACCTATGCTACAAAAATTTACAAAAAATATGGTCAATCAGCCATTTCTATTATTCAAGAAAACCCTTACAAACTTACTGATGACATTTGGGGCATTGGATTTAAAAAAGCCGACGAAGTTGCACAAAATTTAGGATTTGAAAAAGAATCTCTCAAAAGAATTTCTTCTGGTCTTCTTTTTGCAATAAAGCAACAACTTGATAAAGGCCATATTTATATTGAACTGAGTGCTTTAAAACAAAATACTGTCATCTTACTTGAGCTTTTACCTAAAAGTGTTGAACAAAAAGTAAAAATAGCACTACATAGTTTATTTGAGCAAGATAGAATAAAACTTATATCTAAAGATGACCAACACTTTATAACACTTCCACAATATTATTATGCCGAAAAAGGCCTTGCTGAAAAAATCAAAACTGTTATCGACAAACCAACAAAACATACTTTTAATCTAGATAAAATTTATAATCAACTGCGAACTGGTATTAACAACATTACACTCAATGATGAGCAACAAGAAGGTATAATGACCTGTCTTCAAAATAAAATTACTATTATTACAGGTGGTCCAGGAACAGGAAAAACAACCTTAATCAAAAGTTTGCTTTCTATTTTAGAAGAAAACAATACTCGCTATAAATTAGCTGCCCCTACTGGACGTGCTGCAAAAAGAATTAATGAAGGAACTGGCAGACACGCAGAAACAATCCATCGACTTTTAGCCTTTGATTTTAATACAATGGGCTTTGCTCATAATGAAAATAATGCGCTGCAAACAGATTTTCTTATTATCGATGAAGCATCTATGATTGATGTTTTTCTTGCAAATTCTCTTTTAAAAGCAACATCACAAGATACCCATATTTTATTTATCGGTGATATTCATCAACTTCCATCAGTTGGATCTGGAAACTTTTTAAATGATTTAATTTCAAGCAATATTACAAAAAATATTAAACTTTCTACTATTTTCAGACAAGCTCAAGACAGCATGATCATCACCAATGCACACCGTATCAATAGTGGAGAATTTCCTCTTTCTTTTTTACCAGAAGCTAAACGTGATTATTTTTTTATAAAAGAAGATGATCCTGTAAATATTCCAACTCACCTGAACAAAATTTATACCAAAGGGCTACAAAAATTTGGAATTAAAAAAGAAGACAGTATTGTTCTGGTGCCAATGCATCGTGGATCTGCAGGAACACAAAAACTTAATTATGACCTTCAAAATATTATCAACCCTACATCTGATGAAAAAACTCTTTCTTATGCCGGCACCCTTTTTAAGATTGGTGACCGCATTATGCAGCTTCGCAATAATTATGATAAAAAAATATTCAATGGTGACACTGGCATTATTGTAGATATCGAAACAAAAGATAAAATTTTGTTTGTTAGATTCAACAACAATGTTATCGAATATGCGTCAAATGAGCTTAACGAAATTGTTCTTGCTTATGCCATATCAATACATAAAAGCCAAGGCTCTGAATACGCTGCTGCCATCATTCCTCTTTTTACACAGCATTTTACACTTCTACAGCGCAATTTAATTTATACAGCTGTTACACGTGCAAAAAAATTATGTATCATTATTGGGCAGTCCAAAGCTATAGCAATGGCAATCAAAAACAACAAAAGTTTAAACCGTATGACATTTTTAGAGCAATACCTAACGAGTAGCATTGAATGCAGATAAAAAAAAGCTTAAAATTGATTTTCCACCTCTGTATACTATTACTTATTCAAGCAACAAGCAATCTTTATTCACAAAGAAATATAACAATTATGCTTGACCCGGCTGGCAGCACTAGCTATACAGGTCGGCAAATTATTGATACCTTAGAACGTGGGATCTCTTTACAATTTTGCCAAAAAATTAAAAAAAAATGCGCTCTGCAAGCACCTTGGATCACTATCATTATTACAAGAAATCCTGGGCAAGATTTGCAACCTCTTCAAAATGCTAATTTTGCAAATAAACTTAATGTAGATTATTACTTTAATATTAATTTTTATAAAGAAAAGGCCACCAAGCCAAACTTTTTTATCTACTATTTTGCACACTACAATGACTTTATAACGCAACGACCAGATATTTATTTTTGCCCTTTTGATCAAGCTCATCTTCAAAATAGCGCTCAAACACACAATTTAGCAAACTCACTCTGTTCTTTTTTTAAACAAAATCCTTATAAAAAATCTTTTTTAATTCATGAGCCTGTTGGTCTTCAATTTAAACCTCTTGTTGGCATAGTAGCACCAGCATTAGGACTAGAGATTGGACTCAAAAAATCTAAAGACTGGAAACAGTATATAGAGCCACTACTAAATTATATAACAACCCTTTCTTAAAAAGAAAACCTGTCCACCCCTTAACTCTTTACTTTAGGTTTTTCACTTTTTTATACTTTATATAAAAGTCTATAGATTATTGTATAAGGTAGTAAAATGAAAAATAAAAAGTATTTCTTATCTCTTTTAGCATTATTACTTTTTGCATCTACCGTGGCAGAAAAGATTACAACAGATCCGTTTTTAAAAAATTTTGGGATAGCAGCTTTTAATTGGCATAGAGACTATTTTCATAATCCTGAACTTGCAGAGACAAATAAAAGATTAAGCGAGATGTCAGAATCTTACACACTCAAAACATATACAAAAGATAAAGTAATTAAAATTAAAGTTAATGGAAAAGAAGAATATTCACGAACAACATTTGATGCTGTTGAAGGCGATAGAGCAGAATTTCAAGAACTTATTGAACAAAGTCAAAATAAAGAAAAAATCATCCGTCTTTTAGCTCAATTTTCTAATGAATCACAAGAAAATATAAAAGGAGCTTTTGGACCATTTTTACTTGAAAATGACTCAAACCCTTTGATAAGAACTTTAAAAAAGATTCTTGAAAGAGTTGATATTGCAATTTTACCAGCAAAACAAGCAAAAGAAGTACTTTCCAACGCATCTTTTTTTCAAAAAGAAGTTCAAAAAAATTTAAGTAACTATAACAATGACCAAGAAGCAGCAGAAAATGCTCTCTTAAAAAAATACAACTTATCTCAAGAAAAAGAGTTAGGGATTATGCCAAAAAGTGGACCTGATAAAGCATGGGTAGAAAAATCAATAGCCCTTTTAAAAAATTATGATCTTAAACTCATTGCAAAATTAATACGAAGCATAGCAAAACTTAAAGAGCAAGATGTCGGAGAAAGTATTGCAATAATTGCACAAAATGAATATTGGAGCATTAACAAAACACCCAAAGAGACTGCAAAAAAAGTATTATCGATAATAGAAGAACTTGATTCCACAGATTTATCCGTAAAAAAAAGAGAAAAATTATTAAAAATACTTTTGGAAATTCTTTTAGAACTAAGTCAACGAAAAGAAATATATGAATATTTCCAACGTAATATCGAAGAAAAAATAATAGAAGATATCGCTGAAGTTCAGTCAACTGCGGCCCAAGCTGCTGTTGAAGCTGCCGAAGCTGCACTCGCAGCTGCTCAAGCAACTGCAACTCAAGCTGCTGCTGATAAAGCCTTACAAGAAGCGATTGCAACTCAAGCTGCTGCTGATAAAGCTGCCCTTTTAGCAAAAGAGCAAGCAGAGTCTGATACCTCTACTGCTGCTCAAGCTGCTGCCGATGCAGCCGCTGCTCAAGCTGCTGCAACTGCTGCTCAAGCCATTGCCGATGCAGCTCAAGCTGCTGCCGATGCAGCTCAAGCTGCAGTTAATAGTGCGACAAGCCAAGCTGCTGCCGATGCTGCTGCCCAAGCTGCTGCAACCGCTCAAGCTGCTGCAACTGCTGCTCAAAATACTGCCAATACGGCACAAGCTACAGCAACTCAAGCTGCGACAACTGCTACAACTGCCCAAGCTACTGCCGATGCTGCTGCAGCAACCTTAGCTACAGCAAATCAAAATGCTGCTCAAGCTGCTCAAGCAACTGCCGATGCTCAAACAACTGCCGATGCTGCTCAAGTTGCTGCAAATCAAGCTGCTGCAACTGCTGCAACTGCTCAAGCAACTGCTGATACTGCTCAAGCAACTGCTGATGTCTCACAAGCTACTGCAAATACGAGCCAAAATGATTCTAATATAGCATCTCAACAAAGTGTTAACTCTGAACTACTTGCAACTAATGACGAACAGTTTACCGAGCTACAAAGAACAAACTGGGAAGTTCAACAAAATGGAGCCAACCAACTTCAAGAAACAGCTAACCAAACTGGTGACCCTGCAGATCAACAAGCAGCTGACAATGCCCAAGCTCTTGCTGACGACCTTCACCAGCTTTATTTAGATGCTCTTGCTGTTTCTAATGCATCAAGGGCCACTGCTAATGCCAATGCTGCCGCTGCCGCTCAAGCTCAGGCTGCTGCCGATGCTGCCGCTGCTCAAGCTGCTGCTGATGCTCAAGCTGCTACCCAAGCTGCTGCCGAGGCTCAAGCTGCTGCCGATGCTCAAGCTCAAGCTGATGCCCAGGCTGCTGCCGATGCTCAAGCTGCTGCCGATGCTGCCGCTGCCCAAGCTGCTGCCGATGCTCAAGCTACTGCTGACGCTGCTGCCCAAGCTCAAGCTGCTGCCGATGCCCAAGCTGCTGCCGACGCTCAAGCTGCTGCCGAGGCTCAAGCTGCTGCCGATGCTCAAGCTGCTGCTGATGCTCAAACTGCTGCCGATGCTCAAGCTGCTGCCGATGCTCAGGCTGCTGCCGATGCTCAAGCTGCTGCCGATGCTCAAGCTGCTGCCGATGCTGCCGCTGCTACTGCTCAAGCAGAAGCTGCTACTGCTCAAGCAGAAGAAACGACTGCAAATACTGCTGCTACAACTGCAGCAGAACTTGCGCAAAAAGAACTTGCAGAGTTTCAACTAGCAACAGCACTTAAAACTGCTCAAGATACTCTTTCTGCTGCGATAAATACAACTGCTGCAGCACAAGAAACATTTGATAACGCTACAGCAAATGCTGCGTCAACTAAAGCTGCCGCCGATCAAGCAAATATTGAAGTTTTAAAAATAAAAGCAAATGCTGCTCTTGCAAAAACAGCAGCTGAACGTGTTGCAATAGAAGCTCAAGCTGCTGAAGCTCAAACTGCTGCCGATGCAGCACAAGCAGTAGCTGACACTGCAGTTCAAACTGCTGCCGATGCTCAAACTGCACTTGAAGCAGCTCAAACAGAACAATCAACTGCCCAAACTGCATTGGATGCAGCGCAACAGGCACTTGATAATCTGTAAATCAAAAAATATTTAAAAATACAGGCATCTATCTCTTTATAGAAATAGATGCCTGTAAAACTTGTAGAAAAATAATGATTTTTTATACTAAATTGTTATGAACAAAAAACAATATATCATTATTTCTTTTATAATTTTTTTTATTGGCATAATCACTTTTTGCTACTTTAATAACTGGATTATTATAAACTACCCCAATAATACAAATAATAAAAAACAGATTAACCTGCTGAAAGCAAATAAAAAAGAAGTTACTCTCTATTTTTGGAAAAACAGTTCATGGAAAAAAGAAAAAGTTATTATAATTGAAAAAAATGATAAAGCCATAACCCTACAGCACTTAATTAGCAAATGGCTTATTGTTTTAAAAGAAGAAAATATATTAGATAAAGTGGTACATGTACAATCAGTTTTGCTTACCCAAAATGGATACACAGCATATTGTTCATTTGATAAAAATATTTTAGACAAACAACTATGTGTTAAGCAAAAACTGTATATAATTAAAAGTCTTATCAAAACTATCAAAGAAAATATAAACAAAATTCAAAATATGTATCTCTTGGTTGATCACAAACCCATGCAAGATTATCACTTATATTTCGAAAGCTCCTGGCAAATTTATTAATTTTTCAGCTTCTAAATTGTCTTGCTTCTTTTGCTGAACAACATTGTCTTGCTCCTTTTGCTGAACAACCTGATCATGACTAGAGTGTAATTCTTTCCATTCTTGAAAAAAGCTTAATAGACCTCTATTAATTCCAACAATATCTCCACACTTTTTATCAGAATAAGAACTAGGATTTCTAAAAGTATCTTTGACAATTGTATCTAATAAGCCAATTTTTCTTAGATTTTTTTCTCGAGCTCTTATTGACTCTCGTTGCGCGTTATATTTATTTTTTTTTTCTACTAAACTATAGGAATCATTTTCTTCTATAATTAATAAACCTCTATCATCATAAGAGAATAAAGAACTAACAGGATAAGAAACTTTATCAGATTCTGGTTTCATACGGCAGTACATTAACCCTGATCCTATTGCTACACCTACTAAAAAATCTCTCAAAGAGATAGTAAAAGTATTCAAGGAAATAAAGGTTAATACTAAAAAAAAATATTTAAAATTAATTTTACTCTTCATTACTTGAATCTTTTATAGTATCACTTATAACTTCTGTATTGCTAAAAGATTTTTCATAGTCCTCATAGATCTTGTTTGCCTTAGTAACACTCTCTTGTTGTCTTGCAACAAAAATAATAAGTTTTTTTGCATCAGATTTCATACAATTAGTATAATTTTGCACAATCTGTTGAATTTTTTCATTAAAAATTTTTTCTTTTTCTTCTTTTTTATAAGAATTTAAAGTTGAATAATCATCTTCTTTAAGTTTTTCTTTAAAAACCTTCATTGATTCTTCATATTTTTTTTTGCATTTTTCTTCTACATAAGAAAAATTATCAACTTTACTACTTATACATTCTTTAGCACTTTTTTTACAATTAGAGCAATAAGCAGCCTGCCCAGCAATAAGATCTTTATTAATATTATAATCAACAACTTCTTGAGGAACTTTTTCAGATCTAACAAAACCTGGTACTGAAATTAATAAACCTAAAGCTAAAAAACTTACTTTTTTATAATTCATTTTTTTCTCTTACAAATAAAAATTATTATTCTTCTTTTCAATTAATAGAAGGATTATAATAAAAATAAATACATATATCAATATGAATTTAAAAACTCTAATCAACTTATTTAAAAGACATATTAATAAAAGAATTAAATACAAAAATGAAATTCTTGATTAATAAATATTTGAATTTGTATAATTTTGCTTGTTAATAAAAATTAACATTTTTCAAGGAATCTTTATGCCAGAATTTTTGCAAAATTTTCCAAAAACTATGCGTGGGCTCATTTTTATAATTGCTGGAACTATTTTATTGCTGCATACACTTGGAATTTTACAACAAGGACTTAACTATCTGATTATAATTGCATCGCTGTACATGATAGGATCTGGCTTTATCCAAATTGATGGGCACATCTACCTCATGAAAATGTTTTCTGGCAAAGAAGAGAATAAAGAATCATAAGAAATTAAAAAAGAGAAACGAACCTATATAAATTCGCTTCTCTTTTTTATTTAACTTTATTTATTTATTTCTTTTTATCATCAAGCTTTTTTATATCTTCAACAAAACTTTGATTAATTTTTTTAACTGCTTTTTGACGGTCAATTAAAATACGTGTTGGAATTGCAATATCAATATCATGCTCACGTAACTTATTAACAATAGAAATACGAACATCACTTGCAATGTCCCATTTATCAAGCGTTAAATGTGAGCTTACAAAAGTTCTTACCATAAAAACAAATCCATGATCTGCAAAATCTAAAAGTCTAACAATTGTTTGTGGATTTTTCAGCGTATCAGGATGATCTGTGGCAACAGTGCGTAGCACTTCTCTTACTTTTGCAGGATCAGCTTCATACGGCACAGTAACTTCTATATCATCGACAGCAACAAAGCCTGAAACATAATTCCAATTAAAAAGAGGATCTTTTAATATTTTTGTATTTGGCACGACAATGGTATGGCTATTTTTTGCCCGAATAATAGTTGATCGTGGTGTAATTTTTTTAATAACACCCATTATTTTATCATCAACTGATACAAAATCTCCAATTTTGACCGGACGTTGCATTAAAAGTAAGAAATAAGCTATAAAGTCACCCAATGGATCTTTAATAACAAAACCAAGACCCAGTACTACTGTTGCAATAATATAAGTAACCAGCTTGCCCAATCCAATATTTTGAAAACCAATAACAGCAATTGTTGATATAATTAAATAACGTAAAATACTACTTACAGTATTTTGCATACCAATATCAACAACCAGTAACTCAAAAATTCTATTAAGAACAAATTTATTGAAAGCAAAAGCAGCCAAAAAGCCTGCAATACAAAAACTCAAAAGTTGCATTAAAGAAATAATAGTAATTGGCCTCGCCTCATCACCAACAAAAAGTGTTGTTCTTAGCCATTCTAAAATAGTTTTGAATGTTATTGGCCAGCCCCAAATTTGTGCACCAACAATAAAGCCAACACCGATTAAAAATAAAAATGATAAAATAACAAAAAGCCCATACCATGTTTTAGAAGAGCTAAAGCGCTCTTTTGCCAAATCTTGCTCTATTGCAAAAAATATATGCGAAGAACCACGTTTTACAACATCGTGCACCCAATAGAGCAGCCACATAAATAAAGCTGAATACACTATACGAGAAAGTACATATAAAACTAACCTACCAAAACCAACATAAGGATTAATCATAACAATAACTGCAATGACAAAACCTAAGATTAGATAATAAAAACGATCAATCTGATTATTGATTGTTTTCCATATATTTTTATTGTCTGGCAATATGCTTAGAATATGCTCTTTTGATATAAAAAATATTAAAGCAATTTGTAAAATAATAAAATTAAGAGCAAGAAGTATTTCTGGCAACTCTGATTTGTGATATGTACTTAAAATAAAAGCTTGCCTAAATAACTGAATAGCAATAGTAGAATAGGCAACTGAAGAAATAATTAATAAAAATCGATTTTCAAATGTTTTTGAAATAATTACATAATCATTTTCTTTGTTGATATGAGCAAATAAAGAAATAAAACGATTTACAAAATAAATTAAATAAAAAATAGAAAACATATAAAGCAAAATATACAAATGATGATCGATAACAAAGCCAAAAACAAAAAACGAACAAATAAGTAACCACAAAGAAAAACTTATAAAGTATCGAGAAATTGATTCTACAAAAATTTGAGCAATCAAACTTATAGCTTTTAAACCTGGATAATAGTGTATAAATTCTAATCCAACTATAATTTTTTTACCCAAATATACTCTATAAAAAGCTAAACCTAAACAAAGAGCTAACATTTTGACCAAAAGTACAAATAAAACAAAAAAGTCAGAAAAACTATATTTTATTTTTTGCACAATAGTAGGCAGAGACAAACTAGTAAAATATGAATAAATATCAGCGAAGAAATAGTTTATATCTGGCAGAACATTTTTAACTTCTTCCCACTTAATAGCATATTCAGGGCGATACCAGATGCCAATTGCCTCAAGTTCACCAACTATAAAACTAATCTGCTTGCTACCATTTGTGCTTGTTGTAATAATATCTTGATAAACACTAATAACTTTACCAATAACATCAATTTGCTGTTGTATACGCATTTGAGCACTATTGAGCAGATTTAAGCAGTAAGCATACTCTTTTGGACTTTTACCAAAAAGTGTTGTTTTTTTATCTGTTAAATCATTTATCAATTTTTTACAATTATCTCTTGCCCTTTTTTGTACAGCAAGTAGCTCATTAAGAGTATTTCTTTTTTCTTTAAACCTTGAAATTGTTGCCTGCAATTCTGCTTCTGGTGCATCATATTTCCTGATTTGTTTATTTATTTCTTCTTCTGATTTATAAAGACGATTTGCAATACCTAAAAAAATATTTTTTATAGCAATTTCTAGTTCTTGATAGTTTATTTTTTCATCTTCTAAAGCTAAACTTGCCTCATGAAAATCTTTTTTTCTTTCAATCAAAAGTTTTTGAGCATTAATGTCACCAACAAGAGAAAGACCAATATAAGATCCAATTGTTTGCTTTGGTTCAAAACGCCATTCATCAAGTTTTTTGTCAATATCTATATTATATTTTTTTGCAGCAAGCTCTAACTCTGCAATCACCTTGATCAAATTATCAGATAGTTTATCAACATTTTTTCGATATCGATCTTTAATAATAAAAGAAGCTTGTTTTTCTTTTTTCAATTGCAATCGAGAAGAAACAATGTCTTCTTCTTTAATTCTGATTAGAGGCTTTACTCTACGAACAGTATTTTTAAGAATATCCCTTTGAAGCTTTGCTATAAATAACTTAAACTTTACAAGCGAAGCTTTTCTTTCTGTTTCTTTTAGTTGAAAACTAGCAAGAGTACCCTTTTTTTCTTGCAAACTATTAAGAAGCTGGAAAAGTTCTGTTTTTTGAGGAATATCAAAACCAAACATACTTTCTGGAGCAACACTGTCAGGTGTCTCAACAAACTGTTTAAACTGATCTTGCCTTTTTTTTAATAATTCTTGAGCTGCAGAAAGTGTTCTTTTTCTATTATCAAATTCTATTTTTGCATTTTTTACTTGCTCTTCAAGAACCTCAACACTTTTTACTTGATCAAAAAGCATTTTGTTCAAAATTTGCAAATCAGTGAACTTATAAAAAAGTTTACCTTTATCCCTATACTCTTTTACAAAAGCTTTTAAATTTGAATCTTTGAGATACTCTTGTATAACTTTAATCAGCTCTACAATTAATGTGTCAAAATCTTTATGAGCTTGCTTAATAGTTTTAAGTAGTTGATATTTTTCTCGCAACAAAGACAACTTATTTGTTAAAAATTCTTCATTCTTTTTTTGTTTAAGCTCGTCTTCAACAATAGTGATTTTTTGAGAAACTTCATTGATCTCTACTGTTATTTTTTTTATAAACTCTTTTTCTTTACCTTTAAATTCTTTATGTAGTAACTGTAAATCTTCAAGCTGTTTTTGAGCTTCATCAACATAACTTGTAAATATTTTACTACCATCTTTTTTTTCTAAAAGTTCTTGTCCGACTTTTAAAAATTGTCCTGCAAAAATAAGAGGTTGCCCTAAAACTAAAAACAGTCCAAATAAAATTATTTTTTTATTTATTTTCATAACAACCTATTCTTTTTTATATAATTAACAGTCTTAAAATTAGAAAAATAAGGATGGTCCATCAGCACATTATCAATCCATATTTTTATTTTATTTTCAGTTTCTAAATCTAAAGTTCTACTAAAAATAGTGTCAATAGATTCTGAAGCTAAATAATGAAATATAAAATCAGATAATGGCTCAATATTTTGATATAAACCAAAAGAAACTAACAGCTTAAAAATAATAATTTTTTGTTGTTGTTTTTCACAATTATTATTTTTATACACATAACGCAAAATATCAAATGAAAGACAAGATGGCTGACAATCATTTAAAAAATAAAAGCATAACTCCAAAAGAAGATGTAAAAACCAAATATCTACATGAAAAGGGACATATAACAACTGAACATTTAAACAAAAAAAATAATTATTTTTCTCTTGTAAAGTATAAGAAATCAAACTTCCAATAGGATATTTATAATCCTTAATAAAAGAATCAATTTTACCTTTTGAAGAATCAAAAAGTGAATATTTATATCGATTTGTATCAAAATTTTTTAAAATGATACCACTATTTTTTTTACCATCATACATAATGTAACTTCAAAAATAATTTTTTATTAAATTTTGCTATCACTATGAAATAATAACAATCCAGCAAATATAATTGCAGCTGAAACTGCAAAGGTTGTCGTCAAAGTTTGACCAAAAGATAAAACGGATAGTAAAGAAACAAATAATGGAATAGAAAATCCACACAGAGAAATAAGTGTTAGATTATATCGCTTCAAGTTGTAAACGTACCAACCATAGCCAATAATATTACCAGCAACTATTGTATATATGAAAAAACCTAAAAAATATGTCATCGACGGAATTTGTATTGCTGCAATATTATCAACAAAGCATGATGTTGTCAGCCCAAGCAGTCCACTGCAAAACATAGAAAGACCATTAATCTCTACCGGCTTGTATGTATCTTTTTTAATAAATGAACGAACAACAATCCATCCATAACGGCTTACAAAAACCGAACCCAGTGCTGCAAGCTCTGCCCATGAAAAAATAGAAAAAGCTGTTCCTAATTCTTGCCCCGATGATTTTGCAAATAATAAATAAGCAACACCAGAAAAACCAATACAAATACCAAAAAATTTACGCCATGTTAATTTTTCATTCCATAAAAAATACGCATATAAAGACGTTACAAAAGGATCACAACTTCCAATCAACGCAGCTTTAGACGCAACAAGTCCTTTTAGGCCGTATGCTTTTAAAATTGATGGCAAATAAGAAGTAAAAAGAGCAATACCAATAATTGGCAACAAGTCATTTTTAATTCGTGAAAAACGAAATGTTTTTGAAGAATAATAACTATAGCAAATCATAACAAGACCAGCTGCAAGCATACGAATGCCAACAAAAAAAATTGGCGGCAAAAAACCAAGTAAAACTTTATTTGCCACAAAGCCTGAAGCTAAGAAAAAAAATGCGGCTAAAATTTGAATCATTATTTATTATCTTTTCTATATTAGCAAACTAATTTTAAATCCAGAGATTGCCACACTTGCTACGCAAGTTCGCAATGACGGTAATGGAAAATTTCAAGATATTTTATATATCAATACAAATTAAATGAAAGATTCATTTAATAAAATGATTCAATATATTTCATTATTTTTTTACGAACAGGAGCTGATAGCTTATAAAAAATATAGCCAAAGAAAAAATTCAGATGTAAAGCAAGAAGAACAAGACTAGCATCTGGTATACGTGCTGATATTACATCATAAAAACCACCTAAAGAAGCAATAAAAAACAACGCTGCAATGGCCATACCTAAAAATCTGAAAAATCCTATTTTTTCTTTTTTTAACATTCTCAATATTCCTAACAAATTTTAATAAAATATAAACTATATATAATAAAAAAATTACCAAATAAATTTGCAACAACGTATAAATTAAATTTTTTATTAAATTTTTCTACTACCGTGATTGCGAGCTTTTGCAAAAAGCGTGGTAATCTCTTTAAAAAACTATTCTTCATTAATAAAGAGCCTTCATTAATAAAGTGAAGGCTCTTTATTATTATATATCCAAAACTTCTTTTATGAAAGACCTAAATCTGCAAAAAATGCTTTATCGTTTGGTTCTCTTTCAAGAAAATCTTTAATTAACTCATTTGGGTCTTTGCTGCCACCTTTTGCAAGAACTTTATTGACATATTCTTGACCAATTTTTGGATTAAGTAGCCCATGTTTTTTTATTTTTGCAAACATATCAAGCGCAAAAACTTTTGACCACATATACCCATAGTAACGAGCACCATAACCAGTCAAATGTCCAAATGCTGTATAAAAATGATTTTCTGGATCAGCTTCTATAAATGTATCTAAACTATATTTTTTACGAGAAGCAATTTGTAGCTTTTGTGGATCTTTGTCATGACCTTCTGCAAAACAATCAAAGGCATAAAAGCCGAACGAACATTGCCTTGTTGCTTGCCATCCTGTGTCAAAATTTTTGGCTGATAAAATTTTATCAATCATATCATCAGGTAAAGAATTACCAGTTTTGTAATGATTACTAACTTTTTTAAGAATATCAAAATCCCACAACCATTCTTCTAACATTTGAGATGGCATTTCTACAAAGTCTCTTTTTGTTGCTGTCCCAGAAAATGATGCCATTTGAGTTTGACCAAAAAGAGAATGCAAAGCGTGACCAAATTCATGGAAAAAAGTATTAACGTCACTACGTTTTAACAAAGAAGGTTTATTGTTTGTAGGCTTTGGAAAATTTGCAACAACAAAAGAAACTGTCGGCATAGATTCATCTTGCAAAGATGGAATAACATCAAAATGTGCTGCATGGCTAAATTTATTTTCACGCGGATACAAATCTAAAATAAAGTAGCCTAAAGCAAAATTTTGGCCTTTTTTAGAAACTTCAAGAAGTTGAACATCTTTATGCCAAAAACCATCTGCATCTACTTTCTTAAAAGTCAGGCCCATAAATTGCTCATAAATATCAAGTAGCTCATCTATAGTGCTTGCCATAGGAAAATACTCAGCAATTTTTTCTTCATCAAGAGCTAAATGCTTTTTCTTGTACTGATTTTTTACATAAGAAAAATCCCAAGATTTAAACTTACCATTCTTTGTAAGCTCAACACCTTTTGGTAAATTATTAAGCAAAAGCTCCATCTCTTTTGCTTCTTTTACCTGAGCTTTTTTAAATACATTTTCTAAAAATGCTTTCGCTCGTTCTGGAGTTTCTGCCATCTCAGAATCTATATTTAAATGAGCAAAACTTTTATAACCAAGAAGTTTTGCAAGCTCATCTCGTTTTGCAATAAGTTTTTGAAGAATTTTTTCATTTTCCGGATAAGCTCTGTTGCCAAAAGCACGAGAAAAATCTTTTCTTGTTTGCTCAACTGAGCAATTATTCATAACAGCAGAACATGTAGGATAATCTGTACGCAAAATATATTTATCACCCTCTTTTGAAAGTGAGCTAATAAAATCTTCTTGTAGTCCTGCAAGCCCCGCTTTGTTTACCAAAATTTTACTTTTATCTTTTGCAATATTTGTAGCAAATATAGTTGAAATTTCTGAAATCTCTTTTTTTATTTTTTTAACTTTTGCAAGCTTGTCATCTGGCAAATTAAGGCCCGACTTTTCAAAACCTTCAATTGTTTCTTGTAAATAATAACGCTGCTCATCTGAAAGTTGCTCTTCTTTTGCATTACCGTCAACGTACGACTTAAAAGCTAGATAAAGGTTTTTATTATTTGCAACATCAACAAAGAATGATCTGACTTTCAGTAGTCCTTTTTGAGCTTCTTGTCGTATTTCTTTTTCTGGACTTACTTCTTTTAGGACCCAAATTGCATTATAAAAAACCATCAAGTTAGACTTATGCAAATTATCTAACGCTCGTGCTGTATTTTCAAAGTTTCTTTTTTCTGCAGGCACTGCAATGAGTGCATCTAAATTTGCTTGTTCCTCAGCAATATACTTTTCTACCCTTGGAATAATTGTACTTGCATCTTTTGGAAATAATTTCTTAACATCGCTGATACTATTTACTCGTGCAAGTTCTACGACTTTTTTATTTTTATCACATTTGCTTAAACTAAATACCACTAATAATCCTATCGTAACTGTTGTCAACCATACCGATTTTTGAACCATACTTCTGTCCTCTTTCTTATTGAATATAAAATAAATTTATTTTTGTATAAGAGTACTATAAATATTTGTTTAAGAAAATTTGATATCAATTTAAACACAAAAATTACCAAGCCTGTTAACACAGATTCATAATGATAAGAAGTCGTATATTTTTATGATAGATGCTTCGCTTCTTAATGAACTGGATCAACTATGTTTAAAATTGTTTTTTTAAACATAGTTGATCCAGTTCATTTTGTTAAAATTCAAATTTAAATAATAATTTACTACTGTTTTAATTTACGAATTTCATCACGAAGTTCAATTGCACGCTCAAAATTAAACTTTTCAGCTTCTTTGTGCATCTCAATCTCAAGTTCGATGATTCTTTTTTGAAGATCTTTATCTAACGTTTTATTTTTCTTTTTTTTATTATTCTTAGAAGCTTTTGCAATTGCAGCCTGCAGCTTTACAATGCTTTTTTTAACATCACGTTTTACTGTTTTTGGCACAATACCGTGCTTTTTATTATAAGCAATTTGCAGCTTTCTTCGTCTGTCAGTTTCATCAATTGCAGCCTTCATAGACTTTGTAACTTTATCTGCATACATTAGAACTTTAGACTCGGTATTACGCGCGGCACGACCAATTAATTGGATAAGCGAACGCTTATCACGTAAAAAACTTTCTATATCTGCATCCATAATTGCCATAAGTGCAACTTCAGGTAAATCGATACCTTCTCTGAGTAAGTTAACACCAACTAAACAATCAAAAACTCCAAGTCGCAATTTTTGCAGGAGCTCTGTTCTTTGTGGCGTTTTTAAATCACTATGCAAATAACAAACTTTTATTTGCTGCTTTTCTAAGTAACGCGCTACATCTTCTGCCAAACGCTTGGTAAGAACCGTGACAATTGTTCTAAAATCTTTTTGTATAGTTTTTTTTATAGAATCTAATAAATGATCCATTTGCCCAATACGAGGAACAATTTCTATTGGTGGATCGACCAAACCAGTAGGTCTAATAATTTGCTCAACAACTTCTTTTGACTTTTCAAGCTCATATGGTCCAGGAGTAGCTGAGACAAAAAGAACATTTGTAAAATAATCTTCAATTTCTTCAAACTGCAATGGTCTATTGTCTGCGGCCGAAGGCAAACGGAAGCCAAACTCTATAAGTGACTTTTTACGAGCTTTGTCGCCAGCATACATGCCACGAACTTGCGGTAATGCAATATGTGACTCGTCAACAACGAGTAAATAATCTTTTGGAAAAAAATCAAACAAACAAAAAGGTTTTTGCCCTTTTTTTCTTCCTTCAAAATGTGCTGAATAATTTTCAATACCAGAACAATGGCCAACTTCTTTAATCATTTCCAAATCATGACCAACTCTCTGAATAATTCTATCTTGATAGACCTGATTTTCAATCGTTGGCGCATATTGCTGCAACTCTTTTTTAATACTTTTTATCGCCGCATCTTTTTTTTCTTCTGTTGTAACAAAATGTTTTGCAGGAAAAACAATAGCATCATCTAGCTGAAAAAGAACCCGGTTATTATTTTTATCTACCCACTGCAAACCTTCAATGGTATTGCCAAAAAGTTCAATGCGTAAAAACTCTTTTTGATACGGCAAATTTATTAAAACAATATTACCAAAAGTAGAAAAAGTTCCTGGTTTTTTATCAACATCATTGCGAGCATATTGAATATAAACAAGTTCTTTTAAAAGCTCTTTGTTAGAAATTTTTTGCCCAACTGACAAAGAAAGTGCAAGTTCTTTATAATCATACGGATTTCCAAGCGAATAAATAGCAGAAACAGAAGCAATAACAATAACATCTTTTCGACTTGTAAGTGACGCAGTTGTTTCTATGCGAAGACGCTCAATTTCACTATTAATTTTTGTTTCTTTAGCAATATAAATATCTTGTGCTGGCAAATACGACTCTGGTTGATAGTAATCGTAATAACTGACAAAATAACAAACCTTATTTTCTGGAAAAAATAAGCTAAATTCTTCATAGAGTTGCGCTGCCAACGTTTTATTGGGAGAAAGAATCAAAACTGGCTGATTTTGCTGTGCAATAATATTTGCAACCGTAAATGTTTTTCCCGATCCAGTTACACCCAAAAGTGTAGAAATACCCGGTCGAGATGCAACAAGTTTTTTAATCGCTTCAGGTTGACTGCCTGCAGGCTCAAAAGGTAAATGTAATTTAAATAATTTTTCTTCCATACTCTCAAGAGTAACAAAGCTACAAAGAACAACAACTACTGATATTTTTTGAGCACTAACTGTAAACTACTCTTTTCATTCTTACACTTTTTTATTTGATTCTTCATTTTCTGAATAATTATACTGTGCAAAGTTTGATTAAAAATACTCAAACAATCAAAAGGGCATCTAGGTAAGTCTTGATATTCAAAATAAAGACCGGTACATTCACAAGCTAGTTCTATATTTTTCATTTTCCTTATACAACGATCAATTTCTACTTGCTTTTGAACAATAAAGTCATCAAGTTGCTTACATCGATCTTCAACACCCTTTTTAAGCTCTTTTTTTAAATCTACACAAGCTGATCGCCTTTTGTGCATTCTAAACATCCCAAACATTGAAAAAGTACAAAAAAACTAATAAAAGCTATTTTTACTCTATTTTTCATTCACTTTCCCTTTTTTCATTATAAACATCAAAATTGTATGAAAATGCACTTAATACCTAAAAATACTTAAAATTGTCCTATCCTACCAAAATTGAAGCAATAATGAAACTTTAAAACCGTTTTAGGATGCAAAAATAGCTACTTTAAAGCACACTTAGAACAAAATAAGCCCCAAAGCAGGCAAAACCCCTTAAATAAGGGTAAAAAACTGATTTTAACTCATTTCTTAGATAACCCCTCTAACAGGGCAAATTGTTTCAAAATGAATGCCGATAGCCCCATTTTATGCAAAATCATTACAAATAGCACTTGATTTAGTTTGAAAGACTGATATATTGAGAGTAAGGCTAGATTAAAAGGAGCCTAAAAAAGGAATAAATGGAGGAAACGAATTATGAAGAAACTATTTAATAAATTACTATTGATGGGTACGTTCATGTTTATGTTTTCAGGGATAGCAAAAGCTCTTCCTTGTCCTAAGGGTATCGTAAAATATGGACTTAGAAATACGTCATCTTTTATGAAAAAAGTAAGTAATGAATTAAAAAATAACAAAAAAATACCAGCTAGAATTAAAAAAAGATTATGGAAATATGCATTAAACAATAAAATACAAACACTTTTATTAGTTTATAAATGTATAAAAACATATGTAAATGAACAAATTGGATAGAATATAAATATAATTATAAAATCAAAATGGAGACAATGATTATGAATAAAAAAAATGTAATAGCTCTTTTGCTATCTGCAGCTTTGTTTACGAGTTCTATGTACCCAGCAGGAAAAAGTTTAAGTGAAATTTTTGGAACACTTCTGACAGATGTCTATGATTATGGATGCGAAGCATTTGATAGTAGCAGAGAAAATGCAAAAAGTGGACTTAAAACAGCAGTTGAAGCTACGAAAAAAGGCTATAATTATATAGTAAATGACCGTAGCGGTATAACTACTATAGCATCAAACGCTACAGCTTTTTACCTAGCTAAATCTTTTATAAATCAATACAACTCTAAAACACCAACAAGCTGGTTAGCCTACTGTTATCCTCCAACTGCGTACTTATTCTATAAAATAGGGGCTGAGGCTCATACAAACTTGTGGAACCACTACACAACAAGTAAAAATAACAATAGCGAAAAAAAACAAGAAGAAATGAGCGAAAAAGAGCAAGAAAAAGAGCAAGAAGAGGAAGAAGGCAACATTCTTTAAAAAAAAACTGAAATAAAAATCTCAAAAGCCGCTTACTGCTAGTAAGCGGCTTTTTTTAGATCTTTTATGACTACCTTTTATGGAAATTTTGTAATATTTAACTTTTGCCAGTCATCTAAAAACAACTTTATTCCCTTACCAGTAAGCTCATGCTCCGTTGCTTTTTGCAGCACTTTTGTAGGTACGGTCACGACATCTGCTCCTGCAAGCGCTGCATTATGTATATGCTGCTCGTGGCGGACAGATGCTGCAAGAATTTGTGTATTTAAAAAGACATATTGGTCCATCATTATTCTAATTTCTTCTATTAAAGCTGAGCCATTTTGATCAATATCATCTAATCTACCTATAAATGGTGAAATATAATCAACACCGAGCTTGCACATCAAAAGACTTTGTAGCATAGTAAAGACAAGCGTTATATTAAGTTTTATTCCCTGCTTAACAAGTTTTTGAATGACCGAGTAATAATCTTTGTGACAAGGGATTTTAACAACAATATTATCAGCCAGTTCTGTTATTTTAAGTGCTTGCTTATATACTTTTTCTGGCTCTTTTTCAGTTACTTCAACACTTACGGGCCTGCCACCTACAATTTCGCAAATTTTTAGTATATGCTGCCTAGGGTCAACATTTTGCCGCGCAAGCAGTGTTGGATTTGTTGTAATGCCATCAACAACTCCTGTTTGTATCCACTTTTGAATATCTTCTATATCAGCTGTATCTAAAAAAATTTTCATCCGTCTTTGCCTTTCAAGCTTTGCCGAGACAAGTCCGTCTTTGCCTTTCATGCTTGACCGAAGACAAATTCATCTCTGCCTTTCATACTTTGTTAAAGCAAGTCTGACCTGGCCTTTCAAACCTTGCCCAAATAAGTCAATTCTTACAAAGAGACTAGTATTTGTATTTAATTATTTTCAATAAAAATAAAATGAAATCTTTTTAAAATGCAACTTTTACTGACTAAATGAAGCAAATACAGACTTTAAAGTAGTAAGTAACAACCTTTTTTCAAAATAAAATACGACCATATACTATATAAGAAACATACAAATTAAAATAAGCACCAGTAATAAACTAAGAAAAGGCCTTATCATGAAGAAAAAAATATTTTATTTTTTAATATTTTTCTCTATTTTCACCTTCAAAACACCTACAAACTGTAGACTGTCTAAACTCATAAATTTTTTTCCAAAAATGGCAAGAAGATATTCAACAATGCCAAAACCAAAGGAAATAAATCCTAAATCTTTTTTAGGTGAAATGCCAAATAAAAAATTATCATTATCAGATAAAATTCTTACAAAGGTTGAAAATAGACTTAGTCCTTTTACTCAAAAATTGAAAATAAATGATATATTTAACAACCTAGAACAAAAAAATTTTCCTTTAAAAACTTTACTAAAAGATGGAAGAACATTTTACGCAAAGAAAAAGCCTTTTAAAAAATTTATTAAAGGTCCATTTTTTGGATATATGAAAAAACCAGGATTTGTAAGATTAAAATATAATTTTATAAAAAATAGCCCAAAAAATTTATTGAAAACAACTAGCAATTGGACCTTTAATAAAATTAAAAAAAATCATCGTCCATTTTTAAAGTGGACAAGCAACTGGGTTTTAGATAAAACAAAAACAAAAATTTCAAACAGTTGGCATGATACTAAAAATAATTTTATATCATGGAAAAACGGAAGTAAAAGTTTAAAAGAAATCAGTAAAAGCAGCTTCTACTCTATCGTAAAATCAAAAATAAAATATAAAGCAGCTAAGCATCTGCTTAAAAAAACTCCAACCCTTGTAGGGTTTGCAACAACAGGTCTTTATTATAATCATCAAAATAATAAACTCAAAAAAACAGTAGAAGCGTTACAAAAAGAAGTTCAAGAACTAAAAGAAAATCAATAAAATACAAAAGGGGCAACAATTTTTTGCTACCCCTTTTTATAAATTTTACACTACAAAATTAACAAGTCTGTTTGGCACAATAATAACTTTTTTAATCTGTTTACCTTCGAACCATTTTACAATTTCTTGTTGAGCAAGCTCTTTAATTTTTTCTTTATCCAAGTTTTTTTCTACAACAATTTTTGCTCGTAATTTTCCATTAACCTGAACAACCATTGTCACCATAGAATCTTGCGTTAACTTTTCATCAAACTGTGGCCAGTCAAAATCAAAAAGATTTTTTTGAAATATTTTTTGTAAAAGTTCGCTTGCAATATGCGGAGCAAAAACAGATAAAGAAACCAAAATAGATTGCGCACTGGTTTTACCCAAAGCTATTTTTTTAGAAGAACATGTATTTAAAAACTCCATAAATGCGGAGATTGCAGTATTGGGTTTAAATAAAACAATTCTTTCTTGAAAATCTTTTAAAAACTTATGTACAACTTTTTTTGCCTCTATAGACTCTTTTTCATCTGCAATAATTGTTTCTTGCTTTGTTATAAACTGCCACAACTTATTTAAAAATCTTTTTATACCTTCAAGTCCATTGTCTTGCCATTGACAATCAAGCTCCGGTGGCCCCATAAACAAAATATACATACGAAGAGCATCGGACCCATATTCTTCAACAATATCATCAGGGTTGACAACATTACCTTTAGATTTAGACATTTTTTCTACAAGGCCAGACTTTTCTGATAATTTACAAACCATCCCTTGATTAAATAAGTATTTAAATGGTTCATCAAAAGAAAGATGCCCAAGATCATAAAGCACTTTTACATAAAAACGTGCATATAAAAGATGTAAAATCGCATGTTCGATACCGCCGACATACAAATCAACGGGCATCCAATGATCCATATCTTTTTTATCAAAAGGTCTGTCTGTAAGATTAACGTTTGGATAACGTAAAAAATACCAACAAGAACCAGCCCATTGTGGCATCGTATTTGTTTCTCTTTTTCCTGCAGAACCACAATTTGGGCAACTTGTGTTTACCCACTCATCAATTGCAGCAAGTGGCGATGCACCTGTGCCTGTCGGTTCATACTTTTGTACATCAGGCAAAACAACTGGCAAATCTTTTTCTGGTACTGGGACAATTCCACAATCTTTTTGACAATAAATAAGAGGAATCGGCTCACCCCAATAACGTTGGCGAGAAAATACCCAATCACGTAATTTATATTGAATCTTTTTTGTACCACTCTTATTTTTTTCTAGATACTCAATTATTTTTTCAAAACCTTGTGTTTTTGCATCAAGCCCATCTAAAAAATCACTATTAACTAAGGTTCCATCATTAAAAAGAACTTTACTATTTTCGAGATCAAAACTTTTTTCATTATCTTTTGAAACTAAAACTGGCTTAATCTCAATATTATAGTTTTGAGCAAATTCAAAATCTCGCTGATCTGTTGAAGGCACAGCCATTACAATACCAGTACCATAATCTTTTAGCACATAACTTGCCAAATAAAGAGGTACTTTTTGTTTGCTTACTGGGTTTGTTACATATACCCCAGAAAAAACTCCAGACTTTTCTTTTTGCTCTGTCATTCTTTCAACAGCAGACATTGTTTGTACTTGCTTTTGGTATGCTTCAACTTCTTGTTTATGAGTTTCAGGTACAATTTTATATAAAATATCATGATCTGGTGCAATAACTGCAAATGTCACACCAAAAATAGTCTCTGGTCGTGTTGTATAAACTGGTAAAATAATTTTTTCACCACCAACTGTTTCAGCTTCAAAATAAATTTCTGCACCTTGACTACGGCCAATCCAGTTGCGTTGCATCTGTTTTACATTTTCTGACCATTCAAGCTTATCAAGACCATCAAGTAACTTTTGTGCATAGTCAGTAATTTTTAACATCCATTGTGGAATATTTTTTTGTTCAACAGTTGCTCCACAACGCTCACAACCAGAGTTTACAACCTCTTCATTTGCAAGACCAGTCAAACAAGATGGACACCAATTGATTGGCATATCACTTTTGTAAGCAAGGCCAGTTTTGTACATCTGAATAAAAATCCACTGCGTCCATTTATAATACTCTGGATCTGTTGTATTAATTTCTCTTGACCAATCATAAAGAGCTGCGGTGGTTTCTAGTTGTTTTTTAAAAACAGCAATATTTTTTTCTGTCCCTACTTTTGGATGAACACCTTTTTTAAGTGCATCATTTTCTGCAGGAAGCCCAAATGCATCCCACCCCATTGGATGCAGTACATTGTATCCTTGCAATTTTTTAATTCGTGCATAGACATCAGATAAAATATAACCACGCCAATGACCAACATGAAGACCAGAACCAGAAGGATATGGAAACATATCTAAACAGTAATATTTTTTACCAGTCAGTTTCGTATCAGTTTTGCCAACTTCACTTTCTTTCCATTCTTTCTGCCACTTTTTTTCAATATTTTTAAAATCATAGGCCATGATTATTTCCTCTTATAAAACACGCATAAAATGATGTAGTAATATACTTTTATTGTATTGAATTATAGGTATTTTACAACTACAAAGCATTGTTTCTCAAGCAATACAATTTTAAAGAAAATAAACTTAAGCCATACGTCTTTACGAGCGTAGCGAAGTAATCCAGTTCATTTTGTTAAACTTCCATATAAATAGAGCTCAAGTAAAATAAATATGAAAGCATTTTTTTATTTGTTAAAATAATTTTTATTTAAAATGTATTTTACCTTTAATCAACTCGATTGGCGCGCTTCGCTCGCAAAGACGAATAGGAAAAATTATTACTAACACCAAAAAGAAACTTATAAAACGTAAACTAACTCACTAAAATAAACTCATAACAATGAGAATAAAGAAGGACCCACCATGATAAATAAACAAATAAGTAAAAAAAAAATAACACCACTTAAAAAAGATGAAAAAATTTTAGTTGTAAAAAGAAGTGATTTTTTTTTAGAAAAACCATGGCAAGGGCTAAAAGAAGTCAACTTCGAAAAATATTTACAACAAATTCAAGAAAAAAAAGAGTTTTTATGGCGATCTGAAATGGAGCTTGATCCAAGCTACAAACAAATTATTCCCTATCTTATCTTTGAGCATGAAAACAATTATTTTTTAATGCAACGAAGATCAAAAGCATCAGAAACTCGACTTGCAAATAAATATACTTTTGGCATTGGCGGACATATAAGAGAAGAAGATATACAAGGCGAGACTCTTTTTGATTGGGCAAAACGTGAATTTCATGAAGAAGTTAACTACAATGGAAACTTACAAATAAAACCGCTAGGTATTATTAATGACGACTCAACGCAAGTGGGCAAAGTTCATGTTGGTTTTGTATTGTTACTTAAAGGAAATTCTGATAAAATTTCAATAAAATCAGAACTAAAAAATGGACAGTTACTTTCTTTAAATACATGTAAACAGTATTACAACTGTATGGAATCTTGGAGTAAAATAATTTTTGACAACTTAACAATAATTTAATTGTAAAAATCTCCTTAAAATCGTTATGGTAACTGTAACTATCAAATTTTAAGGAGATTTTTATTATGCAGTTTTTAAAAGATTTTAAACAAGGTGTTTTTATAGCTTCACACAGTTTTAATATGATTTGGAATAATCTACTTTTACTATGTTATCTTGGCATTCCAATTCTATTTAATATTATCATTAATATTATTGTTTATAATAAAGTTGTTTTATCAGCAGAAAATTTTGGTTTACAATATTTTTTGTACTATCTTATCTATTTTTTTATTATCATTTTTGCAAATTGCTGCCTCATCAAACATGTAACGATGTTATTTAAAAATAAAAAAATAACAATACAACATATAGTAACGACAACTTTTTCAAAGATAAAACGAATAATAGCTTGGACAATTCTTTCATGTATACCTATGCTGACATGGCACTTTACTTCCTTAATAAAATACAAAAATAGCGGATTGCCAATAGTGTTTACTATACTATCATTAACTCCACTTATAGTTGGCAGTATTTGGACAGTTTTAACTGTATTTGCTTTACCTATTCTTATTAATGAAGAATGTTCTTTTGCCTCAATATTTTCAAGATCATTTTCAATTTTATATAAAAAACTATTTATTTATAGTGGAGGAATTTTTTTAATAGGAGTTTTTCTTTCTTTCAGCATGATTTTTTTTATGGCTATAGAATATTTTGCATATATTTATTTTTTAATACGCATTACAACCATATCACACATTGCAACAACCATTACAGGTTGCCTTTTTTCAACAACTCACACTCTTTTAAAAACAACGTTGTATCATCAAGATAATTAATATAAAAAGAGCTCACTTTTTACAGTGAGCTCTTTTTTATTTTTAAACTAATTTCTAATTAATATCTTTTGCGACTATAGCCACCACTTCTTCGGCCATAACCACCATCTCTGCTTGAACCACTTCGACGACCAAATCCACGACCACCATCGCGGCGCCCAGAATCTCTACGGCCACCATCACGATCAGCTGAAGCTATATTAATACGAACAGGTCGACCATTAAATTGCATTCCTCGAAGACCTGCAAGCAAAGTGTTTGCTACATTTGCAGATGCAATGACAAAACTACGACGATTAATAACACGTACTCGCTCTAAATCTTTCATTGTAATATTAGGAACAGATAAACAAGCATTTACAATATCATCACGCGTAACACCATCTTCTTTTCCAATATGGAACATCACTTCTTTCATTGCACCACTTTGCAACATTTTTTCAGAACGAGAAGGCTCTGTTGGAATATCACGCTCTTTGTCGTAACCTTTCAGATATTTTGCAGCTAACATATTAAGCGCACCAGCAATTAACTTATCTTGCGGTAAAGATTCCATTTCAAGCTTTAACGAACTTAAAACGTCAGCAAATTTAATTTCCTGCTCACAAGAAGCCATAAAATGTTTACCCGCAACTTCTGCACGCATTTTAATAATATCAGCTACTGAAGGAATTTTAAGCTCAGTAAGTTCTGCACTAAAGCGTTGCTTTAATTGCTTAATTCTATACATTTCACGATTACCGATAAATGTTATAGCAGTTCCTTCTTTACCAGCACGACCTGTACGGCCAATACGGTGAACATAACTTTCTTGATCATCTGGGAATGAATAGTTAATAACATGAGAAAGATCAGCAACATCAATACCACGAGCTGCAACATCTGTTGCAACAAGAATATCAAAAGACCTATCTTTGAACTTTTTAATTACTTTATTTCTTAATTTTTGATCCATGTCACCATGAAGAGCACCAACACGGTAACTACGCTTTGTCAGCTGTTCTGCAATCTCTGCAGTAAGAATTTTTGTCTGACAAAAAATAACACCATAAAAGTTAGTAGAAACATCAAGTAAACGGCATAACGCTTGCAATCTATAACGATGAGAAACTAAACAATAATGCTGCTTAGTATTGGAAGTTGTTACTCGTTTTTGATCAACAGCTACAGAAACGACATTTTTCATATGAGTGCGTTTAAGATCCATAATACCGCGTTTTACAGTTGCTGAAAACAACCAAATTTGACGATCTTGTGGAGCACAATTTAAAATACCATCGATCTCTTGCTTAAATCCCATATCAAGCATAATATCTGCTTCATCTAAAACAAATATCTTTAAATCTTTTAATGATAATGTTTTACGGCGCAAATGATCATTTAAACGACCAGGAGTTCCGACAACAATATGAACACCACGACGTAAAAAACGAACCTGTGTATCAATTGAAACACCACCATAGACAGACTCGATAACGATATCTGTGTAGTAAGCAGCTTTTTTTAATGAATCTGTAATCTGATGTACCAGTTCTCTTGTTGGAGCAATAATTAATGCTTGAGGAGCTTTATTTGCAGCATCTATTTTTTGCAAAACAGGCAAACCAAACGCAAACGTTTTTCCTGTTCCTGTTTGAGCTTGTCCATGAAAATCTATTGAATCTGCAGCAATTAGCTTAGGAATTGCTTTTTCTTGAATTGAAGTTGGTTGAGTAAAACCGAGTTTTTCTATCGCCTTTTGAATCGCTGGCGAAAGCGATAATTCTTTAAATGAAGACATAATTTGGATACCATAAGTTAATAGGATAAAATTTGAACTATATAGCTCACTCCTATTTAACAATCCTAACTAAGAAAAGAATAAAGGAAGGCGAGCCCGTTTAACAACTAATGATATTTTAAATTAAAATATACTCTTTGTCAAAAAAAAAGATTATAAAAACCTTATAAATAGCCTTATAAATAGGCTTATTTGCGGACGCACCAGTTCTATGCTACATTAAATTGAGTATAATTTTAACCGTCTAACCCGCCCACAATAAGGGCATTAATCAAACACAGGCCTATCTTATGTCAAAAGAACTAATTCGCCCCGAGCAGTTTGCTTCGGTGGACAAATTATTAGTTGAAGAGCAAAACTTAGAACTTAGCTCAGAGCAACTTCAAGAAATCAGCGATTTATATGAAGGTATTTTTGATACCATCAAACAAGGTAAACTTGTTACAGGAACTATTAAAGCTATTAATTCAAATGGCGTTCTTGTTGATATTGGTTATAAGTCAGAAGGACTTATTCCAAAATATGAATTTCAAGAACATGAACTAAAAGAGTTAAAAGTTGATGACTCTATAGAAGTTATTTTAGATGAATTAGAAAATGTTGATGGTAATGTTATATTATCATACGAACAAGCAAAATCTCTTAAAGCTTGGATAGAAATTACAAAACTATTTGAAGAAGGCAAACCAGTACAAGGAACTGTAACACACAAAGTTAAAGGTGGACTAAGTGTTGATATAGGAATTCCTGCATTCTTACCTGGATCTCAAATTGATATTCAAAGAATTATGGATTTTGATTCACTTGTTGGTCAAACAATTACTGCAAACATTATTAAGCTCAACAAAAAACGTGGTAATGTTATTATTTCTCGTCGCAAATATCTTTCTACTTTACGCTCAGCAGCTCGCCAAACAGTACTTGAAAAGCTTAATGTTGATGACGTTATTCAAGGAACAGTTAAAAACATTACAAACTACGGTGTGTTCATAGATATTGGTGGTGTAGACGGACTCTTACATATTACAGATATGACATGGGGCCGCATCGCTCATCCAAGTGAAATCGTAAAAATAGGCGACACTATTAGTGTTAAAGTTTTATCATTTGATAAAGAAAACGAAAAAATATCTCTTGGCCTTAAACAACTTTCTAAAAACCCTTGGGAAGAAGCAACAAGCCAACTTAAAGTTGATTCTCGCGTTAAAGGTAGAATATCAAGCATAACTGACTACGGTCTTTTTGTTGAAATCGAAAAAGGCGTAGAAGGACTTGTTCATATTTCTGAAATCTCTTGGACGGACCGCATAACAAATCTTTCAAGCAAGTTTAATGTTGGTCAAGAAGTAGAAGTTCGCATTGTTTCTATAGATCCAAATAACAGAAGAATGTCTCTGAGTATCAAGCAACTTGATAAAAATCCTTGGGAATCAATTAGTGAGCAATTTAAAGTTGGCGACAAAATTAATGGAACAATTAGCAATATTACCGATTTTGGTATTTTTGTTCAATTAATTCCTGGTGTTGACGGACTTGTTCATATTTCTGACCTTTCTTGGACAGAGCACATCAACCACCCTTCTGATATTTACAACAAAGGTGATAACGTTGAAGCTATTATTCTTGGCGTTGATGAAAATAACAAAAAAATATCTCTTGGCATTAAGCAACTTGCAAATGATCCATGGGCAAAAATCAAAGAAGAATACCCACCTGGAACAATTGTTGACGGTGAAGTTGCAAAAATTACTAACTTTGGTGCATTTATAAAACTTCCTTCTGGCATTGAAGGACTTATTCATATTTCTGAACTTTCAGATAAAAATATTGAAAAAGTTGAAGAAGTTTTATCTATCGGCGAAAAACACAAGTTCCGTGTTGTAAACGTTAATCAAGAAGAAAGAAAGCTTGGCCTTAGTTTAAAACTTGAAGGAAAAATAGAAAAACCTTCATTCAAACAAAAAGGCGGCTCTTCTAAGGCTGATTCAAAATCGAAAAAACAAAAATCTCAACAAACATCTCCAGCTCCTTCTAAACAAAAAAGCGCTATGCAAATTGCACTTGAAGAACACGCAGCACGAGAAAATAAAGAGTAATAAAACTATGGCCTACACAAATTGTAGGCCATAATAATACCAAGGATATAAAAATGGCAGAAAAAACATTTGCAATGATTAAACCAGACGCTGTAAAAGCAGGAAACACTGGTAAAATAATTGATATGATCGAACAAAATGGTTTTACAATATTACGCATGGTAAAAAGACGCATCGATAAAGAAACTGCAGAAAAGTTTTACGGCATACATAGCGATAAACCATTTTTTAGTGAACTTGTAGAATTTATTACATCAGGATCTGTTGTTGTACTTGCACTCGAAAAAGAAAATGCTATCAGTTCTTGGAGAACTCTTATGGGAGCAACAAATCCTACAGATGCTGCACCAGGAACAATCAGACAACAGTTTGGAACATCTATTGGTACAAATGCAACTCATGGTTCAGATGCACCTGAAACGGCTGCTGAAGAATTAAAGTTATTCTTCCCTGAATTATAAAAATTATTATTTATGTAATAAAAAAGGTCCGACTTTAAAAGTCGGACCTTTTTTATTTAGTGATATAGCTTGAAAGTTACCGTCCCGTCATTGCGAGCTTACCTTAGTAAGCGTCGCGATCCAGGTTAAAATAATCAAAGAGTCCAACTTATAAAACTGTTAGTTATCATCTTTCTTATGCTTCTTACAAAATTCATCTAAAATTCCATTAATAAATTTATAAGCATCTTTTTCTGAAAAAGCTTTTGCAAGCTCAATTGCTTCGTTAATGAGCACAACAGATGGAATATCACTATGCTGCAATTCAAACAACGTCATACGTAAAATAAGCTTTGTACACAAACCAATTCTTTCAAGGCGCCAGCTTGAAGAAAGCAATGAGACAATTGTTTTATCTAAATCATGGCGGCTATCTATAATTTTTTGTGTTAATGAAGCTGATTTAGAATCAAATGGAACATCAAAACCATAACCTCTATTGAACATATCTATTATTGTTCCTAGTGAAACTGAATAATCAAAACCTTCCATCGCATATAAATAATGAAAAACAAGTGAACGCATTGCTGTTTGCGACAATGATTTGTATGACGTTATTTCAAAATCTGGCAACTCAGAACTCATAAAGTCTTCCCCCATAGTGTAATTTTGCTGCATTAGTTTTTCACTCGTTCAATATAGCTACCATCACGAGTATCGATTTTTATTAGATCTTGTTCGTTAACAAAAAGAGGTACCTGTAAGACAAAACCTGTTTCTAATTTTGCTGGCTTTGTAGCGCCACCTTGTGCTGTGTCACCACGAACACCTGGCTGCGTTTCTACAACTTCCAACTCCATAAACATTGGCGGATTTACACCAATTGGAGCACCTTCAAAATAAAGCATTGTATAAATAGTTTGTTCTTTTAGATAATCAAGAACATCTGTTAACTTATCTTTGTTTAAAGCTATTTGATCATAACTTTCTTGATCCATAAAATTATAAAGATCATCTTCTTTATAAAGATACTGCATTTGTCTGTACTGCAAATCTGGTTGTGGAAATTTTTCTCCAGATCGAAATGTTTCTTCTCTTACAAGGTTTGTAATCATATTTTTCATTTTTGTTCTTACAAATGCGCCACCCTTTCCTGGCTTTACATGCTGATAGTCAAGTACAACATATGGCTCTTTTTTGAACAAAATTTTTGCGCCTTTTTTAAAATCTGACGTTGCAATCATGATACAAAACCTTTCAAAGAAAAAATCTAATACTATTTAACAAATACACACTCTAATAAGTATAAAAAAGATGTTTAAAAAAGCAATAACCAACAGGCTTTTTAAAAAAAATTGCCTTTGTTTTTTTAAACTGATAACTTCAACAAAAACAGAAGGTAAACATGTATAATAAATATATTTTATTTTTTTCTATAACAACAAGTCTTTATCACCAACATATTACAGCTCCAAAAACAGGCCTTTTCAACTTTTTTGCAACAAAAGAAAAAGAAAAACCAACTGAGAAAATTTTTAATCTTCCAAACGATATTCCTAAAAGTTGGTTAAATGAAATGCTTATAAAAAAAGAACCTTCTAAAATGTATACCTTTGATTGCAATGAAAAAGGCCTTCTATGCATTGCCAAATCTTGTTGTCTAAAAAAAATAGAAAAATATAAAAAAAAATACAACCTAATGAAAGAGTAAAAAATGAATATAACAGCGATAAAAAATAGTAAAAAAAACCATAGCAGCTACACTAAAAATAGAAACGTAAATACAAAAGGGCCGTCTATGGAAACTATAAAAAATTTTGACCCACAACTTTTTCAAATCATTACACAAGAAGAAAATCGCCAAGAGACAACACTCAATTTAATTGCATCAGAAAATTATGTTAGCAAAGCTGTTTTGCAGGCCTCTGCAACTGTTTTAACGAACAAATATGCAGAAGGCTATCCAGGCAAACGTTATTATGCAGGATGTGAGCTTGTAGACCAAGCAGAACAAATCGCAATTGAACGTTGTAAAAAACTTTTTGACGTTGAACATGCAAATGTACAACCACATGCAGGTTCACAAGCAAATATGGCAGTTTATCTGGCAGCACTTAAACCTGGTGACACAATTATGGGCATGAGCCTTTCTGAAGGTGGTCATTTGACCCACGGGCACCCTGTTAATTTTTCTGGAACATATTTCAACCGTGTACAATATAAAGTTAACCCGCTGACCGAACTTATTGACTATAAAGAAATAGAAAAACTTGCACATCAACACAAACCAAAAATAATTATTGCAGGCGCTTCTGCTTATTCACGTACAATAGATTTTGAAAAATTTGCAAATATTGCACAATCTGTCGGTGCATATTTGATGGCAGACATTGCCCACATTGCAGGCTTTGTGGCAACAGGGCTTCACCCAAACCCAGCAAAGCATGCAGACTTTATTACCAGCACAACACACAAAACGCTGCGCGGCCCGCGTGGTGCAATAATTTTAAGCAAGCAAGAACATGCAGAAAAAATAGACCGTGCTGTTATGCCTGGTTCGCAAGGTGGACCATTTATGCATGCCATTGCAGCAAAAGCAGTTGCATTTAAGCAGGCCTTGCAACCAGAATTTAAAATGTATCAACAACAAACAATTAAAAATGCTCAATATTTTGCAAAAACACTGCAAAAATTAGATTACCGAATTGTTGCAGGCGGCACAGATAATCATCTTTTTATTGTTGATCTACGGTCAAAAAATATTAATGGAACTCAAGCATCTCATGCACTTGCTAAAGCAGGTATTACCGTCAGCAAAAGTTGCATTCCATTTGACCCAACTTCACCATGGATAACAAGCGGCATCCGCCTTGGAACACCAGCGCTTACAACACGTGGCATGCAAGAAAAAAATATCGAAACAGTTGCACATTTAATTGATGAAGTTGTTCACAACTATGACAATGAAACAGCATTAAAAAATATCAAAGAAAAAGTTAAACAACTGTGCTTGCAATTTCCAATAAACTTATAAAAAACAAAATGAAGTAGAATAGCCTGCTTTCCTACTTCATTTACTTATAAAAAAGCTTTATAATTAAGCAAAATAAAACATTACAATTCAAACAGAAAGGCTTTTTATGAAAAAATATATATTATTCTTTTTTTTATGCTTAATAAGCATAAAAAATATAAAGAGTATGAACAATCAAGGACCTCAATTTCCTTCAGAAAGTAATATTTCCGTAGGTGCCCCTACTGCTCCTTTAAATAAAGAAAATATTTTACATGAAACATCTTACATGATATTCACAAATATATTTAATTACCTAGAAAAAAAAGGAAAAAAAGTAAAACAAAAAAATGCTGGAATTTCACAAAAACATACCACTGATCAATATCATCAACTAGAACAAGACCTAGAAGATACCTCTAATTTTATTTTTCATGAAAATATTAATAATGATCATCATCAAGAAAGTGATGCGAATTTAAAAAAAATAAAAAATTTACAAACTTTCCAGAAAAATTATTTTGATTTTTATAAAGAACTAAACTCAGCAAATGATCAAATACCAGAAGCTAGTCAAGTTAAAAGAATATATGGGTCTTATAAACAATATTACTCTCCAAAAAAGAATACTTTTTCCAAAGAAAAAAAGTATTCTCATTCTTTGGAAAAATACAATAATAACAATACTGCTGATCAAACAGAGCAACTTAAAACTTATCTAAATTCATTTTCAGAAATTTACAATCAAATAAAAAACAAAAAGTACTTTAACAACGCTTATAATGACGCTAAAGAATCTTATTCTAAAAATAATCCTAAACACGAGATTAAATCTACCATTAATTCAAACCATAATATTTTTAAAGAAAGAATGGGAAGAGATGTTCATAGATATACAGTAAGAATACAAGAGTACAAAAAACAAAAGAACAAGATAGAATATATAAAAACTACTGACAAATTAAAAGAATCTACTGATAAATATAACAAACAAAACCCTTTGATTAGAAATTTTAATCCTTTTAATATAACTTTATTTAATGAGATGGACTCTCTTAGAAATAGTTGCCTTAAGTTGAAAAATGAAATTGAAAATGAAGATGAATAGGAGCTCAAGAATGAGAAAAAAGATAATAATGATAGCAATGCTGCCTTTTGTCCTACAAACAAATAACATTTTTTGCACAGAAAAATTATCCGCTGTCACAAAAAATAAAGAACAATATTCTACTATGAAAAAAATACTAATTGGAGCAGGAACCGTTGCCACAGTTGGCTTATCAGCTCTTATGGCAGTAACATATTTAAAAAGTGGAAAAGTTCCTAAAATAGAATAATCACCAGTAGTTTCTGCGAAGTTTAAAAAGCGAGCTCAGCATAGAAACTCCGGAACTAAAAAGAACTAATTTGCTCCCCTCTTGATCGTACCAAGTTGTGGGAGCTTCTTTTATTGTAAATTTATATTTTTTACACAAATACAACAGCTCAACATCAAATGCCCATTGACCCAAAGTAAAATGTGGTACAATTATTTCTATAACTTCACGTTTAAAAATTTTTGCCCCACATTGATAATCATAATAGTTCATACCAAAAAGCATCCAAATAAGTGGATGATAGACCAACTTTCTGCCCCACTGTTTTACAAACGGACGTTTTGGAATGGTGACCGACTTTGGCATATAGCGACTTGCTATAATTCCATCTGTGCTGCCCATTTTTTCTACTAAATCATAAAAATACTCTGGCCGCGTTGCCATATCAGCATCGACAAAACCAATTAAATCATTTTTTCTTTTAAGCGCATCTTGAAAACCTGCAACAATTGCAAGTCCTTTGCCTGCCTTTGGTAAATCTAAAATTCTGATAGATGAATATTTTTGTTGAACTTTTTTTACAACTTCTAGTGTATTGTCTTTGCAACCATTGAGTACAACCAAGAGCTCATAGTCAAAATCTTTTTCTACTTCTTTTTTTTTATCAAAAAACTGACCATATGTTGTAAGTGTTGGAGCAATTCTTTCACCTTCATTGTACGCCGGGACAATAATACTTAATTTCATTACCACTCCTGCACTTAAAAAGCTTTTTAAAAAGGTATAAACTAATACTAATCATCTTTATAAAATAAATTAATAATTTATAAATTTATTAATTTTAGATCACCACGCTTGTAAACACAAGCTCGTGATGACGACAATTAAACTATTTTTTACAGATTTATACAAAAAGAATCTTTATGACAAGAAAAACAATAGAAGAAAAAAATATACCTATTTTTAAAATTAATGAAACAATAGAACTTTTAAAAAAAGTTTTACCAAAAGACCCTGTCATTGTAGAAGCAGGAGCATACAATGGTCGCGACACTAAAAAACTTGCTACAACATGGCCACTGGCAACCGTATATGCATTTGAACCGACACCAAACATTTTTACCCTCCTTGAAGAAAATACTCAACACCTTCCTAATGTTATTCGTAAAAAATATGCATTAAGCAAAACAACAGGAACAGCCAAGCTGCATGTTTCGCAAAATCCAACAAGCCCATCAATTCCATTTCAGGCAAACTCTCTTCTTGCACCACAAGAAAGACTCAAATGGTCCAATGTAATTTACCCAGAAACAATAGCGGTAAAAACAGTTTCTCTTGATGAGTGGGCAGAGCAAAATAATATCAAAAAAATAGATTTTCTCTGGCTTGACCTGCAAGGCATGGCGCTGCCTGTTTTGCAAGGTTCAAAAAAAATACTGCAATCAACAACGGCAATTTTTTGCGAAGTAGAATTTATTCAGGCCTATAAAGGGCAATCACTGTATCAAGAAGTTGTATCATGGCTTGAGGATCAAGGCTTTGTCTATACAGCACGAGACTTTTCTGATATAAAAGGATGGTACTTTGGTAATGTGTTGTGTATAAAAAAGAAATAGTATGAAAAACCTTTTTTCTCCATGGCGAGATACCTATACAAACGGCGTGCATGAACATAAAAAAGATGAATGTCCGTTTTGTTTTCAGATAAAAGAAAAAAACGACGATAAAAATCTTATCATCGTTCGATCTAGCTCTATGATTGTTATGCTCAATAAACACCCGTACAATGCTGGCCACCTTTTAATTGTTCCCATCAAGCATGTTGCAAATCTTTATGATCTTGATAAAAACCAGCAGCAAGAGCTGATGCGGCTTACAACTGTAAGTACAAAAATTTTAAAAAAAACGTTGCAAACTGACGGAATCAATGTTGGCATCAACTTAGGAAAAAATGCTGGCGGCAGCATCCCACAACATTTACATATGCATGTTCTGCCTCGCTGGCAAGGCGACACAACGTTTATGCCACTGATTGCAGATACAAAAGTTATTTCTAGTGATATGCAAAAAATATATCAGATATTGCAGCAAGAATTTAAAAATAGTACGCCTTAAATTACCACTACTTTGGTAGCTAAGCTTATAATAACGAAATTAATAGAAGCTATTTTGCAAAACCTGGCAGCGGATTAAACAGATTACCTTCAGGTGTTATTGCAATATCTTCAAAACCATCTTTATCGTCCGCCTTATCTTTACCAACTTTTCTAACATCTTCTTCTATAAGAGTTGAACCTTCAGATATTTTCGATTCTTTTTGTTTATATTTTTTATCTTTTTTATATCTTTCAAAATATCTTTCATCATCAAAATCATCTATATCTAAATCTGGAATTTCTTGTAACAGATCTTCTAGCTCCTCTATGTCTTCTTGGTCTAAATCTTGCTCATCAAAAGGGTCTTGAGTTGCTCTGCCTTTTTTTCCTTGTGCCGCATCATCTTTGACTGTTTTTTGATCTTTCTTATCAAGTTTTTCTTTTGTAGGCTTTTGTGCATCATCAGCTTCAAAATCTTTTTGCCCTGGAAGTAGCGAACCTATAAACTGATCATCAAAACCTGTTGATTGTGGATCTTGCTCAACAACCTTATCATCTTGCTGCTCTGTTGCCTCTGGTTCAACTTCTTGCTGATCAACACTATCAACATCTTCTAGCGGCTCAGGCACAAAAGAAGGAACACCAATACGCTCGCCTTTTGTCAACTCTTGTTCTTGTTGCTCCTGTTTTGGTTTTTGATCTTGACCTATAGCATCTTTAATGAGTAAACCGCCAGCAATCCCAGCTGCTCCTAATGCCGCTCCTTGCGCGATTCTTTTTTTCAGCTGCCTTTGATTTCTTCTTAAATTTTTTATCTCTTTTTCAAGGTCTTTTCTTTTTCTTTGCTCTTCTTCTTTTTCTTTGCGCTCACGCTCTTTTTCTTGACGCTCTTTATCTCGCTCACGCTCAGCTTCTTGTTTTTCTTTCTCTAGTTTTTCACGATCACGTTTTTCTTGTTCTTTTTCTCGCTTACGACTTTGCTCACGTTTTCGTTCTTGCTCTTTTTCTTCTTGACGCTTTTGTTCTCGTTCAGACTCTTTTTCTTTCTCTGCCTCTTTTTCCTTGTCCTCTTTCTCTCGTCTTTCTTTTTCTTCACGATCACGTTTTTGCCTTGCTTCTTTTTCTTTTTTTGTATTTTCACGCTCTTTTTTTATCTCTTTTTCTAGTTCTTTTATTTTTTCTTCTTGCTTGTCTTCACGTCCTTTACTCTCTACTTTTTCTTCTTTAAGTTGCTTAATTTCTTCATCTTTATTATTTAAATCTTCTTTTTGTTTTACTTCATTATCTTTAAGCTGTTTAATCTCTTTATCTTTTTCTTCATTTTTAATTTTTTGTTCTGTTTTGAGCTCTTTTAAATCTTTTTCATTCTGCTCTTGTTCAGCTTCTTTTTCACCTATTTCTTGCATCAATGTAGCTTTTTCTTGTCTTTCTTTTGCTATCTCTTTTTCATGATCTTCTTTTAACTGCTCAACTTCTTTTTCAACCTCTTTGTTTACAACATCATCAAGATTTTTAGCATACTCTTTCTTTATTTCTTTTTTTATAAAAGCAACTTGCGTATCAACTTTATTTTCAACCTCAAGATCTTTTGCCTTTAAAGCTTGCTCTGCATCATTTTTTATTTCTTCTATTGATTTTTTATTTTTTACTTGCTCGTCTGCAAGCTTTTTTCTATCTCGTTCTTGTTGCTCTTCAAGTAGTTTATTTTTTCTTTCTTCTTCTGCAGCCTTCTTTTCTGCCTCTTGTTTAAGCCTTTCTTCTTCTGCCAACTTTTCTTCAGCTTCTTCTTTAAGTCTTTTTTCTTCTGCAGCTTTCTTTTCAGCAGCTTCACGTTTTCTTTGTTCGTCTAAAAATGCTTCATCTTTTTTACGCTGCTCTTCTAAATGTTTTTCACGCTGTTTTTGAAGTGCATCTTCAACAGCTTTTTGTTTATTTTCTTTCTCTTCTTGTAAAGCAATTCTCATTTCTTCAGTTTTTTCAAAAGCACGCGAATGCGCTGCAGCTTGTATTTGCTTAGAATCATCTAACCTTTTAGTAAGATCTTTTATGGTCAAATCTTGATTTTTAATTGTTTCATCTTGATTTGCTATAGTTACATCTTTTTGGTCACCAAGACCTTCTAGTTGACCAATTTTTTGCTGACTTGTTGCATATTTTTGACTCAAATCTCGCATTTCTTTTTGATGAATTTTAGATTGCTCTTCTAATAACTCTGCACCAGCCTCTAACTTTTCTTGAGTATCTTGTTTTGCTTTTTTAGTATTTTCATTTGCTAGTTCTAAATCTGCTTTTAACTTACTAATCTGAGCATCTTTTACTTTTAGCGTAGCATTAAGTTGATTCTGAAAAGTTTCTACTTTCTTTTTTTCTGTTGCTAACTCTTGTGTGTGCTTATCTTTTAATTGTTGAATTACAGTATTTTTTTCTTTATTTATATCTTCAACTTTTTGCTGTTCAACCTGTAAATCTGCACTTAATTTTGTTACTGTATTTTCATTTGCTTCTATTTCTTGAGCTGCTTTTATTTGTAAATCATTAATCTTATTATTAGCTAAAGTTAATTTGTCATTAACCTCTTTCAGTTGTCTTTCATGCTGTTGAGTAAGTCGACTTAATTCATTTTGTTTTGATTCTTCTGATGCATTTTTTACACTCTTAAAATCTTCTTTAAACTTATTTTTTATTTCTTCTATTGCAGAATCTTTTGTTTTTAATTGCTCATTTAATTTTGTAGTATTTGCTTGCAAATCTTTAACTGTATTTTGAGTTTGATTTAATTTTTTGCCAATCTCATCTAATTTTTGTTCATATTCTTGTGAAACTTTATTTATTGCAGCTTTTTTCTCTTCTGCTGTAGAGTTTTTTAATTTTTTTATCTCTTCAAAAGCACTATTTCTTTGCCTACTCACCTTATCTAAATCAGCTTCAATTTTTGTATTTTCTATAACTGAAGTTTTTAATTTATTACTAACTTCTTTAAGTTTCTTTTGTAGAGGAAGCAACTTTTTAGTAATCTCATTTTCAGTATTTTGCTCAAGCTGTTGTAAAACTTTTCTAGTTTCTTGTAACTTTTGATTTAGTTGATCGTATTTTATACCTTTTTTTGTTGTATCAGTTTTTAGACCAGAAATCTTTAACTTTAATTCTTCAATTTCATTTTCTAAATCTAAAATTTTAACATCTTTAGCATTAAGGTTTACTTTATAATTTGTAGTCTCATTTTTTAACTTTATAAACTTTTGATCATAACTACTTAATTCTTCTATTGTTTTTCTAAGCTGATTTTGCAAGCTCAAAACTTCTTTATTTAACTTATTTTCTAACAGTCTATTATTCTCTTCTTCCTGAACTAAATCCTGAATATTTTTCTGAGCATCTTTTAAACTAAGGTTTAAATTTTCTATTATTTTTTTAGATTTTTCTT
>CAZYJE010000031.1:0-33875 GCA_964647685.1 uncultured Pseudomonadota bacterium | reverse complement strand
ATAGTCGCACAGGATCGTCACGATGGTCTTGCCCGGTCCCAACACCTTCGCCAGACGGATGGCGCCTGCCACGTTGATACCGGTGGACAGGCCCATGCACAGGCCCTCGTCACGTAACAAGTCGAAGACGACGGGAATGCCCTCGGCATCCGGGATCTGGAACGGTTTAATGAAATATTTTCCGGGTACAACATATGAAATGGCTGAAAGTTAAGTTATGAAACAAAAACAAAATTCTCAAGTAGTTATTGTAGGAAGAATGAATGTTGGTAAATCAACATTGTTTAATCGTCTTTCTGTATCGGTAAAAAGTTTAGCTTTTGATCACGAGGGTGTAACGCGAGATTTTTTAAAAGATACTATTTGGTGGAACAAAAAAAAGTTTGATCTTTTTGACACTGGTGGTGTCAGTCTTAGAAAAAGTAATGATATTATTTTAGAAAGAGTTCGAGTGAAAGCTCTTGAACTTGTAAAAAACTCAGATATTGTTCTTTTTGTTTGTGATGGAAAACTTGGTATTGTTCCAGAAGATCGTGAAATTGCAAAGTTACTTCATAAGCTTGGCAAAAAAGTTGTTGTTGTTATCAATAAGGTTGACAACGACAAGGCGCAAGAAAATCTTTATGAATTTGAGCAGTTTGGTCATAAACATATTATTCCTATTTCTGCTCAGCATGGCCGTGGCGTTGGGGACCTGCTTGAGGTGGTTGAACAACAACTTCCTGAAGGTGTTGAAAAAGTACAAAAAAAAGAAAAATGTAAGGTTGTTCTTCTTGGAAAACCAAATGTCGGTAAATCTTCATTAATGAATTTATTAATAAATAAAGATCGTTCATTGGTGATGGACATGCCAGGAACAACTCGTGAAGCAATTACTGAAAAAATTTCTTTTTATCAAGAAGATATTGCAATTACAGATACTGCAGGAGTCAGAAGAAAACGTGCTGTAAATGAAACGCTTGAAACATTAATGGTAAAAAGTTCTTTTCGTGCGCTTGAAAAAGCAGATATTGTTCTTCTTTTAATTGACGGGTCGCAAGGTTATATTGCAGATCAAGAGTTAAAGTTATTGTTTTATGCTTTTGAAAAAAACAAAGCAGTTATTTTACTCTTAAATAAACAAGATCTTGTTACTGAGCAGTCAAAACATGATTTAGAGTTTGATCTTTCAAAGTATAAGCATCTGACAAAAAAAATAGAAATGATTAATATTTCTTGTAAAGATGGTAAAAATGTTGGTCGAGTGCTGAAAAAAGTAAAGCAAGTTTCTGATCGTTTTTTCCAAACATTTGATAATGATGAAATTAATATGTTCTTTAAAGAAGCCATTACTCGTCGTCCTTTGTATCACAATACTAATCCTTTAAAAATTCGTCATGCACGACAAATTTCTACAGGGCCAATTACAATTTTAATGATTGTCAACGAACCAAAGTGGTTTGGAAGAAGTGAGCTGATGTATTTTGAAAATCAAATGCGTCGCAAATATGATTTAGTTGGTGTGCCAATTAAATTTGTTACAAGAAAAAAAGATTAAATAAAAGAAGCACCTATTTTACAGGTGCTTCTTTTTTGAATAAATTTTTAAATTAATCTCTTTTTTGTCTTTTTTTCTTTGGATCGTCTTTTTTATCGTCTTCATTTAATTGGCGTTTGCGTTTTAGTTCTTCTACTATTTTTCGACCTTTTGCTTCTCTATCTTCTCTTCTTTTTTGTTCCAAATTTATCAGATATTCTCTCATTATTGCAGGGTTGGCAAATGGACGTTGTTGATTTTGTCCTTGATCATTATTCATGCAAAAAACTGATGTCGCTGAATATAACATTGTTATCATTAGTAGTTGCTTTTTCATAAAATACCTTTAGTAAACATGTAGACATTATTGTTTAATTATAAAAGTATTTTATTTTTGGTAAAGTTTTCAGTTAAAAATTTGTATAAGAAGAAAGTATATTAAATCAGTAATATTTATACCTATTTCTTTTGAGTCATTTCTATTAGATGAGTGATAAATATATCAGGGTTATTACTACTAAAAGTAAAGTTTGATCTCATATTATTTTTTTGAATAATAATATGAGATGAATTAAAAGGGCTTTTAATTTTTTTGAGTTCTTCTTTTAAGTTCTTAATTGCCTGTTCTTTATTTTCGTTAATCATATAGCCTTGTATTGCTTTATCAATAATTTTTTGATTCTCAGAGCCTGTTGCTTTAATGGTTAACATTGTTTCTTCTTCTAGCTGGTATGTTGTATTGGCTAAAAATTTCATAGCTTTGCATGTAAAGTTTATTATTGAAGCTGATCAAATTATTAAAGTTAAAATTAGTTTTTTCATATTTTATCCTTTTATTTATGTAAGATTCCAACAACAAGTTCAATAAAAATTAAAATAATTACAAGCACAGAAAGTAAATCTTCTCTGATTGCATCTATTTTGTGTTGATAAACAGATCTTATTTCGCTAATTATATTTAATTTTTTATTAATTGAAGCTCGCCACATTTTTAAATCTAATTTTTCTACAAGTTCTTCATAGAGTTCAGAAAAATAGGGTTCGCCAGAAAGTTTTATACTGCTTTCTAACCTTTCAGTAATTACAGAAATATCAACACGAAGTCTTTCAAGATCTGCAATTGGCCCAGACCATGGAGTACGAATAAATGGTAAATAAGCAGTTAGTGGTAACTTTTTTGTTTTTTCTTCATAAATTAAATCAAGTTGTTTGTAAAGTAGTTTATCAAAAAAACGAAGTTCTAAATGTTGGATATTTGCAAATTCAAAAAGATCTAAAATTTCTGCATATTCTGAATCGTAAATGAATGAAGCTTCAGGGTCAATGAGCACAAGATCACCTTTTAAATAGCCAATTGCATCATCGAGTATTTCATTTTTTTGTGCAATAGAAAGTGTTTCTGTTTCAAAGCGAACCATTGAAGCAATACTGTTGCCATATTCTTGTTTAAGTTTTTCAGCTGTTATGGTTTCTTTTTGATCAAGTTGTACAACTAGGTGAGATGAACGGGTTTGAAAGAATTCTGGTTGGTCAATATGTTTTTTAATTTTTTTAAAAACAATTTTTGCGTTGTCAATACTTATCTCTTGATAGCTGTTATCAATGGCAGTAAGTTCTTTTTTTATGTTTTCTAAAGTGTCGTTGAAAGGGATTTTGTAAGTTAAAGAAATTGAGCCAAAACCATGAATTTTGCAGTTAATGCAGTTACTTGTTTTATTTGGCCGTGGCAGTTCTATTGAAACAGGGGTATGATAATTTTTGAAATATTTTGGTAAATTAAGAGGCTGAATAATAAGATTTTTATCTTTTTTTATTTGCGTAAGATTGATATCATCACCAATATCAAATGCATGAAAAATATAAATATTTCCAGTAAAAGTTTGTTTGCTTTCTTGCATACAGCTCTTTCTTTTTTTGTCATAATTTTTTTTAGTTTATTTTGTAAAGCTATCAAAAGTGCATGATATAGTAAAACCACTTAGCGGATTTTAGTTCCTCTTTATTTAATTTTTTTATTAAAAGGCCAAAACGAATGAAATTGTTAATAATTTGTAGCTTTTCTTTTTTCCAAGCATTTATTTCTACATTCTTATCAATAGTTTTGGCTTTACCGTTGGCACATTTTTTTTATAGATATAATTTTTTTGGTAAAAACGTACTAGCTTCAAGTTTGTGCATACTTGCATTTGTTCCAACGCGAGTTATTGTTTTTTCGGTACAATTTTTAACCGGTGCATCTGGTTTTTTGGCAATCATTTTGGCGCATTTACTTTTTAATATCCCTTTTTCTTTTTATTTTTTAATGTCATTATATCAAAAGTTAGATTATACAACTGTTATGGCAGCAAAAGATCTTGGTGCAAGCAGGTTACAAGTATATACATATATTGTTATCCCATTTCTACTTACTGGTTTATTTTCATTTTCCTTACTTTTATTTTTACTACACTTTTCTAGTTTTACTATTCCGTTACTTCTTGGTGGCAGCTGGTACCACAAAACACCATCGATCATGATTGCAAATTGTTATGGTAATGCAAATCTTTTACAAGCTTTTTTTTATTGGTTTTCTCGGTTGCTTATTGTACTTTTTATTATGATTTTTCAATATAAAAAAGTAATTTTTAATAAATATGCATCGCTTCCTATCAATAAAGAGTCAAGTCAGTTTGTTTTAACAAAAAAAGTAGTTTTACAGGTGTTGTATCTTGTAACATTTATTATATTTGCTTTGAGCGCAATTATTTGTTTTTTCTATAATGCTTGCAGTCTGCAAGTTGGATTTTTTTTACTCGATACCCTCAAAGGTTTAAAAGGACCTATTTTAGGTTGTTCAATGATTGCAGCTATTTTAAAAAGTATTGCAGTAGCTTGTTTTAGTTCTTTGCTTGCAATAAGTGTTGCTTTTTATTTGTGTGTTGCAAATTTTTTATGGGGCAAAAAGTTTCGGTTTTTTATATCTTTTTTAACAATAGCTCCATTTATAATTGGCAGCGTTGGTATTGGAATTTTATTTTATTATGTTTCATTGTTTAAAATTATGAGTCCATTTGCAGTTGCTATTTTTGCACATGTTGTTTTGAACTATCCATTTTGTTACAAGATTATTAACGGGCAAATGCTTCTGTATCATCTAGATATGCATAAAACTGCTCAAACATATGGACTAACTAGTTTAGATTCATTTTTTTGGGTAGCACTTCCTTTTATAAAATCATCTTTTTACAAAGCTTTTTGTGTTGCTTTTTGTCTTAGTTTGACAGAGGTTGGTGCAGGTTCAGTTTTGCAAGATAAAATGGGAGTTACCTTGCCAATGGCAATAAAGTTGTACCGAAAAACTGGCATGCAGGCTCAAGAGCTTGGTGCAACTGTTATCATGCTTGTAATATTTTTATTGATATGTTTTATTTTTGGGAATAAAAAATATTGTAAAAACTAGATTCGCTTTTTTTATGTACATAGAGGTCTCTTTGCATTTTTTCTTTTATAATATTTCTTAATAAAATAGTGTATTGCATGAAAAACGATACTTGATGTTATTCCAGCTATCAGTGAATATTTTATTGGATTATTAATTATCCATTGAGAACTTGGAGAGTTTTTTAATTGCTCAGGGGGTAGTTTTTTTAAGTTTTGAAGTCCTATCAAAACACCTATTGGTATTGAAATAGTAATAGAATTAGAGATCATGGAATGAAATCTCTTATTTTCTTTTTCCTCTAAGATTAATTTAATGTTTGCTGCTATATCTTTTTTAGCTTTTATTTGAAGCTTTATTTGATTTTTAGTTTTATGAGCGTTAAGCAAAAAGTTGAATGATAAGCATAGAGTAAGTAATAATTTTTTCATTTTTCTCCATTGAAAATAGCCAGGAAAAACCTGGCTATAAATCTTTTTTAATTTTTTTATTTAGATGTTTTCAAGGATTTCCACAACATCTTTAATGTATTCTTTATATTTTTGAATAACGAGTGTTTTTATTTCTTTTTCTGTTTCTAAATGATTTTTGTAATCTTTACAGTTGTTTTCTTTTGCTTCAAATTCAATTACTTTTAGCTGATTTTGAATTTGAAGTTCCATGTTTGGCAGTGCTGCTTCTAGTGATGTTTTAACCATAGCTGCAGAACTTGGTTTACCTGTAAAAGACATAAAATCTTTTAAGAAGTTATAATACTTAACAATTAAATCAACTTGTTGTTGTACATATTGTTCTTTTGTAAGTTTTTTGTCTTTATAGTAAGCCATGCAAATTTCATGTGACTCTTTTTCAAAACGTGAATGATCTTTAGTTTTATTAAATTCTTTTTCTATAACAGAAAAAAATGGCACTTCTTTTTTTACGTTATTTTTTATTGTTGCAGCCGTTTGTTCAGCATTTATTAAAAAACCTGAGCTTAAGGTTAAGATGAGCATTGCTTTTTTCATAAAAATCCTTTTGATTTTGTTAATGAGAAGATGTAAGAATTATAATTTCTGTATTTTTTATAAAAATATCATAAATACAGATTATTATAAGTATAATGAAGCTTAGTGTGGGTGTTTTTGATAGAAAGTTGGTTTTTTGTCAAAAAGTTTTTTAATTGGTCCAAAGAAATGCTTTATTTGTAGTATGTATAAAGAGTTTTCTTCTTTGTTGATAGATTTTTTTACATAAAAATTTGGCAACGTAAGATGAGAGCTTTTTCCTGTTATGGTAATTCCAGTAGGCACATATATGTTTTTTGGCTTTGCAAAAATAACTATTGTGTCCAGATCAATTCTATTATTGCTTGGTAGTGATTGCTTTGTAACACTCCAAAAAAGGGCTTGTGTGTCAGGATTTTCTTGTCTGACTATATTGTAAAGTTCTGCAGGAGTTCCAAGTTCTAGTTCCCAGTGATGAATAGTGTTTGCAGTGCGAATATTAGGTGTTATTTTTGTCGTTATTAAAATATTAATATCAGGTTTTTCTTGTTTTCGTAAAAAAGTAACTTGTCCGTTTAAGTCTGATGCTACAAGTTGGCCTGTGTAGGTTGTATATATACCAGCTGCAATATTTGTATCTAAAAACTGTAATGTATATTTTGGCGCTTTATATGCTTTTTGAAGTTTTTTAGATTTTTTATTCGCTTTTTTTTGAAGTTCTTGTTGTGTCATTTGTTGGACATGTGGAAATGGTTTAAAAAAAAAGCTTATAATAGGAGGACATTTTATATTTTGAACGGCAAGAAAATTAATAAATAAAAAGAGTTTTTTATTCATGAGCGAGTGTCCTTTTTCCTTTTTTTATAATAATCTGGATATTAAAATAGCAAAGAAGGTAAAAGAAAATCCATAATTTAAGGATCTTATTTTGAACAAAATAGTAACATGGGATATTTTTGCAAAACAAGAGCAACTAACGTTGAGCCAATTGAAGCAGTTTAAGAAATATACAGCAATGCTTGTTGAAGCAAATGAAAAATTTAATATTACTGCAATACTTGATGAAAGTAAGATAATTTCGCATCACTTTGTAGACTCTTTACGTTTAGGTGATTTTTATGAAATTAATAAAAATACAGTGCTATGTGATGTTGGTACTGGTGGTGGATTTCCTGGGCTGCCTTTAAAAATTAAGTATCCAGATATTCATTTATTTTTAATTGAAGTTAATAAGAAAAAAGCCTCTTTTTTACAGTCTGTTATAGATGAACTCGGTCTTGAAAATTGTACAGTTATAACTTCTGACTGGAGAACTTTTATAAGAGAAACTAAGCATCCTATTAATATTTTTTGCGCACGAGCATCATTGCAGCCAGAGCAGCTTCTTAAAATGTTTAAGCCTGCGTGCCATTATGCTGGTCAAACACTTGTTTATTGGGCAGCAGAATATTGGAAACCGATGTTGAGAGAAAAAAGTTTTATAGTTCAAGATCACGAATATAGTATTGAAAATAAAAAGCGAAGACTTATATTTTTTAAAAAACCATAATACTATAAGCTTTGTTATTTAATCAGCATATTTAAGAGTTTTATCTTTATGGTAAAGGAGAAGTCGATGAAAAAGGGATTACTGTCGAGCTATATTTTTGGTATTACAGATTCTCAAAATGGAAAGTCTTACGAAAGAATTATACGATATTTTATTCCTGAATTTATTACGGCACTTGTTTTATATTCATTTTTAAAGTTGCTCGATGCTGCATGGATAGCACATCTCAAATCGACATCTATGTATGCAACACTTGGTGTAACAAATACATTACTTCATTTTATCATCAAAGTAGCAGAAGGACTTTCTGTCGGAACAATTGTACTAACAGGTTGTTATAATGGAATTGAAAAATTTAAAGAAGCTGGCAGGTCATTAGTTGATGCTTTTTGGACAACAGTTTTTTTAGGACTTACTATTTCTGGTGGTTTGTATTTTGGTGCACCTTATATTTATGCGTGGTATGGAGTTCCCGTTGATATGATTGCAATGGGAGTACCATTTTTGCGTTTGCGAGCACTGAGTATTTTATTCATGTTTGTTTATTTTGCTTTGATTGGTTTTTTACGTGGTATAAAAAATACTAAGGCTCCAATGTCTATTTTTATGATTGGAGCTTTAGTTTTTATCTTTTTTGATTATGCTTTAATTTTTGGTAAATTTGGCTTTACTCGTATGGAATTAATGGGCTCTGCTATGGCATCTGTTTTGCAATATGGCAGTATGTTACTGCTTGCAGTAGGGTATATTTTTTTTGTACCACGTCATAGAAAATATAGTTTAGAGCTTTTTTCTGTTTTTAAATCTGGTTCTCAATTAAAACAGTTGTTTTATTTAAGTTGGCCTGTAATGCTTGATAAAGCAGCTATGTCTATGGCTTATATTTGGCTTGGTGCAATGATTGCGCCAATGGGTAAATATGCACTCGCTTCTTTTTCTGTTGTTAAAGATTTAGAACGTTTTGCTTTTCTTCCTGCAATAGCGTTTGCGCAAGTTGTTACTTTTTTAGTAAGCAATGATTACGGTATTAAAAATTGGCAAGGAATAAAAAGTAATATAAAAAAGATTTTATTTATATCTTCGGTTATGGTTTCTTTTTCTTTATTTGCTTTATCAATGTATCCACATTATTTTGTTAGTTTTTTTGACAAACAAGGTGAGTTTATTGGTCTTGCAGCGCGAGTACTGCCTATTTTGAGTGTACTTGTTTTCTTTGATTTGCTACAATTGATATTATCTGGTGCTATGCGTGGTGCTTCTAATGTAAAAATTGTAATGGTAACCCGCGTAGTAGTTTGTATAGGATATTTTATGCCTGTTTCTTATTTTTTTTCAAAATTGTTGCTTGTAGATCCAACAGTTAAGTTTTTATTAATTTATGGTTCGTTCTATGTTGGTAATGGTCTGATGAGTTTTGTTTATATTAATCGATTCAGAGGTGAACAATGGAAACAGCAAATAAACTAGAGAGGATGGCATGACAAAAATAACAAAAGAAGAAGTTTTAAAAATTGCTGAAATATCACATCTGTCTTTGAGGGAAGATGAAGTTGATTCGATGGTTCAACATTTACAAGAAGTACTTTCTTATGCAGAACGTGTACAAGAAATAGCAGCTGATGTTCAAGAGCCTTCAAATAAAAATATAAATGTTTTTCGTGAAGATGTTGTTGTAAAAACTGACCCTGAAGCTATTTTAAATCAAGCACCACAACAAGAAGAAAACTTTTTTGTTGTACCTGTTATCATAGACAATAAATAAGGAGCAACACATGAATGAACTTGCATTTTTATCTATTTCCGAATTACGAAAAAAATTAGACAATCAAGAAATTTCTACACAAGAACTATTAGACTTTTTTTTAAAAAGAGCAAAAGTTGTTGATGAAAAAGTTGATTCATTGCTTGAAGTTTTTGATAAAAAATCAATTTTAGATGAGCAAAGAAGTGATGGAAATTTTTTAGCTGGAATTCCTGGTGTTATTAAAGATAATATTTGCCAAAAAGGAAGAATAGCTTCTTGCTCTTCAAAAATTTTAGAAAAACATAGAGCTGTTTATGATGCAACTGTTTGCAAAAGACTTAAAAGATCTGGTGCTTTATTAATTGGTAGAGCAAACATGGATGAATTTGCAATGGGAAGCTCAACTGAAACGTCTGCTTTTAAAAAAACAAAAAATCCTTGGAACTTAGAATGTGTGCCAGGTGGGTCTAGTGGTGGTTCAGCAGCTGCAGTTGCAGCGGGAATTGTTCCTTGGTCTCTTGGCTCTGATACAGGTGGATCAGTTCGCCAACCAGCGGCTTTTTGTGGTATTGTTGGTTTAAAGCCTACCTATGGACTTGTTCCAAGAAACGGACTTATTGCTTATGGTTCTTCTTTGGATCAAGTTGGTGTTTTTACACGGTCAGTGTATGATAATGCTGCAGTTTTTTCTTCTATTGCTGGTCATGATTTAAAAGATTCATCAAGTTTGAATGTTCAAAAAAAAGACTACACTCAAGGGTTGAAAAATGAACTTCCAAGTGAGCTTCGCATTGGCGTTATAGAAAATGCTTTAAATTCAGAAGGGATGGACAACGAAGTTGTAACAGCTGTTGAAAATGCTATAGGCGTTTTAGAAAAACTCGGTGCAAAAATTAAGCGAGTTTCACTTCCAACGCTTGATTATAGTGCGGCTGCTTATTTTGTTATAAGTAGGGCAGAAGCTGCTTCTAATTTAGCTCGCTTTGATGGTGTTCGTTATGGTATGCGCTGCAAAGATGCTGATGCGCTTCATCATATGTATTTAAATACTCGTCATGATGGATTTGGAGAGGAAGTTAAAACAAGAATCATGGTTGGAAACTATGTGCTTTCTGCTGGCCATGCAGGGCAGTTTTATGAAAATGCTAAATGCGTACAAAGTTTAATTCGTCATGAATTTAAAGCTAAATTTAATGATGTTGATTTATTAATTATGCCAACACATCCAGCTCCAGCATTTAAATTTGGTGCATTTGAAGTTAATAAATTGCAAATGGATTTACAAGATTATTTCACATGTCCTATGAACTTAGCTGGTATTCCAGCGCTTTCTTTGCCATGTGGTCAAACAACAAGTAAAATGCCAATCGGTTTTCAAATTATAGGACCGCATTTATCTGAAAGTCTTATTTATAAAGTTGCGCATGTTTTTGAGCAAAATACTCAGTGGCATAAAGCAAAACCTGAAAATTTATAGATTTGTAAGCAATAGAACATTGTTTTTTACAAATTGAATTTATTATACTCGTCACTAAGGGGACAAAAAAGTCTAGTTTAGTGGCGAGGTATTTTTCATGATATTTTTTTTAAAAAATATAAAGCTATTCTTTTCTTTTTTTTTTCTTTTCTTTTCTTTTTCAACTATACATTCTTCTGGTAGGCCTACTTACTTTCCAAAAAATAAAAATCGAACAAAAGTTTTTTTTGATCGAGATTTGTTGGCCCCAGTAAAAGGGTTGATGACCATGGCTGGTCACTTACATAAAAATATTTTCCATAAGGATTCAGTAAAAATTATTGGCTGGTCTTTGCCTTTTTATATAGAGGCTCGAATTTTAGATAAAAGATTACAAGATGGATTTTATGATAAGCAGTGCCATAAAAATGTTAATGAACCACCGGAGTGGTGCCGAGTTGCTGCATCGAGCGCAATTGCTATTCCTATTTTGTCACTTGCAAGTTTATCTGTGCTTGGTCGAACGCAGGAATTGAGAATTACAGGAAGAGTTTTTACCGTTGGTATGCCGTTTGTTGTTTTTGGAAAAGATATTATAAAAGAGTTACGATTTGCAAACTGTTTGCGACCAAAAAATGAACATTTTAAAAATGCAAAATATTACGGAGGTTTTCCTTCAGGGCATATGGCAGAAGCGACATTTATGGCCGTTTTGTTTGGATTAAGAAGAGGTCCTTCATTTGCTATTCCACTTGGAGCTTATGCTGGCTTTATCGCAAGCACATTTTTGGCGTGTAATAGGCATTATGCTTCGCAACTTGTAGCAGGAGCTGCTTTGGGAACAATATATGCTGTTGCTGCAAATAAGTTAATTGAGTCTCGCCTAGAAAAATTAAAAAACAAGGTTGCTTTTGGTTTGCATGTTGACCCTCATACTGGTCCTGCAATGAGTATTTCTTATCGATTTTAACTGCTTATCAAGTTAAAAAAATACCTATATACTGTAGATATACTTACTTTATAAATTTTTTACTAAAGAGATTCTTTTTGTATGAGCTATTGGCAAGAAAAAATTAAAATTAAAAATCTTTTGTTTCCGCGTTTTATGGGTGGCCCTCTTGATGGCATTACCGATTCACCGTTTCGTCAACTTGTTCGTCAATTTTCTAAAGACGAACTTCTTTATACAGAAATGCGCCATGTTGCATGTATCGCAAATGATAAAGGTGGCCAAAAAGCTTTACGTTTTGAGCAGTTAGAGCGTCCGCTTAACTATCAGATTGCAGCAAATAAAGTTGAATATCTTGCCCCTGCAATACATAAAATTTTAGAAAAAAAAGTTGATGTTGTTGATCTTAATATCGGTTGCCCTGCAAGAAATGTTATTGGTTCAGGTTCAGGTTCGGCTTTGATGGCAGATTTGCCAAGGCTGAAGACAATTTTATTATTTTTACGCAAAGAGCTAAAAGATATTCCTTTTACCATTAAAATTAGAGCTGGATTTAAACAAAATAATGCACTTGAAGTTGCAAAATTAGCACAAGATTGTGGTGTTGATGCTCTTGCAATTCATCCGCGCTTGCAACGCCAAAGGTTTGAAGGGCGTCCAGATTATTCTATTGCAGCAGAAGTAAAAAAAGCGTTGAGTATACCTGTTATTATTTCTGGTGGTGTTGTTAACTTTAAAACAGCAAAACTTGTTTATGAGCAAACAGGGGTTGATGGCTATTTGATTGGTCGAGGAATTTGGTCAAAGCCATGGAAACTTAAAGAGCTACATGAGCATTCTTTAGGGAGGCCTTTTGCTGTTAATAATGAAATTATTTTACAATGCGCGCTTGCACAGCTTGATAAAATGGTTGATTTTTATGGGAATAAGGGACTTTTTTGCTTTAGAAAACATCTACCTTTTTATATTAAGGGTAAAGCTTCAGCTTGCCACTTAAGAAGAACATTGTTAGTTTCAAAATCTGTAGAAGAAGTTAGAGATGGCCTTACGCAGTTTTTGGGATTGAAAGGTGTTTAGAAAAAATAAAAACTCTTTTTTTTTAATAACTTTATTTTTTTTTAGTGGATTTTTCTTGATTCACTACTATTGTTTTTCTTTTTATCCATATATTGCAAATTATTCTTCTTACTGTTTATATCCAGTTTTATTTGTACAGAATAAAGTTGTTACCCCTATAAAAAGTTTTTTAGAAAAAAGAAGAACAGTTCAAGAACTAAATATTTTAGTTAATTCATTGCAAAAAAAAAATGAGCTCTTACTGTCTGAAAATATATATCTGAAAAGTGAAAAATTATATATAAATCAGGCAAAAGAGCTTCTTGATTTTAAAAAACGATATAGCCAAAACATTATGTGTTGCGCACAAATTATTTTTAGACAAAACTCAAAGCAAGGTAACTTTATTTTAGTAGATAGAGGTTCTACCCATGGTATAGAAAAAAATATGATTTCGGTTTATAAAAACAGCTTAATAGGTTTTGTTTCGGATGTTTATCCTTGGTACAGTAAGGTTTTATTGATCACAGATTCTCAGTGTAAAGTAGCAGCATGCTGTGTAAAAACTGGTGCTGAAGGTATTCATATGGGAATTAATAGTCAAAAAAATTCTCTTATGAGTAAGATAAATATTTTGCATGATGTAAAAATTGGAGATCTTGTTATTTCAAGTGGCTCGGGTTTGATTTTTCCACAAGGTTTTGCTCTTGGAAAAGTTGTATCTGTTAAAAAAAATGATATAGACTACAGTGCAAAAATAGAGCCATTAATAGATGTTCATTCTATTAGGCATTGTTTATTAATGGCTCGTTCTTAATTTTTTATTACAATGATTGCTTCGCCTTTAATGAACTGGATTGCCACACTTGCTTACGCAAGTTCGCAAAGACGGGTGACTTGATAATTTTATTTTATAATCGCATGCATCTAGAAAATTAATATTCTTCTATTCGTCTATCCTATTTTAAAATTATGTAATGCGGTATAAATTTTACTTGTAAGCAAAGAATATATAGATTCGTTATCGCCAGTCTCATTTTGTGACAAAAACCCAAGTAGGCCCTTTTTTTGTTTTTCTTTGATCCATTCAACTTGATCTTCTATTAAAGCTTTGTCTTTAATAATTTTTTCTGCTTCATATCCTGAACCTATTTTATCTACCAATCCAAGGGCAAGTGCTTGTTGTCCTGTAAAAATTTGACCATTGGCCCATTTTTTATGTTCTTTTTTATTTAAGTTTCTACTCAGTGCAACATCGCTAATAAACTTATGATAAGAATCATTGAGTAAACTTTGTAACATAGTTTTGTTTTCATTTGTCATTGGAACAAGAGGGTTTGTAGCATTTTTAAAATCACCCGCAACAAGAGGAATGTGATTAACTTTATAGTTGTTCATCAGTTCTTGTAGTTGAAACATGTAAGGGAAAGATGTTCCAATGCTACCAATAAGTGCAGATGGTGGCGCAATGATCAAATCTGTTGCAGCTGCAATATAATAACTTGCAGAAGTGCATATATTTTCTACAAGAGTTATGATCGGCTTTGAATATTCTTTTTTTAGTTGTTTTATTTCATTATAAATAAGTTGCGCTGAACCAGAAGCGCCACCAGGGCTTTCAATTTTTAATAAAATAGCTTTTATAGAGTCATCTTTAAAATATTTATTAATAAGTTTATTGTATTTATCAGATTTGCTAATTTGACCAGCAATAGAAATAACACCAACTTTTGATGATGGAGTTAAATAACTACCGTATTGTTTTTGTATAACAGTGATTATTCCAGGCGCAAGTTGTAAAAAAATAAGTATAAAAAATATGTTTTTTAGGTAATCAAAAAATGTCATTGAGCTATCCTTTTTATTGATTATATAAAGTGATTGTAGAGATTTTTGCAAGATGATCTTAATTAAAAAACTACTTATTTAAAAAAAATTATCAAGAAGGGCTTTACTTTAGCTCAAAATTGGTTTACAATTTTTCGTAATTGAAAGATATTTAATTGGGCGATTAGCTCAGTTGGCTAGAGCACCAGTCTTACAAACTGGGGGTCACAGGTTCGAGTCCTGTATCGCCCACCATTTATCGCAACGTTGGAGCTTTGGCAAAGACGAAAATTGAAATTATTCCTCGGTAGCTCAGTTGGTAGAGCAAACGACTGTTAATCGTTGGGTCGCAGGTTCGAGTCCTGCCCGGGGAGCCATGTTGGGACTGTAGCTCAGTTTGGTTAGAGCGTCCGCCTGTCACGCGGAAGGTCGCGAGTTCGAGTCTCGTCAGTCCCGCCATTATAAATTAAAAAGACCTTACAAAATGTAAGGTCTTTTTTTTTAGTAACAAATGTAACAAATCCTGTCATTCGGATATTTTTTAAAAAATATCGTGATAATTTAATTATTTTTTTTGAAGTATTTCTTATAAACATAGTACGAACCAACTGCAACAGCTGTTATTGCAAGAGCTCTACCGATATATTTTTTATATTGTTTTTTTTTCTTTAAAGGCGGTAAGTTTGGGTTTGGGGTTGTATTTTTTGTTTTTTCTAAAATATTTATAATGGATTTACTGACAATGTCAGCGCTTTCTTTTGTATATCCACCAGAAAGAGTCATAACAATAGGAACTTTATTTTCTTGTGCATATTTAAAAACCATTTCGTCTCTTTTAATGACCCCTTTTTCACTTATACTCAGTCCTCCAAGAGGATCTTTTTGGTAAACATCGCTTCCTGCATTATAAAAAATGATATCTGGGCTTTCTTTTTTAATAATTTTTTTCAGGGCAGAAACTTTGTTTAAGTATTCTTTATCTCTTATTCTAAAATTAACTGGTCTGTTGTACTGAATGTACTGACGAGCTTTATTGTCTCCAGGAAAGTTATTTTTTCCATATATATCAAAAACAACTAAGCGAGGATCTGCAGGATTTGTATTTTTTATTTGTTTTTCAAGTCCAAGTTCAACACCGTCTCCTTGGTGTGCATCAAGATCAATGTACATAATTTTTGCATTAGGTTTTTTCTTCCAAACATTGAGCATTCCAAGTTGAATGTCACCAAAGGGACAAAAGCCATGTCCATAATCTTTGTTAGCATGGTGAAAGCCACCACCAAGATTAATTGCATAATCTTTGTTCTTTAAGGCAAGATCTGTTGCTAAACATGTCCCAGCAGTTTGATATTTCATTGGATTAATCAAAGATCTTCTAACAAGAAAATTTGGTATAAGGGCAACAGGAAATAGTTCTGTAATTTGTGCAACAACTCGTGATTTTTTTAAAGAAGCAAGGTATTCAGGAGTATGAAACTCTAATAATTCTTTATCTGTAGCCATATTTTTTGGTTGATAAAAAAGATCTTCTTCTTCAATTTTAAAGTATTGTGTTAATTTATCTGTGATTTTGCCATATTTTTTACTGTCAAAAGAATGAAGATTTTCTAATCCTAAAAAACCCATATTATAATTAGGGTGATAAACAATCGGTAGTTTTCTGGATTTAAGTTGTGCAAACGGTAACAGAACTATAAAAATTAAAGAAAGTACATTTTTATTTAATTTTATAATCACTTGATAATCCCCCCAAAGTGAAAATAACTATTATTTTTGAACTATGGTTATTTTACTAAGAGGCGTAGATATATACAAAAGGCTGTTGAGTAAGCTGACTTGCAGCTAAAATTCACCCATCCAGTTGAAAAAATAGTCTGGTACTAAAGCTAAAGCCCAGGCAACAAAAATTTGTCGTTTAGAGATATAAGCGACTTTCTTTTTCTTCTTGATTGCTTCAAAAATATCTTTTGCAGCTTGTTCTAATTGAGTAACCCAATAGGTATGAGGCATTTTGCTATATTTGTGGCGTTCGTTATCGACCCAGCCAGGTACAATATCGGTAACATGAATAGGAAGATTGTTTTGAGACATATAATTTCTAACACCTTCAAGATATTTTTGAACAAAAGCTTTTGATCCACAATAAACGGGGCATTGAGCCGAGCCTCGAAGACCACTTATCGATGAAATTGCTACAAGGTGACCACTTTTTTGTTTTTTAAAATATTGTAAAGCAACTTCAGCCATTGCCCATACCCCCATAGCGTCAACACGTATCATTTTTTCTTTGTTTTTCCAATCAGGGGCTGTTTTATCATCATCATACGCAGATATGCTAATTAAAATTAAATCTATGCCTCTCATCTCATCAATTAGTTCTTCAAGTTGCTTCATAGCGACTTCTGTTTTTGATACATCAATACTTTTGATAAAGCTTTCTGTTGAAATTTCTTTTTGTAGCGATTTTAAAAGTTTAGTCCTTCTTCCTGCAAGCCCTACTGTATAGTTATCATTTGCAAGTAGTTTAGCTGTTGCGCGTCCCATTCCTGATGTAGCGCCTATAATAATTGCATTTTTACGAGGAAATAATTGTATAAAAAAGAGTAAGCAGGTTAGAAGTAGTAGTTTTTTCATAAAAAACCTTATTTTTATATTTTAAAAGAGGTGTAATATAAAATATTACTAATATAGGGATTTAAATTTTGTAAATGGTTTAGCTTATTATTGATTTAATTTGTTTAAGTTGTTTTTTTATTGCGCCTATCGTTGTACTATTATCTTTCTAGTTTTTTCTTGTTTTTATTTATTTGTAGGCGTAAACTAGACTGAAAATCAACTAAATAAGGCTATAATTAAGGTATTATATAATGAAAAAAGTGTTTTTTTTATTGCTGGCAAGTTTTGTAAAACCATCAATTGCCGCTTCAAAAGCAGCGCTTAGTATTCCAGAAGGTGTTTTGTCTGGTTCTGGTCTTAATCCTCATATTATTGCTAAATTTTCGTTATTTATTGCTATAGTGCTTCTTTGGAGTGTTTTAGTTGGTAAATTTTTAAAGATGACAATTCGACTGCCTATTATTGCTGGACAAATAATAGGCGGTATTTTATTAGGGCCTTCTTGTTTTGATATTCAACATTTTAAAGTTTTTTCAGACTCAATTATTTTGTCAGATTGGGCGAGCAATACGTTTTATGCCCTTGCATCATCTGATATTTTTGTTTTATTTCTTATGTTACTTTCAGCGGCTTTTACTGTGCCGTATTTGTTGTGGATTGCAGGACATGAAACAGACGTCAAAGATATTTTAAAAGTTGGAGTTACTGCAGTTACAGCAGGAATACTTGGAGCTGTTGTTCCTATTGCACTTACAGTCTTTATTTTTCATTATGCTTTGAGCTGGTTTTCTTTAATTCAGGCAATGAGTTTTGGGCTTGTTCTTTCTGCAACAAGTGTTTCTATACCAATTGCTATGTTTTTTGCACAAAATAAAATGCATTTAAAAACTTCTAAAGCAACACTTGGTGCTGCCATTATTGATGATATTGCAGCTGTCATTGCTTTATCTATATTTTTTATTTGTCTTCAAAGTGGAACCTTTGGTTTTGTTGAAAGTGCTGGCTCGATGCACGGACAAGTAAGTATTGTTCAAGCTCTACTTTATATGGTTATTTCTTTTGCCGTTATTTTTGCTACTGGATATTTTGTTATTCCATCAATGATAAAAGTCATTAAAAAATATCATCATAATCACTTGATTGCATCAGTTGCAAATGGTGCAATGTTTTTATATTTTGCTTTTGCAGAATTAATAGGTGGCCTTTCTGGTATTACAGGTGCATATTTTGCAGGGCTATTTCACCGCATTGGAGATAAACATCATCATGCAGAAAGAATTATTTCTCCATTTGTAAACACTGTTTTGTTACCACTTTTTCTAGGTTCTATAGGATTGCAAGTTGATATTACAATATTAACATCAGAGCAATGGGGTGTTATTACTTTCTTATTAATAGTTGCTATTTTTTCTAAATTACTTGGTTGTTATAGTTCTACAATTTTTAGTAATGCACTGGGAAAAAGAGCAAGCAATCGTTGGAGTTTGTTGGAAGGTTATTTATTTGGTTCATCTATGGTTGCTCGAGGAGAAGTTGGTTTAGTTGTTTCAACCATTTTGCGAGGTTCAGGGCTTTTGTCTCACCATATGTATATTATGGCAATTGTTGTTATTATTCTGACCACAATTGCATCGCCGGTTATGCTTTCTATTGGTTTTTATTTTCTTGATAGCGAAAAATCACGTAAAAAAGGTTATTCAATTAATATTGGAACTTTTGAGTCTATTGGTTCACTGCAGATGTTTAACATTATCATGAATAGAATTGATAGTTTGCGACTTTTGAAAAAAAGTACAATCAGATTTAGTGAAGGTTGTAAAATTGTCAATTTGGAATGTCAAAATATTAAAATCATTTTAGACCCAAATAAAGGAATTATTTTTAAAGGTAATCAGATGAATATAGAATCCTTTATTGGTTCGCTTAAAGGAGCTATTGCAAACGATATGAACAGTATTTCTCTAGAATAAAGTTTTGTTAAAGTCCTTTACAATGAGGCTTTTTTGGGAGATACTATAGCTAAGATGATTACGTTAAAATTAAGCTCAAAGAGAGGCTATTGTGAAAAAAGGTATTCACCCAGAATTATTTGATGTTTCTGTTACATGTACTTGTGGTGCAAAATTTGATACTCGTTCAACTGCAAAAAAAATTAAAGTAACGCTTTGCTCTCAATGTCACCCATTTTATACTGGTGATCAAAAATTTGTTGATACTGCTGGTAGAATTGAAAAATTCAAATCTAAATATAAAAAATTTAATACAAAGAAATAGTAGTCTGTATTGATGTTTAATCAATGGCAAGAATTACAAGATCGTTATGATACACTCATGGAACTTGTTGCAAGTTCTGATCTTGATAATAAAAAAAGACAAAAACTGCAGAAAGAGCTTTCGCAAATTTCTGCAGTTTTAAAGGTTAGAAAATCTATTATCGAAACTACTTCGCAGATTGAATCTAATGAAAAACTTATAGAGCAAGAATCTGACGTAGAAATGATTGACCTTTATAAAGAAGAAATTCTAGAACTTAAAGAAAACTTTAAAGTTCTAGAAAAAGATTTAGATTATCTTTTGTTTCCACCAGATGAGCATGACAATAGATCAATATTTTTAGAAATTCGTGCAGGAGCAGGTGGAAAAGAAGCCGCTCTTTTTGCAGGTGATCTTCTTAAAATGTATACAAACTATTCTCTTAAAAAGGGTTGGAGGGCTTCTATAGAAAGTTCAAGTGGAACAGAGCTTGGTGGTTTTCGAGAAGTTGTTCTTCACATAAAAGGAAAAGATGTTTTTGGCCACTTCAAGTATGAGTCTGGTGTGCATCGTGTGCAACGTGTTCCTGCAACAGAAGGAGCAGGTAGAGTTCATACTTCAACAGCAACTGTTGCTGTTCTTCCAGAAGCAAAAGAAGTTGACATAAAAATAAATCCTTCAGATTTGCGTATTGATGTTTTTCGTGCAAGTGGTGCTGGTGGTCAGCATGTTAATACAACAGATTCTGCTGTTCGTATTACACATATTCCAACTGGTGTTGTGGTCTCTTGTCAGGATGAGCGTTCGCAGCACAAAAATAAAGCAAAAGCTATGAAGCAATTGCAATCGCGTATTTTGCTTGCTCAAATAGAAAAAGAAGCTGCAAAACAAAGTAAAATGCGTAAAAGTATGGTAGGAAGTGGCGGTCGCTCAGAAAAAGTTAGAACGTACAACTATCCTCAAAATAGAGTGACCGATCATCAAATTGGTTTAACACTCAAAAAACTTGATGTTATCATGACTGGTGATATTGACGAAATTATAGACTCACTTCGAGAAGAAAATCGTAAGAATTTACGAAACCAATCATTTTTAGAAAAATTTAAGGCTGAATAATAGTATTCAGCCTTTTTTATTTACACTTCTAAATTATGAATTGTTTCTGTCATAATTTGAAAAAAAGTTTCTTTTTTTATTTTATCAATATTTGGTTCTATAATTTGTTGCATTATTTCTAAAACTTTTTTAATAGTTTTTTTGTTTTTTTCTGATGATGAGTTTTTCATTACAACTGGCATCATTATTGCTGTGCTTTTTATAGAGTATTTATTATTAGAGAGTTTGATACCAAAATTATGTAAGCTTTGGAAAAAATAGTTAAGAATGTTAACTGTATTGTTTAGATTATAGCTTTGTTTTTCCGATTTTTTAATGATATTAATAAGTGTCGGAAAAAGTTGTTGAGTTGATTTTTTTATAAATAAATCAAACTCTGGAGAACCTATTTGTTGTGGATCAAAATTTCCAGGATTTTTAAATCTTAAACGAGTAGCTTGAATATGTAATTGATGACTAAGAGCTTTCATGTTTTTAATTTGATCTTCAAGTGAGTAGTTTATTTTTTTTCTATCGGGTTCAAGCATAATAATTATTGGATGTGAAGGATCAACAGTACTTGAAATTTTTTCGTAGTTGTTCCCTAAAAAAGCAAGAGACTCTTGTAAAGATTTGAAGTTGCCAGGAGCTTTAATTTTTTTTTGAAAGTGCTTATTGATTTTGTTTTTTAAATCTAAAACAGTTGAGTTTTTGTTGAAGTTTTTAAGTATCATTTCTTTATTTGAGTAATATTCTTTTATTGTATAATCAATTGCTACAAGTTTAAGTGGAAAGATGAAGACAAAAAAACAAGATAATATTTTAATTTTTTTCATTATTATCCTTTATGATAAAATCGTATTACGCATTTTTTATATAATACGATTTTATCATAAAGCTATTTTTTTTATCAATAATAGTTCAATTAGAAAAGAGAGTGATTATTTCTTGTTAAGACTGTTAATCAATTTTAAGTGAATGGATTTTTGAGGATTATGAAAAGGAGATAGGTTTCCTTTAAAAAGTTTTTTAAGGGGTACTTTATTAGATGGTGCAATTATTATAATATCAGAGTTTGAAGTATTTGATCGTAATGAATTTGGAAAGTGTTTACTTGTTACATTCATTCCGCCGTTCATTTCTATTTCTCGCATGCGCATTTCTATTTTTAGAGCTGTTTCTTCATCAGTTTCAAATTTTTTCAGTTGTAAATTATTCATTCCAATTATATTTGTTGTCTTTAAAAGTAGTGCTAGTGTAGCTATTAATAATTTTTTCATTTTTTACTCCATTTATATAAAATATTAAATATGAATATAATTATATGAGTTAATAAATACTTATTCAAAAGGTATAGTAATAAGCTTTTTTAGTTGTTTTATCTGTTTTGATTGTTTAGGTTTTATTGATATTTTAAATTTCCAATATTTGATTTTAATATGATCAGAGATTACCGCGCTACGCTTGCAATGACGGTACTTAAGAGTTGTTATTTGGTATTTAAAAAGAAATGTCAACAGAGCTTAGAATGAGAATAAAGAAAATTAATACAAAAAAATAAAGTAGGGTGTTTTCTACGATAATTTTTATTTTACGGTATACTAAAGAGCATATTTTAATTTTTATTTATAAAAGGAACAAAAAATGCTGCTATTGAGTTATTTGCTTGAATATAATCGTTATATGAACTTTTTTGGAATAGCAGCTGTTCTTGGTGTTGCATGGTTATGTTCACGTAAAAAAGCGGCTATAAACTTTAATCTTGTTGTTCGTGCTTTAATAGTTCATTTTGGTATTGCATTTTTTGTTTTAAAACTTTCTTATGGGCAAAAAATTCTTAGTTTTATTTCACAAATGGTTGGCACTTTGTATCAATCTGCCGATGCTGGTTCTTCATTTATTTTTGGTGAGCTTGCAAATCCTGCAGGTCCATGGGCATTTGTGTTTGCTTTTAAAGTACTTCCAATTATCATATTTTTTGGTGCTTTTATGTCGGTTCTTTTTCATCTAGGAATTGTACAACGTTGTGTCGGTGGTATGAGCAAAATAATGCAGCCAATTTTAGGTACTTCTGGTGCAGAAACATTGTGTACAATTGCAAATAGCTTTTTGGGGCAAACAGAAGCGCCACTTTTGGTTAAAAATTATTTAAAAACAATGACACGTTCAGAATTTTTACTTGTTATGATTAGTGGAATGGCAACAATCAGTGGTGCAATTTTGGTAGTTTTTGCTGGCATGGGTGTACCAATTAACCATTTACTCGCTTCAAGCGTGATGTCTATTCCTGCATCTATTTTAATTTCTAAAATGTTGCTCCCAGAAACAGAAAAAAAGAAAGCTAAAAATGCAAAAGTAACGTTTGAAAGTAAAACAGCAAATATTTTTGATGCTATTTTTGTAGGGACAAGCGATGGGTTGCAACTTGCTTTAAATGTTGCAGCTATGCTTATTTCTTTTTTATCATTACTTGCGCTTATTAACTTTATTTTTCAGTATGGCGCTGGGTATATTAACAGTGTTTTATTATTATTCAATAGTTCATATCAATTACCTGTTGTAACAGTTGGATCTCTTTTTTCATTTTTATTTGCACCATTTGGTTATTTGCTTGGCTTTACTGGTTATGAAGCACTACAGGTTGGTCAGCTTCTTGGTACAAAGGTCGCGGTTAACGAACTGATTGCTTATGGCAAAATGGTAGATATGGGACTTTCAGAAAGAACAATGTCTATTGCAACCTATGTGCTTTGTGGTTTTTCTAACTTTTCTTGCATTGGTATACAAATTGGCGGCATCGGTGCACTTGTACCAGAAAGACGTCAATGGCTTACAGAACTTGGTCTTACGGCAGTTTTAGGCGGTGTGCTTGCTAATTTGCTTTCAGCAATGGTTGTTGGTCTATTGATTTAATTTTTGAAAATTATTTTTGAATTCGTATCAAAATATCACAAAAAGATCGGTTTTGTTCAAGATCATGTAAAGTTGGTTTTTCAATAACGTTTTTCCATAATATTTTGGTTATTAGATTATTTTTATTTTCATATAAAATATTTTCAAAAATTATTGGATCAAAAACTATGTCTTCAACTATTTTATTTTCAAGAATGCAGCAATATAAATCACATAAATTTTTATTACACTCATAAAGTTGATTTTTTGTTGAAAGATTTAGCTGTTTTTTAGTTCTTATTAGATGCAAATTTAAAAGTATGCTTTTTAGTTTTTTATTCTGGCTTGGTTCTAAATGATTTAATGTAATACTCAATTTATCAAGAATATCTTTCATTATACTTTTTTGGGCATTTAAAAGGTTTCTTACTGTTATTTTATATTTACGTTCAGATGAGTTATATTGTTTATCTTGTATAATTTGGGTTATTTTTTCTTTATTTTCAATGGGATTGTAAAATATTTCTTTACCTGTTTTATAAAGCTCTAAGTTTATCAAAGAAGAAAGTTTTGGTGATAAAATACTTTCATCTTCTATAGGTAAAATTATTGAACCAAGTGCAGATTGTTCTTTGAATGAATTTTTGGTTTTATTCATAGAGTAGATTGAGAAATTGAATAATAAGATAAAAGATACAGTAATAGTTTTCATTTTTATCCCCTTTTAAAACCATAGAACTGTAATTTTTTGTTATTATCGCAATTTTTATAGGGGTAAAACAATAGTGCTATTTTTTATTTTTATAATAAAAGAGGCAAAGCTTACATATATTAAACTTTGCCCCTTTTAAGAATTTTTATGATTTACTTATTCTGTATACTCTAAAGCAATTAACAATGCTTTACTTAGTGTATCAATGTCATCTTGTAGTTTATCAATATGATCTTTTCTTTCTGTAGATAAATCAACAAATGTTTCAACATCTTCTTTTATTATTGTATTTTCATTTTCTAAATCATCAATATTTTTTTGTTGAACTTTTTCTATAGTATTTAATATTTGCTTTTCTAAATCTATTATTATTTTTAGTTTTTTATTTTCTTGTTCTAAAGTATTAATATAATTTTCTAGTTTTATACATTTTTTATTTGAATTTTCAAAGCCTCTATTAAGAAGTTCACTAACTGTTAAAAGTATTTCATTTTCATTTTTTAATTTTTTAATTTCTTTTTTCTTTGAGCGTTTATATCTTTTTGCATGTTTAATTTTTTGTGTTTTTTCATTTATTTTTTGTATTAAATTTTCTTGGTTTTTTGTATTTTCATTTATTTGACGTTTATATATCTTATTTTCTTGTTTTAGCTTGTTTATATAATCTTTTTGTTGTTGTAATCTTTGCTCATTTCTTTTTTTTTCTAACTGTTCTTCTTTTTTAATCTTTCTTTTTTCTTTTTTTAGAAGTTTTTGTTGATTCAAAACTACTGTTCTTCTTTTTTCTTTAAATTTTTTAAATTTTTTGATTAATGCTAAATTTGATTTCTTTTTTAATGCTTTTTCTTTCTTTTTTGGAGTTTCTAGCAAAGTACCTTTTGGGTAACTTTGAGTTTCTATATGTTTTGGTTCAATTTCTTTTTTTTCTTTTTTTTCAATACTTTTGATAATTTCTTTTACTATTTTTTTATTTTTTTTCTGTAATTCATTTTCTTTTGTTATAATTTCATGAACTGGTATATTTCTTTTTTGAATACTAAGAGCGTTTCTTTTTAGACGTTTAATTTGTTGTTTGTAAACTTTCTCTTGACCATTAAATATATTATCAGCTTCAATTAAAAAGTTTTTTTCACTATTACTGATAGGTTTTTTATAATACCTTTTTAAGGTTACAATATCTTTGCTTGTTAGAATTAAAGAGAATTGAGTATCATTTTTTGCAATTTCTCTTTTATCTTCATCCAGTAATCTTTTTATTCTTTTACTATTAGGAGTATTCATGGTTGATATTGTATTTTGAGTATCACTAATTGCTTTTATTTTTCTAAGACTTTTCATGGCATAGTTATTGATTGAAAATTGAAATAATAATAGTGCAGTTATAAACGTTTTATATCTACTCATAATTGTTTTTTCTCCTTAGTAGAATTGTAGTGATAATTACTTCATTAAATATGGTTTTAGAAAATATTTTCTTATTTTTTATCTTCAAGTTCGGAAAGTTTATATTTCATTTCGGAAAGTTTATATTTCATAATTTTTAAACTTTCATTTTTCAATTGAGTCTTTTTATTTTCTAAATATATAAGCTTATCTTTTAAGAAAGAATGTTCATTTATTAAGGTGCTATTTTTTAATTTTTCACTTATTAATTTATTCAGTTGTTTATTTATTAAGGTTAATTTTTTCTGCTTTTCATTTTGTTTATTTTTAGAAGTTGTTTCTTTAAGATTTTTTAGTTGTTGCTCCATATTAAAAGTATCATTTTGAGCATCTTCTATTTCTAAGTATAAGCCACTGTTTATAGCTCTCAATTCACTATTTTTCTTTATTAGACTTCTTAATTCTTCTTGTATTATTTGAAGACTTTGCATGGCATAATTATTAACTGAAATTTGCAATAATAGTGAAGTTATAAAGATTTTGTATCTACTCATAATTGTCTTTTCTCCTTAGTAGAATTGTAGTGATGATTGCTTCATTAAATATGATTAAAAAAAAATATCGTGCAATATACTTACACGATATTTTGAGCTTGTTCTCTAGCTTTTTCTAGTTCAACTTTAATATTGATCGCTTGTGTGCTCAAATCAGCATCTGAGCATTTTGATGTGAGCGTGTTAATCTCTCGGGCAAGCTCTTGCAGTGTAAAATCTAAGCGTTTACCTTTTTCTATTATTGTTGAGTCAAGTTGCATAGATAAATTTTTTAAATGGCTTTTAAAGCGAACAATTTCTTCATGTACATCTATTTTGTCAAGCGATGCATATAAAGAATTTTTGCGAGCATCAGGTTTTTCTGTATTTTCTTCAGCTTCAATTTTTTTAAGAAGTTCTGCAACTTCTTTTTTCTTTTTTTCCATTAAAATGGCAGCATTTTTTTCTATAAGATCAATTTCTTTTTGCATAACAGAAATACGCTGAGAAAGGTCATCTTTTAAAGATTGTCCTTCTTGATGCCTTGTTTCTATAAGTTTTTTTATAAGTTCTTCAAATTTACTTAAAACCTGTTTTTCAAAATGTTCATCAAGGTCTTTTTCTTGTGTAATAAAAATATCTGGCATTCTAAAAAGATCGCCAACTTGCAAATTTCCTGAAATCGGTACTTCTTTTTTTATTTTTTCTATTGCATTGTGATAGTTTTTAACTGTTGCAAGTGCGGGCTCTACACTGTCTTGTAACGATTGGGTATTGCGCAGGTAAAGTGTCACATAAGCACTACCACGAAAAAGATTTTTTTTAAGAAGTTTAATGATTTTTGTTTCAAGAAAAGAAATAACATAAGACAACTTGCACGAGCTTTCAAAGTGTCTTGAGTTTAAAGTTTTTATACTTATTGATGCATCAACTTTTGTACCGTCTTGAAGGGTAAAGGTTGTTGTTTCTGATGCAAAACCTGTCATGCTTTGAATTATAGTATTCATATTTTATGTTATATATTCCTCTTTAATTTATTATGCTACGTTTGAGTAGACATTTTGTACATCATCATGGTCATCAAGTATTTCAAGGAAAGTATAAACTTTTTCTTCTTGTTCTTTAGATAGTTCTGTTGGTGTTTTTGCAATCCATTCTAAATCGCTACTTTCAATTATTGCGTTAGACTCTACCATAATTTTTTTAATTTGTTCAAGAGATTTTATATCAGAAATAATTATTGCTAAATTTTCTTGCTTTTTTATATCAGAAATATCAAAATCAATAAGTAGTTCAAGCAGCTCATCTTCAGAAAGTTTTGTCTCAGCTCGAATGACACCTTTTTGTTCAAACATCCAGTTAACAGAACCTGTTTCTCCAAGGTTGCCACCATGTTTTGTAAAAAGTCTACGCATTTCTGCAACAGTACGATTTGTATTATCTGTAAGAGTTTCTACCAAAACAGCTGTACCAAAAGGTCCATAACCTTCGTATGTTCTTGGTTCATAGCTAACACCAGGCAGCTCACCAGTTCCTTTTTTTATTGCGCGTGTAATATTTTCCATAGGCATATTAATGCTACGGCCTTTTTCTATAAGTAGTCGAAGACGTGGGTTTGCTGAAGGGTCGCCACCACTCAGTCGTGCTGCAACAGTTATTTCTTTACTCAACTTTGTAAAAGCTTTACCACGTTTGGCATCTTCTTTAGCTTTTTTGTGTTTAATGTTTGCCCACTTGGAATGGCCTGCCATGATAAAAAGCTCCTTAGAAAAAGAAAAATTATTATTTTTTAAATTCTTATGATATAAATCATCATATCCTTTTATTCATTTTGTGTCGAATAAAAGCTGGCAGTCGCAATATTATTTTAAAATGTTCATCAAGGATTATCAATTATGAAAAAGCTGATAGTTTTTAGTTTACTATTTCTAAGTGCACAAATTTTTTCAGTCAAAAATAAAAAAATAAATCGAGATTTAAATTATACATTGATAGATCAAGTTGAAGAAAATTTTTTCAACTTAGAAGAAGAAGATTTTGAGCCACTTGCGGGAGTACTTAATAATTGTTGTTTTAATACTTGTTTACCAAAAACTACAGAAGTTACTGCTAAAGCTTGTTTTTTTACTTTTTCTAGTATGTATAATTTGTCAAAAATGATTACTTATTGTGGTGGAAATTGTTTAAAGCCTTATTTGGATCAAGGTCAGAAAAAATTAAAAACAAAACAAGAAAAATTAAAACAAGATTAAAGTAAGAGTTATAATAAAAAAAATTATCGAAAGTATAAGTTATGAAAAAAGGTTTAGTATTTGCAAGTATATTTTTCTTTGTTATCCCATCTTTTTCTATGAAAAGAAGGCTTACATTAGCAAATATTGATACAAAAAGAAAATTACAAAAAACTGAAAATATTACTTCTGATTTTGATGATGTTAGTTCTTCTTCTTCAGATGATTACATGGATTTTGATTTTGGTTGTCCTTCTTTTTCAAATATATTAAATAATGCTCAAACGATTTATTCAGTTTTATTGAAAGCTAGTAATCCACAAGCTGCTGATTTATTAGATCTTTTAAGTAGTAGTAATAAAAAAAGAAAAAAAGAATAAACGATCGTTTTTTATATTTAGTATATTTAAATATTATAATCATGTTAATTTCTTTGTTTAAAGAGGTTAACATGATATTTTTTTATATTTAAAAAGTCTAAAATAGAAAGTTTATATGACTATAAAAATTAAAAAATCGACATTGTTAACAATGGTACTGCTTGCAGGATCTTTGTCAGGTATTGGTTTAACAAATATTTTTCGTAAAAATAAAAAAAGAAGAAACTCATTTGGAGCTTCGTTTAGGCAGTTGCTTTCTTCTAGAAAAAAGAAAAAAATATATCCACAAGATAGAAACCAATTAAAGCTTATGCGTACCAAAAAATTTAGAATAGCTAGCTTGAATGACAATTCATTATCTAAAAAAGGTGCTTTCAATTATGGTCCTGTTTTGCAAGAAATAGAGATTGAAAAATAGTTTATAGAATAGTTTTTTGCCCAGTACTTTTTTCTCTTAATTTTGTAAGTTGTATCCGTGGAATTTGTCTTCCGCGGGGTGTTTTTTCTAGGTAGCCTGACCTGAGTAAAAAAGGTTCGTAAACTGTTTCTATTGTTTCTTTATCTTGCCCAGTAAGCGATGCTAATGTTTCAAGGCCAACTGGCCCACCATTAAAGTTGTTAATTATTAACGAAAGTAATTTATTGTCGAAAGTACTGAGTCCATTTTTGTCTATTCCTAGGCATTCAAGTGAGTTTGCTACTAAAGTTTCATCTGCAATGTTTTTGTTTTTAATTTGTGCAAAATCTCTGATTCTTCTTAGTAATTTTTTTGCAATTCGTGGCGTTCCACGAGAACATTGTGCAAGTTGTAAAGCAGATTCTTGAGAGAGTTGTAACTGTAAATATTGTGCATTTTGTAAAATAATGTGTGCCAAATCATCAATATTGTAAAAATCAAGTTGCTCAATAATACCAAATCTGCTTCTCAGTGGTGCTGCAATCATTCCAGATTTTGTTGTTGCTCCAACTAAAGTAAATGGATTAATTGGCAAATTAACAGATTGGGCTCCTGTTCCTTGGCCAATAATAATGTCAACGCGAAACTGTTCCATTGCGCTATACAGCATTTCTTCTACATTTTTTGGAAGTCGATGGATTTCGTCGATAAATAAAATATCATTTGGTTCAAGGCCAGATAAAATTGCAACAAGATCACCAGTTCGTTCCATTGTAGGGCCGCTACAAATTTTTATGCCAACGTTCATAACGTGTGCCATAATTTGTGAAAGTGTTGTTTTGCCAAGTCCTGGGGGACCAAAAAGCAAAAGATGATCAAGCGGTTCGCCACGTAGTTTTGCAGCTTGTGTATAGATAGAAAGTTTTTCTTTAAGTTCTTTTTGTCCTAAATAATCGTCAAATGTTTTTGGAATAAAATCAAGTTGTTGTTCAACTGGTTGTTCTTGTAGTTCAATAACATCAAGTGTTTCAATTTGTTCCATAATGTTTCCTTTTATCGTTGTAGTTGAATGCTAGAAATCCATCCAAAAGAAATAAATGTTGCCCATAAACTACTAATACCATAACTTATAAGCGGCAGTGGAATACCAACAATTGGCAGTAGGCCAATGACCATGGCAATATTGATAATTGCAGAAAGAACAATGTGGCTCAAAAGTCCTAAAGCAAAAAGTTGTTTAAAAGGGTTTGCCATATTATAAATTTGTAAAAATAGTCGTAAAAATAACGTTGCGTACAATAGTAAAAGAAAAAGAGCTCCAAAAAACCCAAACTCTTCACAAACAATTGCAAAAATAAAGTCGGTTCGACTTTCTGGTAAAAATGATAATCTATTTTGTGTTCCTTTTAAAAAACCTTTGCCAAAAAGTCCTCCAGAACCAATTGCAATATGTGATTGCTCTATATGATAACGTTCTTTATTGCTTTTTCCATATCCTAAAAATACATAAATTCTTCTTTTTTGATAATCTTTTAAAATTGTCCACAGTAGTGGTGCAGATATAAAAACTCCAAGCGCTGAATAAATAAAAAACTTTTTAGAAATTCCTGCAGCCCATAACATAATAAGACCAGAAAAAAGAACAATGAGCGCTGTTCCTAGATCGGGTTGTTTTCTTATAAGAACAAAACTCATAAAAAGCATCGCTAAAATGGGTAAAAAATCTTTAAAATAAAGTTTTTCTGATTGGTCATGTGTATATAAAAAATAGGTTATATAAGCTGGTAAAAAAAGTTTGGTAAGCTCTGAAGGCTGCAGTTTAAATAAACCAAAATTAATCCAACGTTGGGCCCCCATTCCAATGGTTCCTTTAATAAGAGTGAAAATTAAAAGTCCAATAGTTACAAAGTACAAAAAATAGCCCCAACGCATCCACACTCGATAGTCAATACAGCTACAAACAAGGTATAGAATGATTCCTACAATGACACCGAAAAACTGTTTTTTAAAAAAAATAGAGTAAGGTTGAGCTATAGTTGTTGTTGTACTAAAAACAAAAAGAACACTGATAATTGATAGTGCTGTCAAAAGTAGAAAAGTAATCCAATCAAAAGATTTCATAAAGCGATTGTTTATAAAAATCATGAAAGGTCCTTTTTGTATTTATAATTTATTTTACATATTCGTATTATAGTTAAATAGATTTATATTTACAAAAAAGTCTTTTATTTTTTACAAACAGCCTCTGCTTCAGAGATAAATTCTTCTATTTTTTCTTCAGAAAGTCCATATTTTTTTAGTAAATGACGGTTATCTTTTGCCTGGCTACACAGTACAAAGCCATCTTTAATAAACTGTTTTTGTTGTGATTTGCTCAAAGTTGTAAGGGCAGTAATTGGATGCAGATGGGCCTTAGTGATTAGGTCTGGCAAGCAGCTGCCTTCTGGGTGTTTCCAGTCAAGCATATTTAGCCCTGCACACGTTCCGTATTGGAGCGCTTGTTTTGTAAGTTTTGTATTGGTAACAACCCATGAACTATGAATTTCTTGTGTATGTTCTTTTTCGTTTTTCCAACCTTTTTGCAGATCATCAAAACGAGCTTTGCAGTAAAGAGCAACTTTTATATCAGATTTTAGCCCACTTCGATTATGAAATTTACATTCAATAGTCATATGTTCATTATTTTTGTGTGCAATAATATCAACTTCATGTTCAACACAATAACCAGCAACTGTTTTATTTGTTTCTACTTCATAATTTTGTTTTCTAAAAAGTTCTGCTACAAATTGTTCAAACGGAAAACCAGCTGGCCCGAGTGCCATAAGTGCATGTTTTAAGTTGTACCTTGCAGCAACTGGTTTATTAGTTTTTTTAAGTTCATGTAAAGCAAAATTATAAATATCACGAGTTGTTGTAAAAGACGTTTTATTTTTTTCTATTTCTTGTACTATCTCTTGAATTAAGTCATCTGGAGCTCCAGATTTTTTAAGTGATCTACGAACTTTATTCAGGTCAAATTTTTCTTTATTGCCAGTGGCTTTGATGATTTCAAACGACATTGTTTATTCCTATTTTTTAAAAAGATTCATCATAATTTATAAAGTTATAATGATTATTTTATTTTTAATAAACTGGATTGCCCCGCTACGCTCGCAATGACGGGGATTTGGTGATTTTGTTAAAAGCAAAAATGTATGAACATGATTTAGTGCCTTTATTAAAGGTGAAGATTTATTTTGATTTTTATAATAATGCGCAGATAGAAAATAGATATTCTCATATTCGTCTTTGCGAGCCTACGGTAGTAGGCGCGGCAATCCAGTTTATTTTGTAATATTTCATTTTATAAATTTTAAAATTAAAATCATAACCTTCCCGTCATTGCGAACTTGCGTAGAAGTGTGGCAATCTCTTTATTAAAAGTTTTCATTATTTTCCAACAATCACATCTAACGATAGAATATTGTTTTCGTCAAGTTGAACAATTTGCTCATCTTTATTAAGTAAACCATATTCATCAAGCATAATGGCAAAATACTGTTTATCAATATTCATTGATTTCATTTTTTCAAATAATGTTTTTGTATGCGCTAAATAAAAAGATGCCCGAACTTCTTCTATTGTTTGCCACAGTAAAGCGTCGGTTTTTTGTAACTTGAGTAAAGCAGAACTAATTTTTGTATTTACTTTTTTATAAAGAAAATGAGCATTAATAAATGCTCTGTAAGAAAGAAGTGGCAAATAGTCCCACATGCTTTTGATTGTTTTTGTTTTTTTGCTTTGCAAGATTGAAAGAAAATCATAAAAAAGTTTATTGATATTATAAAGTGCTGCAACTTTTATGTTTCGTGCCTGTTGTCGTAGCATGGCAGCTGCCTCTTGTATTGTTTTTGTCTTTATACCATTTTTTTTTAAAAGATATTCAAGCATTTGTACATAAGTTAGGCCGATAGTTTTGTGTGCATCATGCAGTTGCCAAAATAGTTCAAAGTGATTTTTATTTTTTTGTTGATTAGAAATAAAGTGTGGACGCTCATGGTTTGGGTTCATACGAGTGTAAAAAATGTTTTGATACCCATGTTGCATTGATTCTAAAAGAGGTAGCGTGACTTCTTGTGCCTGCAATGTAATAATTGAGCGAATATAAGAAAAATAACAAAGATTAAGAAGTTTTTGCAGTTCAGCTGGTGGTGTTTTTTCATTAACGTATGTTTCAGTCCACTGTTGTGCATGTTGTTTGTGTGGAGCTTCATCAATTGTAAATTGTGGATAACAAAAAGTGGCTACACATAATGCAGCCACTAATAACAATTGTTTCATGTACTCTCCTTTAGAGTTCTTAAATTTGATAACTTTTTAATAGTAATTCTTTAAGACATTCATTATGTAGCTTTGCAAGATATATTTTTTGCTTTCGGGATAATTTTTTACCGAATTTAATTGTTTTGTATAAAATTCCCGCATTGTGATGGTCACATTTAAAATAACCATATTGATCAAATAGGTAATATAGATTTTGATCAATATCATAATTTTCGCTGCCACTAGAGCTTGTTGTTAAGATATCAGTATCAGTGTCATAATTTAAAGTAAAAATATTTATAGAGAATAAGGATAAAGATAAAATTAAGACTAGTTTTTTCATGAAAGTTTCTTGAGAAAAAGAAAGAAGATAAAAAATGGTCGGGGCAGCCAGACTCGAACTGACAACCCCTCGCTCCCAAAGCGAGTGCGCTACCAATTGCGCCATGCCCCGACAAATTTTTTCAAATAAGTTATAAGTCCAGAATTTTGGGGTGAATGGTGGGAATCGAACCCACGACCGCCAGAGCCACAATCTGGTGCTCTACCAACTGAGCTACATCCACCATATAACTTGCTT
>CAZYJE010000030.1:0-1084 GCA_964647685.1 uncultured Pseudomonadota bacterium | reverse complement strand
GAGTCATTTTGTAATAATGAAATTCAAATTTTTTAAATTCAAACTCTTAGTATAAATGAAGCTATTTATATGGCCAATAGTGTGCTTAATAAGCTGTGTTTCACTCACTTCCAACACAGAACCTCCTCCACTTTATCCATTTGGATTAACAGGCGATCAGACCATGCAAATCTTTAAGAATTTTATATGGACTCTAGAATCAGCAGCTAAAACAGGCTCCCCTCTTCGATACAACTTCCCTTATGGAATCGATCAAAACGAAGCAGATAAGCTACTTAAGCTATTTAAATGGAGCATGGTCTATACTTCCCTTGATAAAACACTCAACATAGAAAAATATGATTTCCCTGAAGTAGATACAAGCAACACCAATGTGGTTATTAAGAAGATCCAGGTTATTAATAAGAATAACGTTTCAAACAGCTTCCCGTCCTTCTCTTTAAAGAATAAAGTAGAAACTAAAGTAACTGTGAATGAGGATAGAGAGTGTATGGCAATGTCATTAGAAACCTTCTCTCGTTTGAATAAATACAGAAGAAGAATAGGATTGCCAATGTTGACATGGAATCAAGAGGTATATGATATAACCCTCAAGCACTGTGTCTATATGGAGAATAAAGGGAAAATCAGTCACGATTTATTCAAAGAAAGAATAGAAGGACATGACTTTAGATATACAAACGAAAACGTAGCTGCTTTCGGTGGGTACGATGTGGATAGCATAGAAGGAGCTAAGAAATTCATGGAGATGTGGATTAACAGTGAAGGACACAATAAGAATATGATATCAGATAAGCCAAATCAAGGAGCTGTGGCCATTTACAAAGATAATGATAACAAATACTACGCTACCATGATACTGGTTAAAGTTTAATTGAATATAATTCCTGAAAGGACAAGAAGGGGTTTGGGGTTTGGGGTTTGGGGTTTGGGGTTTGGGGTTTGGGCTTGTGAATGGGGGGATGTTCCGCTGGATCTGGGCACGGCTACCACGATGCAAAAAGGGAAACGGGGGTCTCATTTGGAATGACCACCAAAATACCTTTGCCGTGTCCGCATGGACATTGGATACGGCAATGCAATC
>CAZYJE010000029.1:0-1067 GCA_964647685.1 uncultured Pseudomonadota bacterium | reverse complement strand
CCCAAACCCCAAACCCCAAACCCCAAACCCCAAACCCCAAACCCCAGGGCTTTATATATAGCTTAGATAAAAATAGCTAATTAACTTAAGGTTGTTATTCAATTCACTTCTGCTTTTTCCATTTGTGCTTATGAGATTCCTTTTGCTTGTTTCTGATGTTTTTCTTTGACTGTCTTGAGAAGATAGAGGTTTTGTTGGATAGTTTGTTTCTTATTACAAAATCTGCATTGATCATATCAAGATTAGTCATATAATGATTAGTTGGCTTATAACAGTTCTTACATATCACAGATTGTTTGAAATACTTGGTTAAATAGATCTGACCACAAAGATCGCATTTACGTGAGTTTTTTGATAGTATCTTCTTAGGAACAGCTTGTTTCCTTTCTTCTCTTTCTTTCTGTTTATTGTAATACCTGTTTAGTGTGGCAACTACTTTATCAAGTTTCTTTGTTGTTTCGTGTAATTGAGCTTCTATTGAGTCAATTTTACTATCATAAGTATGTTTAAGGTTAATCATTTGTTTTTTCATATCTGCCAGGCCATTAGTGATATAATGTCTGTCTTCTTCACTTTCCTGCTTTAAACTCTTTCCCCTAGTCCTTTCACCATCACAAAAGTCAAAACTATCTGACATCATCATCCTTTGTTGATTTAACTCGTTTATACTGTAATTCACTTGGGAGAAAGATAAATTAATACCCTGCTCTGACTGTGTTCTTATTTTCTTCTTCTCTATCAATATAGCTCGTTTAGCCTTATTATTACTATCTTTTATCAAAAAGTCTTTTATATCATTATCATTCCGTAAACGTAATACCTCTCCTTTATCATTCTTATATTGTAGATTAGAAGTGTCATGGCTTAACTCAATTACATTATCATATTCTTTTATAGTTTTATTACTCTCTTTATCGAGTTTCATTGAGATAAGCTTTGATACCATTTCTTGAGTATCCAGTTTTAAAAACATTTATAATAGTATAACAAAGCGGTTTGAAGATAATTAGTGGTTTATAATAGATAAAGGGTTTGGGGTTTGGGGTTTGGGGTTTGGGGTTTGGGGT
>CAZYJE010000028.1:0-1135 GCA_964647685.1 uncultured Pseudomonadota bacterium | reverse complement strand
ACCCCAAACCCCAAACCCCAAACCCCAAACCCCAAACCCCAAACCCCGCAAGCCGTTAATTAAAATGTTAAATTAACAAGAAATAATTATAAAGTAAATGAGCGTAGAACTAGAAACCGTGATAAAACAGTTATGCGAGCCAATTCCTGTTAGTCAATTCAATAAACGAAATCTCGAAGAAGAGTTTGAGATTTTACGTTATTTGAGTTCGAGGGATGAGGCGATGAGTAATCTAGCTACGAGGAGTAAGTATAAAGCTCTTAATAGGTATTCTGATGTGTTGGCTTTTAAGCACAATATTGTGAAGCTGGATAACGAAGAATTGTCAGAGCACAACTATATTAACGCTAATTACGTTGATAACCATCTGACTGGTAAAAAAGGTGATAATCTCATTCTTACCCAAGGTCCCTTAGTAAACACGACAGATCACTTCTGGCAAATGGTTGATAAGGAAAATAGTGAGATGATCATTTGTATAATCGAGAAAAACAAATTTGGCATGAAATGCCATAAATACTGGCCTGACAAGAAGATGGATACAAAAAACCATGTTATCAACACAAAGCCACAAGAAGACAACTCTCTTTTTATTAGGAGAATGATAGAGCTTAAATCACTAAAATCCGACAAAGACTTGGCTATTGATCACTATCATTTCTATAATTGGGTTGACTTTTCAACACTAAGTGAAAAAGATACAGAAGAGTTCTTACAGTTCATTAAAGATATGTATAAGAAGAAGCAGGAGAGTAAGAGCCCAATCGTCATCCATTGTTCAGCGGGAATTGGAAGATCAGGAACACTTGCCGCCGTATTCAATATCTATGATCACTGGGTGATGTCTAAGGAGAAAAAGCAAGAATTTAAGGTTTCTATTTTTGATGTGGTTAGGGTACTTAGAACGCAAAGGTTTGGAGCTGTACAGACTTTCCAGCAATATAGGTTCATTTACAGCATGGTTAAGAAATTTAAATAAAATTATTTGTGGTTGGTATAAGAAACACGGGGTTTGGGGTTTGGGGTTTGGGGTTTGGGGTTTGGGGTTTGGGATGAAAAGGGTATGGAAAACAAAAAATCTCTTCTGCTGCAAATATTTCGATAGTCCACGAATTGCCTGACGTATTTGTTAGGC
>CAZYJE010000027.1:0-1214 GCA_964647685.1 uncultured Pseudomonadota bacterium | reverse complement strand
CCCAAACCCCAAACCCCAAACCCCACAAGTTACAGCTATTGTGTTGATTAAATCACCCTAATTCCCCCACTAATAATTAAATAATAATGACAGACAGCTCTAATATAAAATGCGAAATACACGAAGATAGAACAGTAAGGTATGTATGTTTATTCGAGGAATGTACAGCAGAGCCCAAAAGCTGTATAATTTGTATTAAAAACAATCATACCGATTGTCCTTCTAATCTTATTGTGAAGAAAGAATTTTTCCTAAAGAACCTAAAGATAAACAACACACAGCACAATGACTTCCTTAACCATAAAGACTATATAAAAAAGCTTATTGATCAGCTTGGTCAAGAAACATATTCAAAACTGCTTAGGAGTATTCAGACAAAGACAAGAACAGCTGTGAATATGGTAGACAAGTCAATTGACGTGAATTCGTCTTCTGACCTGGAAACACTGTGTAATCACTTTCAAGTGCTTTATAATAAAGAAAGAGAAGAAGTTGAATTTAAAAACATCTCTCACATGACAAAGAGTGAATTAGAAAAGTCTCTCTCTTTCTACAATCTCCAATTCAAAAGGCTGTTAAACTCATTCCTATCTAGCTTAGAAAGAGTAAGCTTCTCTTTACGATCTCTTTCAGTTAAAGACTTTGATTTTTGTACTAATCATATAGTTATGACAAATACAAAGAAAGGAGTACAGGTCAATAGAATAGCCCCAACAGTCAAGAACTACTCTTGCTTCTTCTTTAACGAGCCATTGGATAATCACGTGTTTAAGATAAAGATAAACACAGTCCACACAGATGCGTTTTTAGATATTGGTATAACAACAGGATCAAGGTACAAAGCTATAATTAAGAACATAAACAGCAGCTTATCTAATAGCTTTGGTGCATCAGGAAACGTATCTTATTGTGGGACATCAACAACAAGAATGAAAAACCTAAATCCAGTGTTAAAGAAGCATGAGCCTGGAACAGTTATCTATTTAAAATACGACTCTGACATGAAGAAAGTAGAGATATATGATGAAGGTTTAAATCTCAATCTGGTAAACTCAGGTGCCTTGTCTTCAAGTGAAGATTATTACTTCTTTGTGAGTTTACATTATCCGGAGTCTTCTTGTGAAGTTGAGCTTGAATCGAGTTGATAATTTAAATCAATCTAACAGGTTAATTGTAAGGATGGGGTTTGGGGTTTGGGGTTTGGGGTTTGGGGT
>CAZYJE010000026.1:0-1063 GCA_964647685.1 uncultured Pseudomonadota bacterium | reverse complement strand
CCCAAACCCCAAACCCCAAACCCCACACCACAAGGCAATTATGCCAATCAATAAGATGATTAATACTCTAATTAAAATCATACCATGATTTTTGTTTTTTGCATTGTGAATTCACATCCTCTTTATCATGTTTATTTGTCTTATTTTTAACAGCCTTTTCATACTCCTTTATATCCTTTGCAAGTTCTGGTCTATTTTTTTTCAATTTCTTCATTATCTTCAATTTCAACCTCATTATGTCTTTTCTTAACAAATCAATGGACTCTGCCTTATTAACGACATTAAAAGCTTCTTGATAACTGCCTTTTTGTGTTAGAATTTCACCCATAACCATCAACACTTCTAAGTTATCCGAATCAATCTCATATAGCTTATCAGCATAAGCTAAAGCACTTTCAGTGTTATTTATACAATAATTCAGATAAGCAAGCTCGAACAATACATCAGTATTTTCCGGTTCCTTTTCAAGGATTCCTTCGTATAGCTTAACTGCTTCTTCCAAAAAATTAAACTCTTTGTAAAGAGCGGCTGCTTTGAGTTTATCTTCAGTATCTTGATCACCGAATATAGTCTTAAACACAATTCGTGATTTGGTAGGTAGATTATTAGCTAGAAGGATTCTTGCAAAATTAAACAGTGTCACCTTATTGGCATCTTTAAAATTATCGAAATTATCAAATATCATCTCTGGTAGCATTTTTTTAAGTCCTTTAAACTTCTTTATCAATTCCTGGTACTCTTTAAAATCAAACTGTTTTTGAAGCAGATATTGATACAATGCTTTAGCTGCAGGAAATTTATTTTGAGCATTAAGGTTGAGTCTAATAAGATTGAACAATGCTTTGAGGTTACTAGGGTCAAGTTCAACTATAAAACCATACGTGTTAATGAGTTCTTTTTTGTTTTTAAGCTTATCATAGATCTTAACCAGGTTATGTAGCATTTTAAGATTTTTTATGTCCTCAGTGTCTATCTTTATATAATGGTCAAGAGCGTCCTGGTACTTCTCTAAATCTAAATATAAATCTCCCAAATGCTTATTTACTGATTTTGTATTAAGTCC
>CAZYJE010000025.1:0-1544 GCA_964647685.1 uncultured Pseudomonadota bacterium | reverse complement strand
CGAGCGAGAACGCTTCTTCGGAAGTTAGTAAAGCGGCGGACGGGTGAGTAACGCGTAAGAATCTGCCTCTTAGTGAAGAATACCCTTGGGAAACTGAGGTTAATGCTGCATATGTCCCTTCGGGGAGAAAGGTGGCCTCTTGCTACCGCTAAGAGATGAGCTTGCGTACTATTAGCTTGTTGGTGGGGTAATAGCCTACCAAGGCGATGATGGTTAGCCGGCCTGAGAGGGTGAACGGCCACACTGGAACTTAGATACGGTCCAGACTCCTACGGGAGGCAGCAGTGAGGAATATTGCGCAATGGGCGAAAGCCTGACGCAGCAACGCCGCGTGAAGGATGAAGGCTTTAGGGTCGTAAACTTCTGTTAAGTGGGAAGAAATGTTTATCCTTAATACGGATAAAAGATGACGGTACCATTAGAGAAAGCACCGGCTAACTTCGTGCCAGCAGCCGCGGTAATACGAGGGGTGCAAGCGTTATTCGGAATAATTGGGCGTAAAGGGTACGTAGGCGGTATGTTAAGTCAGTTGTTAAATTCTTCAGCCTAACTGAAGGTCAGCAGCAGATACTGGCATACTTGAGAATGGAAGAGAGAAGTGGAATTCTCGGAGTAGCGGTAATATGCGTGGATCTCGAGAGGAACACCGATGGCGAAGGCAGCTTCTTGGTCCATTTCTGACGCTGAGGTACGAAAGCGTGGGTAGCAAACAGGATTAGATACCCTGGTAGTCCACGCAGTAAACGATGATCACTAGACGTTAGTTCTGTTTACAGGATTAGTGTCGTAGCTAACGCGTTAAGTGATCCGCCTGGGGACTACGGTCGCAAGATTAAAACTCAAAGGAATTGACGGGGGTCCGCACAAGCGGTGGAACATGTGGTTTAATTCGATAATACGCGAGGAACCTTACCTAGGCTTGACATGCTTTTGATCGCTATAGAAACATAGCTTTTCAAGTTTCGGCTTGAACAATTGCACAGGTGCTGCATGGTTGTCGTCAGCTCGTGTCGTGAGATGTTGGGTTAAGTCCTTTAACGAGCGCAACTCCTATCATTAGTTGCTACTATTTATAGGCACTCTAATGAAACTGCCTGGGAAACCAGGAGGAAGGTGGGAATGACGTCAAATCATCATGGTCCTTATGCCTAGGGCTACACACGTGTTACAATGGTCGGTACAAAGAGTTGCGAACCTGTAAGGGTAAGCTAATCTCATAAAGCCGGTCTAAGTTCGGATTGAGGTCTGCAACTCGACCTCATGAAGTTGAAATCGCTAGTAATCGCGCATCAGATACGGCGCGGTGAATACGTTCTCGGACCTTGTACACACTGCCCGTCAAGCCATGGGAATTGGTTTTACTCGAAGTGCGTGAGCTAACCCTTTTGGGAGGCAGCGTACCACAGTAAAATTAGTGACTAGGGTTAAGTCGTAACAAGGTAGCCGTAGGGGAACCTGCGGCTGGATTACCTCCTTTTAAAGAGAAGCTTTTAAAGCCCTTCACAAGGCTTTAAGAGGAAGGTAGTTAAGGCTAATAAAGGCCT
>CAZYJE010000024.1:0-1152 GCA_964647685.1 uncultured Pseudomonadota bacterium | reverse complement strand
CGTGCTGTTCAACGATACGATCGGCTACAACATCGCCTATGGCAGTGACGGCGCGCGCGACGAAGATGTGGTAGCGGCAGCCAGTGACGCAGCGATCCTGCCCTTCATCGAACAATTGCCGCAAGGGTTCGCAACCGAGGTGGGCGAACGCGGTCTAAAGCTGTCCGGCGGTGAGAAGCAAAGAGTGGCCATCGCGCGCACGTTGGTCAAAAATCCGCCGATACTCTTGCTTGATGAAGCGACCAGCGCGCTGGATACCCGGACTGAGCAAGACATCTTGTCGACATTGCGGCGCGTATCCAAAGGTCGCACCACGATTGCTATCGCACACCGCTTGTCAACAATTGCCGATGCCGACCGCATACTGGTGCTTGACCAAGGCCAACTGGCAGAGCCCAAACCCCAAACCCCAAACCCCAAACCCCAAACCCCTGTCAGAATCAGAAAAGAGTTAAAATATTTTAATTTAACACTCATTTGGTAAGCTAAACTTAAATCATGATATTGAAATACAGTCTTAATTATTCAAATCTTGCTTGAATCTTTGTCCGAAAAGTTCATAGAAATAAGTGAATGATTCTTTCATCAGGTTACAGTTCTTTTTGGTTGCGTCGGCAATAATTTCGGCGTAGAAAGCAGCATCATAATCATCATGGAACGCTGCTAAGATATCTTCAAGATCAGTTTCATTATCAGCATCAGCCATGGGGATCATAAGATAATCATCAACAAAGGTATAGTTTTGATATGTGCTTACTCTAACCATAAGAAGTTTATTAACAGTAGCACCACTGGAGTCATCTTCAATCCTAAAGAAGTAATCAGTAAAAGCAGAACCATCAAGAGCGACATCTGAAAAAGATCTAAGGTAAAAGGCTTCAGTATCCATGTTACTCACTTGAAGCATGTCATTGACGCTTTCAGTAGCCTTAATAAAGGCGTTTTGAGGTCCTCCAAGATAAGGATTTCGAACACAGTTTTGTGCCTGAATTGCAGTGGTCGCAAGGAAAATTGCCAGTAAGTAAGAGTAGTTAAATTTCATTATTATTTTACATCATCGACGAGATGTTAAATCTTTCATTTTAAATGCCCCCTTCGTATTTAAACTAGAAATTTATACATTTTAAATGTTTAATTTTAAATTTAACGATA